>WRKY01000022.1 GCA_009777895.1 Oscillospiraceae bacterium
CAGAGTCATTTTCGTTGACGATGGGCAGTACACCCAGGTCAAATAGGCGGCTGAAAGTGTTCTCCAGATGGAGGCGGCTCTCGGGGATTTCCGTGTCGCGGCGCGTCAAAAGCAACTGAGCCACGAGCTGGTTAAATTCCCAAAACATACGGTCGTACATCGCCATTAGAACGCACTGCCCCACAGCGGCGGCAGCCTGGCGGGTGGGGGTATCCCGGGGACGCTCTTTCAGACCCAATTTGCCCACACCCACACCCATCGCCCCCGATGTAACTAGGACGATTTCTTTGCCCGCGCCGTGCAAATCCGTTAAGACCCGCGCAAGCTGAGATATCAGACGCAGATTTGTCCCGCCGTTTTCGTGTGTCAACGTGGATGTGCCCACCTTCACCACGATGCGCCGGGCGGTTTTGATTTTTTTTAGTGTTTCTTCCATGGATATATTATATCATATGCGGGCAGGAAGTTCAAGGTTGGCGCGCTAAAAACTATTCTTTACTGCTCCTCCCGTGTACCCGCAAGAATAACACCTGCAATACCAAAAATCCCCACAACAGCACGTGAAATTGTACCAAGATCCTCCGCGTAATTCATCAGCAAGAAGTAATCCCCATAACGCCCCGCACAAAAACTCATTGCAATACATACGATGGCGGACATACAGGCAACGGCAAAGGCTATGTAGAACATTTTCCGCCCTTTTTGACTTATGGAGTTAAAATCCTCCAAAAATTTTTCAGCAATACCAGACATAAAAAACTCCTTTCGCTTAAGGCGATATTGAAAAACTAGATTTTGTTTTTATTATCGAGAGATTTTTTAGTTAGATTAAACAAAAAACGCAAGAAATACTTTGTATATTAATTAGTTTTTAGGTGAAATATGACCGAAAAATATCCGATAAAATAAATGAAAGACAGTTTTTCAACAAGCCCATTAGTCATTATTTTAGCAGACTGGAGAGAATTTTGCAATGCAAAAATATTGGTAATTAGAACAGCATTCAATAGCTTGAAAGGGTCTCTTTTTGGCGTTTTATGCGCCAAACATCGTTAAAAATACTCGAAATAAACGAATCATTTCTGCGTTTTTGCCTTATTTGGCAAAAAAATCTCTCAAAATTTGTCTGTCTAGTGCTTGTCTGAAAATTAAAAAACGCCCGATATCTTGAGGTAAAACGGAGCGAAAGGAGAAGAAAACCGCAGGAATACTTTCTTGTTCCGAAGAGTTTCGACGATGCTGCAGCCCGTTTTAGCCAAAATAGACAAGTTATTTTATTTTTCAGACAGACCCTAATCTACTGAATACAGCTTGTAAGTTCCGAGAGTGGATAAAAAAAGGGTCTATGGTATAATATAAACATATCACATACCTCATAAACCAAACCATCTTATAAAAATTTTTAGTTTATCATTTTCAGCGTTTTAACTGGCACTTGTCTGCTTACAGCTTTATCTACCGCTATATTATTCTGCTCTATGAAGTCCATAATGCGTAGATACTGGTCGTTAAAGTTAAATTTTATACTATGACTGTTTTAGTTTTGGCGTTCTCGTCCGTATTTTTTATTCGTTGCAGTAATTTTTCTATGGAGAGTTCTTCTGTTTCAAAGTTTATGTGCTTCTATTTTAAGGCGCAAAGCTCACCTAAACGTATACCAGTGTAAAAGAAAGCAAAGCCCCTAGTTTTTCTGTCAACACTGATTTGCGCTGCTTCATCGCGGAATTGCAGCGCCGGAGTCGATGTTTTTTCCGTTCGCTTGAAACTTTACAGGCTGTTCTGGACATTTTCGTCGAGGCTTACAACAAGTTCGGCGAGTACAAGATGAAGTACCGCAGACCTATTCAGCACCGTCCCGTTAACGAAAAAAAGCATTTGCATCACTATAAAGATTTGGGTTGCTCTATTTTTTGTCCACCCCCCTTGCACCCCAAATTTGACTGTCTACCCATATTGTGCTATACTATTCCCACTTAACCACAAAGGAGTTGCACAGATGAACAGAGTTTACAATTTTTCCGCGGGACCGTCCATGTTGCCTTTAGAGGTTCTGCGGCAGGCGCAGGCAGATTTGTTGGACTACAACGGAAGCGGGCAAAGCGTTTTGGAGATGTCCCATCGCTCCAAGGTCTATGAGGAGATTATCTACGGTGCCCAACAACTTCTGCGCGAGGTCTATGGCGTTCCCAACAACTACAAAATTCTGTTCTTACAGGGCGGTGCATCCACGCAGTTTTCCGCTGTCCCCCTGAATCTGCTGAAAAACGGCAAAGCGGATTACGTAATAACCGGGCAGTTTTCCGGCAAGGCGTATAAAGAGGCGCAAAAATACGGCGACATCCGCCTTGTGGCGTCCAGTAAGGACAAGACTTTTTCTTACATACCAGAGCTTTCCCGAGAGGACTTCAGTTCCGATGCCGATTACGTGCATATCTGCTTTAACAACACCATTTTCGGCACGAAATTCCCATATATCCCCGACACGGGCGATGTGCCGTTGGTTGCGGATGTTTCTAGCTGTATGCTTTCCGAACCACTGGACATCAGCAAGTTTGGTGTGATTTATGGCGGTGCGCAGAAAAACGTCGCCCCTGCGGGTCTGACGGTGGTCATTGTCCGCGATGATTTGCTAGGCGCCGCCGCCCCAAGCTGTCCTGTTATGCTCAACTGGAAAGAGCAGGCGGACAACGACAGTATGTACAACACGCCGCCCTGTTGGAGTATTTATATCTGCAAGCTAGTGTTGGAGTGGATTGAGCGCGGCGGCGGATTGACCGCCCTTGGGCAACGCAACCGCAAAAAGGCAGCGCTGCTCTATAAATTTCTCGACGGCAGTGAGCTTTTCAGCAATCCCGTACGCCCGCAGGATCGCTCTATAATGAACGTCACCTTTGTGACACCCGATAGCGAGACGAATGCAAAGTTCGTTAAGAATGCCGATGCGGCGGGCTTTGTGAACCTCAAGGGTCACCGCTCTGTTGGCGGTATGCGCGCCTCCATCTATAACGCAATGCCCTCTGAGGGAATTGAGGAGTTGGTGAGGTTTTTGGGAGAGTTTGAGAGAAAACAAGCGTTGAAATAGACAAAGGTTTATGGTATAATATCCTCACAAAAACAAAGGAGACTCCAAAAATGAAAAAGACAATCGCGATCGTATTGAGTTTGGCATTGCTGTTGACGGTGTTTGCCGCCTGCGCACCCCAAAAAGCCAACCCGGCGCTGATTTCCAGTCCTGAGGAATTTTACGGCTACCGCATTGCTGTCCAAACAGGCTCGAGCTACTACTATGAAGTGCTTGAACAGAACAACAAGCGCGGCGCGAAATCCGAAATACAAATTAAGGCGTTTGACACCGTCACCGAATGCTTCGAGGAACTGAAATTGGGACGCGTGGATGCAGTCTACTGCAACTCCGCCGCCGCCATGTACTACAGCGAAGGCGCTGAAAAAGCGTATTTCGAGAACACTTGGGAGTCCGAGGAAGCTAAGGCGGTAGGTATTGCCTTCAAACCCGATTCCACCATTGTGGATGCCGTCAACTCTGCCATCAAGGCGTTGCACTATAACGGCACCATGGCGAAAATCTCTCTTGAGAGCTTAGGCGATAACATATATTCACAGCAGGAACCCATCACACAAGAGCCTGAGCTGCTCGCTATCGGTTTGGACAAAAAAATTGTCGTCGCCTGTGACATAAGCAATCCGCCTCTTGCATACCGCGCATACGAGTACGATAAGGTGAACAAGGTTTTCACCGGCGAGGGCGAAGTGGTAGGATTTGACGTACGGCTTGCACAGGAAATCGCGAAAATTTTCAACCTTGAGCTTGAGTTGATTGACATCAGTTTGACGGATATGCCCAACAAAATTGCCGACTACGACTGCCTTATTTCTGCCGCCACAGTGGCTAGTCTTGACAGCGATGATATTCTCATGAGCGATACTTACATCACCATGGGCGGTGCGGTGGTCATCAGCAGCGGACTGAACAAAGACGCGGTGGATGAGCTTGCCTCAACGAGCCTTGAATCAACGACAGAGGACACCACTGAGGATACCAATGATAATGGTGCAGGTGAGTGATTATACAGGTTCTAAAATGCGCGATTACCATGTAGTGGCAAAAACTGCACAGGAGATCAGCATGAAAAACCTTGAAAACCAACCCACGCCTCTCCCTACTGACCCCTCACTATTTATCGTGGGTACACCTATTGGCAATCTCGGGGATTTTTCCCAACGGGGGATTGAAGTTTTGAAGAGCGTGGACTTCATCGCCGCCGAGGATACTCGCGTGACGGCAAAATTGTTGGCGCGCTTTGATATCCGCAAGCCCCTTGTGTCCTACCACGAACACAATTTACGGGAGAGCGGAGGGAAAATAATTTCTCGCCTGTTGGCGGGGGAGCGTTGCGCGTTGGTGAGCGACGCAGGAATGCCCGCTATTTCCGATCCTGGGGAAGTCTTGGTGCGGGAGGCGCGGATGGCAGGGATAAAAGTGGCGGCAATCCCCGGACCTGTTGCGTTCGCAACGGCTCTTGCGCTTTGCGGTATGCCCTGTAAACGCTTTTGTTTTGAGGGCTTTCTCAGTACGAACACTTCGGCGCGGCGTAAGCATTTGGCAGAGATTTCAGACGAAAAACGTACCTTAATTTTCTATGAAGCCCCACACAAATTGCCCTATACCCTGCGGGATTTGTATGAGGTTTTGGGAGAGCGCGATATTGCCATGTGCAGAGAGCTTACGAAAATCCACGAAGAAGTGTTTTGCACCACGCTTTCGCAGGCGATTGCTCTTTGCGGCGAGAAAAAGCCTCGCGGAGAGTATGTCCTCATCGTGTCGGGAGCGCCGGAAAAAGCTCCTGAGGTCTGGACATTGGAGCGGGCGTTGGAGTTTGCACGCGAAGAAATGTGGCAGGGATTTTCTGCCCCCGCTGCGGCAAAAAGCGCGGCAAAGGTCAGTGGAGTTAGCAGAAGCGAGATTTATCGGCAGCTTGTGAGTGGGAAGGGATAAAAGAGGTTTGACCGCTTTGTGGATAGATCAATTTGAGTTACTTCATCTTAGAAGAAGCAAAAATGCCCTGAAGGTTCAGTCTCTGCTGACATAGATGCGAATAGGAAGAATTAAGAAGCTGTATTCAGTAGATTTTTTTCCAAACGAGGCAAAAAACACAGGAATGATTTTTTGATTTCGAGTATTTTTGACGAAGTCAGATGGAAAATGCACCGCAAAGACGAGTTGATTTTCATGTTAGGAGAGTATAATATCCACCAAATATCCCCACTATCAAACCCGCGCTCCGCACACGCCGCACACTGAAATACCGCCAGACTTTTCGGCACCGCAATTGGGGCAAAATGGCGAGCTTTTGCTGGTGAACGCTGTACCTGTCTCTTGGGTATTGCCGCCGAAAGAACTGTCCCGGCGTCCCGTTGGGACATCAAGCCCGCGCCGTTTGGCAATCCAACGCGCCGCTCCTCTAAACAGAAACGGCATACCGAAAGTCATTAAAATGTTTAGTAATTTCATAAACTATGTTTGGAAATGGGAAAAATTAGCTCGACCTAATATCTATGCTGTCTAGCACTCGCACCCGCAACGTACAGGCGAGCAGGCAAATGCCAGTCCACAGACCGCCGATTAGCAGATGCCCAACTCCCGCGATTTTTGTGTTACCCATGATTTCGCTCCTTTTGTCAAGTCTAACTATAGTATATAGAAAGCGGCGGCGATTGTCAAGAAGACGCTAACAAGGGGTGTGGACAAAAAAGAGTTTATGATATAATATAAGCATGAAAAGTATTTAAAAGCTCTCCCGGAAAAGTATTTGAATTTAATCAAGGATAACATAAAATGCAAAGGTGGTGCGTGTAAAAGAGGCGAATGTAAATGGCGGCGTAACGATGAATTATTTGGCAAAAAAAGGTTTATTGTCATTCATCCGGATATTTGGGTTTTGTGTTTCCGTCCGATATTAAAGATATTCCTGTTGCGGTAGATATAATAGCAAATATTCATGGGAAAAAGAGAAAATAATTAAAAATGTAAAGCCGCTCTGCAAAACAACGAAATATCGAGAACAACGATAAGTGAGATAATTTCAAACAAACGATTTATCCCGCAAAATCAACAGTTGGACTTGAAGGAGAAGAAATTCGTATGAGTATCATCACAACCCACGACATCACCCTCTACGGCGGCAATGACATAGATATTGTCCTGCGCCCGCTGTGCGACGAACATTTGCCATTGCTGTATAAATGGTGTACCGACACGGAGGTGCTGTACTGGACAGAGGGAGGTACTAATGACACTAATTTATCATATGGAGTCGACACGGTTCACGATATTTACGGAGGCGTGTCGCAAAACGCTTTTTGCTTCCTCGTTGAAGCGGACGGCATTCCTATCGGCGAGTGTTGGCTACAAAAGATGAATTTGCCGAATGTAAAAGCGATGTACCCCGAAACCATCGATGTTCGCAGGATTGATATGTCGATTGGTGAAAAAGATTACTGGAACAAAGGCATCGGGGCGCAATTTATCGGTATGATGGTTGATTTCGCTTTTTACGGTGAGAACGTGGACGTGCTGCATTGTTTTAGCGGGGACTATAACGTCCGTTCATGCCGTATGTGGGAGAAGCATGGTTTTACGCGGATATTAAAAGAACCTTTAGAACCGCAGCCGCAAAAAGGACAATGGCAATATCATTATCGTCTGACAAGACAGGAGTTTTTATCTGTGGCAAAGTAAAAACAAGCGTTCGTTAATATGAAATATCGTCGCAAATTAATATACGGTTACAGGTGATCGTCATACCAAGCGAAGAACAATACAAAAAACTGATACACGAGTTGCGGGACGAACTGCATCGTCTTACCGACGAGTTTGACCTGCGCGATGATAAGTTCAAAGAAAAAAACGAACTGCTAAGACAATCCATCACAAAAGCCTATCATAAAGGGAAAATGGACGAGCTTCGCCAAGAATACAAAAAGAAGCTGTCGGAAGTAATCTCAAACCCTCCGCGCATACACAACGAACGCGGAGCGGGGCGTAAGCGTTTCTTTTTGGCTCTAAAGTATACGTTTTTTTGCAGTGGCGACAAAGCATTGTCTAGGTTCCTGAGCTGTTTAAGCCCTGTTTTGTTTGACATTCGATCTGTCCACAATGTGCACAACGTTTCTCTTCGCTGATTGTTTGTTTTCTCATACTTATTATTATATCATAAACTCCTTTTTTGTCCATACCTCCCCAAATCCCCATTTACCTAATCTGTTGCGCATCGCGCAACCCGTTGAGCAAAAAACCTTGTATTATTCACATTTTGATAGTATTATTATAAGTGATGGGCGCGAAACTAAAAAAGTTTTTGTCTATGCTGCACAGAGAAGAAGCTGCGCAAGCCCTAGATAAAACCTGGTTTCGGGACGCAACTATGAAAGATTGGATGGTACAATATGAAACTCACAGGCGGCGAAATTGTCGTAAAGCAACTGGTGCGCGAGGGCGTGCCGTACATCATCGGAATCCCGGGACACGGCGTGTTGGGACTCTTTGACGCAATCCGCAAGGAGGAACAGGCGGGCAAGATCAAATACCTACAGGTCAAGCACGAGCAGACTGCCACCGCCATCGCCGACGGCTACTACCGCGTCAAGGGCGAGCCTCTGGCGGCGTTTGCCTCAATTGGTCCGGGAACCCTGAATCTCTCCATCGGCTTGGGAACCTCCTACGTGGACTCCACAGCATTTTTGGCGCTCTGCGGGGACACCCATGTACACATGAAAGGCACCGGCGTTCTCCAGGAAATCGAACGCTATCAGGACAGCAACATCTCCCGCAGTCTTGAGCCGTTGGCTAAGCGTACTTGGCGGGCTGAATCGGTCAAGCAGCTACCCAAAATCATCCGACGCGCTTTTAATCAGATGACAACGGGGCGCAAAGGTCCTTGCGTGGTCACTCTCCCCATGGACGTTCAGGCGGCGGCGTGTGACTATGCTCCCATGCCCGTTGACAACGAAAAAGCCCAGTCCAAACCCTGTGCCGACAAGGCGTACATCGCAAAAGCTATTGAATTGATGAAAACCGCCAAACGTCCCGTGATTGTTGCGGGAGGCGGAGCGCTGTATACCAAAGCGGGTGAGAAAATCACTGCCTTGGCGGAGAGATGGGGCGCGGCAATGGTCACCACGTTGGCGGCAAAAGGTACAATCGCCGAGGTGCACCCCCAATACTGCTTCCACACAGGCTCAAAGGGTACGCCATCGGGTCTTGAGGTCTGCCGCAACGCCGACGTGATTTTGGCGTTGGGTACTCGCTTTGCCGACGAAACAACCTGCTCATACCGCAAGGGCGTATCCTTTAATTTCCCGGACACCAAGCTGATTCACGTTGACATCGACAGCGGCGAGATTGGTAAAAACTATGGCTCGGATGTGGGCATTGTCGCCGACCTCCACGATGTTCTAGACCAGATTTTGGCGCTTGACCCGGAATTTGACATCAACGCCGATTATCTTGAGGAAATAACCAAGCTGCGTGAAAACTGGTTCGCATATCTTGCTGATTTGCGTTCGCGTAACACTGGCAAGTTGACAATCTCCAAGCTTGCGGGGATTTTGAACGAATCTCTGCCCGACGACACCATCATCGCCACGTCTTCAGGCAATACCCAGGCACAACTTTTTCAAGAATACTGCTATAAAAAGCCATACTGCAACCTGACTACAGGCGGATTTTCCACCATGGGTTGGGCTGTCCCCGCGGCAATGGGGGCAAAGCTCGCCGCTCCTGAAAGACCCGTTGTTGCGTTCTTGGGCGACGGCGATTTCCTGATGATTATTCAGGAGCTATCCACCATGGCACAGTACGATATCCCCGTAATTATCATCCTTGCTGACAACAGCGGTTGGATGGCGATTAAAGACTTGCAAATTGACGCTTTGGGCGAGGAAACCGCTTTCGGCAATGATTTCGAGATTGAGGGCAAGCCCTTCAGCCCTGACTTTGTCACTATCGCCGATGCCTTTGGGGTAAAATCATACAGCGCGAACACCAAAGAGGAGGTTCAGGAAGCCGTCGCCGACGCAGTGAAGAACAACAAGCCCGCCCTGATTCACGTGGACGTGTGCCGCGAGCATCCAAATTCGGGCGGCAAAGCGTTCGGTTGGTGGGATGTGCCGATTCCCGCCTACATGGAAGAAAAACGCAAGGATTATGAGGCGAACATAATGGAGGAGACGCTGTGAAAAAGCTAATCGCAATCGTTCTTGTTTTGGCGTTAGCCGTCGCTGCCGGATACGGATTCGCAACAAATCCTACCCTGGACGAATTCGCCGAATGGTTTGCTCAACAAGGCGGCGCGGAGCTTGGCTCCGGTCTCGCGGGGGACGGTTTACTCGGCGGACTGCTTGGCTCCCTTGCCTCCTCGGCAATGTCAATATCCATAATCCAGGAAACAATCAAAAACTCTGTCATCCAAAGCAACTTTTATGTTTTCTCTATATTCATGTTGGATAACGTCAAGGTGTTGGGTGTGTTTGACAGGTTTTATGTGTTGTAAACACAGGCAATATTAATAAAGGGCTTGTTGAAAACCTATCGATAATAAAAACAAAATCTAGTTTTTCAACATCGCTATGTAAAAAAACAAAAGGAGAGAAAAAAATGGCAAAATTAAAATTCGTTCTTATCGGATGCGGCAGAATTGCAACACTGCACGTGGCGGGCTACAAGGACAACCCGGACGGTCAGCTTTGGGGAGTTTGCGACATTGACGCGAAAGCCGCTAAAAAATTTGCGGAAGAACACTGCGTTCCAAAGGTCTACAAGACTTACGAGGAGGTTCTCGCCGACCCTGAAGTGGCGGCGGTGGAGCTGCTCATCCCTCACCATCTCCACTGTGAGTACACCGTCAAGGCGTGTGAGGCGAAAAAGCACGTTTCTGTCCAAAAGCCTATGGCGATGAATCTTGCCGAGTGCGACACCATGATTAAAGCCGCCAAGGACAACGGTGTTTTACTCAAAGTGTTCGAAAACTTCAGGTTTTACCCACCTTATCGTCTTGCCAAAAAGATGATTGACGACGGGGAAATCGGCAATCCTCAGGGCATTCGCCTGAAGATGAACAACGCGGGCTTGAAGTCCAACAACGTCCCTTTCATCGAAAAGGGCGTGAAAAAAGGCGACATCCCTGCCGCCGAGGGCATCGAGAAAACAGGTTGGAGCATCGACCCCAAAAGCTGGCTTTGGCGTTTCAACAACACCCTTTCCGGCGGCGGTCCCACTGTCTTTGACGACGGATACCATAAGTTTTCCGTCGCAACATATCTTTTGGGAGACGTGGAAAAGGTTGTTTCTTGGATTTGCGAGACCCAAATTATCCCGGGCGTTATGAACGACTGTCCCGCCGTCATTATGTGGAAATACCGCGACAAAAAGCTTTACGGCGTGTGGGACATCATGAGCAGTGACGAGATGTATGTCCAGTCAAAGTATTACACCTGTGACGAGCGTGTGGAAATTACCGGCTCACGCGGCGTGATTTGGGTGACACGCTGTACGGCGACAATGCAGCCCGAAGTCGCACCTGTGATTCTCTACCGCGACGGAAAAACCACAGAGTTTTGGGACATGAAATGCGACTGGGCGGACTCCTTTGAGGCATCCACCCGTGACTTTGTGGAGGCGGTCAAGAACAACCGCGCCCCCGACCTCACCGGCGAGCAGGGGCGTGAAATCCTCAAGTTCGCTCTTGCGGCTGTGGACAGTTCCGCCAAGGGCTCAGAGATTTACCTTGACAGTTACGAGGATAAGCCAGTACCTAAGAAGCGCGGACTTTTGGGTAGCTTGTTTGGAAAGGGCAATTAAAGGGTGAGCGTTTTGAAAAAAAGGTTTTTTTCTGTAACCATAGTAATGTGTTTACTGCTTACGTCATTGTCTATACCTGCTTTTGCAGGGACGCTCGAGGTTGATTGGCAATACGAATCCGTTGACATGAAATGGGGATCGGAGCTGTTCGCAGGCTCGTCAACGGTTTATAATCCCGACTTAGCGAAAGCGTCTTTGCCCTTGATTCGCGCGTTGCTTCAAGATGGCTCAAGACCGCACCATAACAGACAGGCGGTTTATGACAATTTCGGCTTCAAAAACACTGTTTTCCATTACAACAACTCGTATTCTCCGCCCCTTGTAATCGGTAGCCAAACCATGAGGATTAACGGGGTAAACACACAGCTGATCTTAGTCGGCATCAGAGGGAATGCATCCTTCAAAGAATGGCTTAACAGCTTTTATATGATGAGCAGTGATTATTACGGTCATAAAGTTCATTCGGGCTTCAAAAATAATGCTGATGAAGTTTGGGACACGTTGAATGGCTTCCTGACGAAAAACCAGAATCTGCCGCAAAACAAAAAGTTTTTGGTGACGGGCTTCAGCAGCGGCAGCGCGGCAGCGAATTTACTGGCTTTGCGGCTTGAAAAAGAGGGACTTGCCAAAAAGGACGACATATTCATGTACGCCTTTGCAACGCCGAATTACATCAGCGGCAACCCAACAGCAGGGCATGAAAATTTCTTCAACTTTGTGTGCAACGAGGACATTGTCACTCAAATCCCCCCGAACACTGTCTTTGGAAGTTGGAGCAAGCTCGGGAGCGTTTTCAGCTTTGGCATAAACGACACAGACCCTCACAGTTTCAATAACTATATGCAAGGCATCTCAAACGCACAGCTTGTTAACGGCACACCAAGCTTTTCACTGCGCTTTTTAACAGACTGGATAGTGTTGGCGATAAAGTCAATGTTTACTTTTAGTTTAGTGAGGTAGCAAGGCAGCATGAACCCACAAGAAACCAAAAAAGCGGCGGCGCAAATCCGCAAGCTCGCAATTCGCGCAATGGCGGCGGCGGGTTACGGTCACGTCGGCGGAAGTATGTCCCTTTGCGATATGTTGGCGGTACTGTACACCGACATATTGAACATTGACCCCAAACACAGCAAAAAAACCGACCGTGATTGGCTCGTACTCTCCAAAGGACACTGCGGTCCCGCCCTTTATGGCACATTGGCGTACAAAGGGTATTTTCCTGTTGAGGAACTGGATACTCTCAACCAGGGAGGTACATCCTTACCCAGTCACTGTGACAGGCTTAAAACAAACGGCGTGGACATTTCCACAGGCTCACTGGGGCAGGGCTTGTCGCTTGCGTGCGGCGTCGCTATGGGTAACAAGTTGCAGGACATTGACAGCACCGTCTATGCCATCCTTGGGGACGGTGAACTCCAGGAGGGGCAAAACTGGGAGGCGATTCAGTTCATCGCTCACCAGGAGCTTGCCAACGTCGTTATCATTGTGGATAACAACAAGCGGCAGTTGGACGGTTACACCCAAGACGTTTGCCGCCAATTCAGTCTAAGGGACAAGTTCACCGCTTTTGGACTAAACACTCTTGAGGGGGATGGGCACAAGGTTGAGGAGATTTATGAGCTGCTGACACTGGCAAAAAAATCGGGAAAGCCCTCGGCGGTAATCCTCAACACAGAAAAGGGCAGAGGCTGTAATTTCTCCGAAATACCCGACTTTAACCATTACATGGTAATCACTCCCGACATGGCAAAATCCGCATATGACGAGATTGACAGAAGACTGGAGGCGGGATTATGTTAGTTAACGAGTTTGCCCCAAGCGCAAAGGAATTGCGGGCGGCGTACTGCGAGGCGCTGATTGACGCGGCGCGGAAAAACGATAAAATCGTCGCCGTGGACGCGGATGTGCAGTACTCCATGGGAACAAAACCATTCTATGACGTTTTTCCGCACAGGGGCATTAATTGCGGAATCATGGAAGCCCACGCTGTGGGGCTTTGCGCGGGAATGTCAGCCACGGGGCTTGTGCCTTTTTTCCACGCTTTCGGTTGCTTTTTGACCCGACGCGCCTTTGACCAAATCTTTCTGTCATGCGCCTATCAGGATCTGAATGTAAAGCTTATCGGCGGGGATTCAGGGGTCTGCGCCGCTGTCAACGGGGGCACACATATGCCCTTTGAGGATGTGGGATTGATGCGGACAATTCCCAACGTCACCATAATCGAACCTGCGGACACGTCAATTTTGCCCACGGCGGTAAAGACAATGGCGGATAACCACGGCGTTTATTTCATGCGCTCATGCCGCCGTAACGTGATGCAGATTTACCGTGACGACGCGAAATTCACCATCGGGAAGGCGAATGTCTTACGTGATGGGAGTGATGCGGTAATCATCGCCTGCGGGATTATGGTCTATGAAGCGCTGATGGCGAGTATGGCGTTGCAGGAACAGGGTATATCGGCGGCGGTGATTGATATGCACACCATCAAGCCTCTTGACGGGGAGACTGTAGTAAAATACGCCGCAAAGTGCGGCGCTGTGGTGACGGCGGAGAACCACAACGTTGTGGGCGGTCTTGGCAGCGCTGTGACGGAGCTGCTTGCCGAGTCTTACCCTGTCCCCGTGGAGCGCGTTGGGATTGTTGAGAGCTTTGGTGAGGTCGGCACACAGGAGTTTTTGCAGCAGCGTTTCGGGCTTACGGCGAGAAATATCGTTGAGAAAGTTAAGAAAGTTTTGGGGCGGGAATGATAGCGGTTTTGATATAACTTGGAGAAAAAAATAATCATGGCGATGTTGAAAGACAGATTTGCAACAAGCCCATCATTGACCTTTTTGGGGTTTTATGCTACAATCTAAGCTGTATTGACACCACCAAACAATAAAGGAGCAAAAAAAATGAAAATTGCGGTAATCAATGAGGTCTCGGCAAGGGACAAGAACCCGTTCATCGTGGCGGCGTTGGAAAAAACAGGTCATCAGGTGTTCAACGTGGGTATGTGTGCGGGGGATTTTGAGGTCGAACTGAGCTATATTCACACAGGACTTATGGCTGCAATCGCCCTTGACAGCGGCGCGGCGGATTTCGTGGTGGGCGGCTGCGGCACAGGGCAGGGATTCCTCATCTCCGCCATGCAATATCCAGGTGTCTATTGCGGACACATCACCAACCCGTTGGACGCCTTCCTGTTCTCCCAAATCAACGCGGGCAACTGCATTTCCCTAGCGCTGAACAAGGGCTTCGGTTGGGCAGGTGAGATCAATCTTGAGTACATCTTCGAGAAGCTGTTTTGCGGCGAACTGGGAGCGGGCTATCCTCTGGAAAGAGCCGAACCTCAACGGGTTAACCGCGAAATACTCAAGGGTGTCAGCGTGAAAACCCACAAGTCCATGCCAGAAATTCTGGACACAATCGACAGCGGCAGCATTGCCGTAATCAAAAGTCACAAACCCTTTATGGATTTAGTCGGAGAATATAATTTGCCATGAGTAAAGCGCTAAAAACAGGAATCGACGCGTTGATGTTCCTCGCCACCCGCACGAGCGTGGGGGTGACGGAGCTTGCTGAGGAGTTGGACGTAAACAAAAGCACCGCTAGCCGCGTCCTGTCCACTTTTGTCGACGCGGGCATAGTTGAGAAAAACCGCGGCACCCAAAAATACAAACTGGGACCCGCGATTTTGCAACTTTCCGAGCGGTATTACAAAAACTTCAACATCATAACAGCCGCCAAGCCCATCATGGAACAACTCGCTCACGACATCCGTGAATCCGTACACCTGTGCATCAACTCCAACAACTCCGCCGTGGTTATCAATCAGATACTCTCCCACTCCCGCCTTGTGGTCAGCGCAAAAATCGGTAACCGCGAACCGTTGCACGCCTCCTCTGTTGGCAAGTGCCTGCTGACTTTTATCGGTGAGCAAGAGCGGGAGCAAATGCTCGGCGAAATCGTCTATAAGCCGTACACAAGCAAGACAATCCTTACCCAAGAAGCATTGTTGGAGGAGATTGAGCGCGTGCGGGAGCAGGGGTACGCTATCGATGACGGAGAGATTAGTGAGGACATCAAATGTGTCGCCGTCCCGATTTTCGACAGGCGCGGGAACTGCCGCTATTCCCTGGGCACATCTGGGGCAAACAGCCGTATGACTCCCGAAAAAATTGCGCGGATAATCCCTCTGATGAAAAAAGCGGCGAAACTGCTGACTGTGTAATTATAGTCTCCTAACTTGAAAATCAACTGGTCTTTGCGGTGCATTTTCCATCTGACTTCGTCAAAAATGCTCGCAATACGAAAGTATTACCGCGCTTTTTTCCTTGCCAGACGAAAAATATTCTAGTAAATCCTGAGCCGATTTTCAAGTTAGGCGACTATATTGTAAAGTAAATGAGTTGTTCATTTCGAGTAATAAGTTCTAAAAATTAAGGAGTAAAAAAATGAGTGTTCAAACCCTGAAGTATTTTGTCAACGGACAGTGGAAGGATTCCGCCGCGGACAAGTGGTTGGATATTTACGACCCCAGTATCGGCGAGGTTATCGCCAAAGCCCCCACCTGCACCCCCGAGGAAGTGGAGGAGGCAGTACAAGCCGCCGCGGCAGCCTTTATCACTTGGTCGCGAACCCCTGTGATGAAGCGCGTGAAGGTGCTTTATAGGTTCCGTGATTTACTTGAGAAAAACATCGACGAGCTGACATATATCGTCGCCCGTGAGCACGGCAAAGTCTTGGCGGAAGCCCGGGGGGACATCCTCAAGGTTATCGAACCGGTGGAGCTTGCCTGCGGCGTCCCGGCAATGATGATGGGCGAGAGCCTGCAGGACACATCAAGCGGCTACGACACCGTGCTTTACCGGGAACCTCTTGGGGTTTTCGCGGGTATCGCGCCGTTTAACTTCCCGGGGATGATTCCCATGGGTTGGATGGCGCCGCTGTGCATCGCCGCAGGGAACACCATGGTACTCAAAGCTTCCTCCATGACCCCCATGACTACCATGCGCATTATCGAACTCTGGCAGGAAGCGGGTCTGCCCGCAGGGGTTTTGAACGCGGTGACCTGTAGCCGTCACGAGGCGGAAATTCTACTGACCCACCCTGAAATTAAGGGGGTTAGCTTTGTTGGCTCAACCAATGTGGGACTGCATATCTACAAAACCGCCGCCGCGCACGGCAAGCGTGTACAGGCGCTGTGTGAGGCGAAAAACCACGGCTTAGTTCTTGAGGATGCCGCTCTTGAACGCACCGCGAGAGGGATTATCAACTCCTCCTTTGGCTGCGCGGGCGAACGCTGCATGGCACTGCCTGTTATCGTTGCCCAAGAGAGTATTGCCGACGAGCTTGCCCGGTTACTAGTAAAATTCGCCCGTGAGCTGAAAATTGGACGCGCCTATGACAAAGACAGCACGCTAGGACCTCTTGTGACGAAAGAACACAGAGACAGCGTTGTGCGGTGGATTGAAACGGGCGTCAAGGAGGGGGCGGCGCTACTTCTTGACGGTCGCGGAAAAACTGCCGAGGGCTACGAAAATGGCTTTTATCTTGGCGCGACAATCTTCGATAACGTCACTGAGGATATGAGCGTGGGCAGTGAGGAAATCTTTGGACCTGTGCTGTGTATTAAGCGCGTGAAGAACTTTGAGGAGGGGCTTGAGATTATGAACAACAACCCCTTTGCCAACGGCTCTGTGATTTACACCAACAGCGGCTACTGGGCTCGCGAGTTCGCTTCCCGCACCCACGGCGGTATGGTCGGCGTAAATGTGGGCATTCCCGTCCCTGTCGGGCTGTTCCCCTTTACAGGACACAAGCGATCCTTTTTTGGCGACCTGCACGTTTTGGGCAAGGACGGCGTGCGTTTCTTCACGGAAACCAAGGCGGTGACCACCACTTGGTTCGACGAGGAGGAGATGAAAAACACCGTGGTTGACACTTGGGAAGGGTCTGTTGGCGGGAGCTGATTGAGTTGTGGGAGAGCTAGCGTTCTCTACAACAAACAAATACGTACAGAAAGAGGAGAAAAAAATGACTATAGAGAAAATTCGTACGGAAATTGACGCTGTGGACAAGGGGATGTTGGAGCTCTTTTTGCGGCGCATGGAGTTGGCGGGGGAAATCGGCGCGTATAAGCGCGAAAACGCCCTGCCCGTTCGCGACAAGGAGCGGGAACGGCAGCTGCTTTACAAGCTCTGCAAGGACGCAAGCCCTGAGCTTTTGGGCTACGTAAAGGCTCTGTTTTCCACATTAATTGAGATGAGCTGCGGTTATCAAGGCGCACAGCAGGAGTATAACTCCCACGTTAAAGAGCTGATTGAAAACGCCCTTGCCAACACCCCTGACGCTTTCCCTCAACGGGCAATCGTCGCCTGTCAGGGGGTAGAGGGGGCGTATTCACAACTCGCCTGCGACAAGCTTTTTTCCCTGCCAAATATCATGTATATGCGCAACTTTGAGAGTATTTTTAAAGCCGTCGACAGCAATCTGTGCGACTATGGCATACTGCCCCTTGAAAACAGTTCAGCAGGTTCGGTGAATGAGGTCTACGAGTTGATGAACCACTATCGGTTCTACATTATCCGCAGTGTCAAGCTACCCGTCGCCCACGCGCTTTTGGCGGCTCGGGGGACAAAAATCAGCGATATCAAGGAGATATTCTCCCATCCCCACGCTATCGCCCAATGCAGCCAATTTTTGGGACAGGAGATGAAAGACATCAAGGTCACCGAGTCCGAAAACACCGCTGCAGCGGCGAAAATTTTGGCGCAGACGGGACGCAAAGATGCGGCGGTTATCGCTTCCGGCGACTGCGGGGATTTGTATGACCTTTCCACTATTTCCCACAACATCCAGAACAATAAGGACAACTACACCCGCTTTATCTGCATCTCAAAAACGCCCCAAATTTTCCCTGCTGCATCAAAAACTAGCTTCACCCTCGCTTTGAACCACAAGCCCGGCTCCCTATACAGCCTGCTGACCAAGCTTGCCGCCCACAACATCAATATCAGTAAACTTGAGAGCCGCTCAATTTCAGGGCAGGAGTTTGAGTTCAAGTTTTATATCGACATCGACACCCCCATCATCACCAATGAGTTGAAACAGGTGCTTGCCGAGCTTGAATTTGAAACGGATATGTTCAGTTATTTGGGGACTTATCAGGAAATCTGATTTAGGGTTCAGGATACAGCATACAGGGAACAGGGAGCAGGAGAGAGGATACAGGAGGGGGGTAATCCCAAACCTGCCCCCTAGATTTTCTTATCTTAATTCCACAAGGCAAACACCGGAATAATCACACCAACGGCAATCCTCGCTTTGGGCGGGGATTTTGCCTTGGAGCAAGCTCTCGCCCAACTGGCAAAGAAGTTCGCTGATTTTTTCCCGTAGTTGGGCAAAGTCCTCCTCGCTTTTTACGGGGGATTTTTTGGAGAATTCCCCTTTTGCGTTGACACTCACAGGTATGAAGTTCTTCCCCAAATCCCGCTCCATCGCCCGCAGTACCCGCTCATCGTTAAGAAAAAAACCACTGGGGATTGTCTTCCCCGCGTTGGGTCTCGCCGTCAGAGGTTGGTAGAAAATCGCGGCAGGCTTGGCGGCGGGGTCAGCGTTCTGCAAGGCAAAAAGGTAGATAAACAGCTGTACTTGCAGCCCTTTGAGCACGTCTTCATCGGTCATTT
>WRKY01000023.1 GCA_009777895.1 Oscillospiraceae bacterium
GAAAGACAAATTTGTTTTTTATCTCAAAGAAACCGAGTTTCGATTTAATAATCGCGGCCATGATTTATATCAATTTTTATTGAAAGATTTTAGGGATAATCCTCTCTAATCTTGTCGAGACCCTAATAAATAAAGAAAGAACGAGGTACGAGAGAAGAACAGAAAGTAAGAGAGTAAGTAGTAGTAAGTAAAGTAAGTAAGAAGTAAAAAAAGAAAAAAGAGAACGAGAGAACGGACGGGCAAGGCAGGGCAAAAAACAAAGGGGAAAAAATAAAGAAAACGAAAAGAAAAAACAGGCAGAGCTAAAGAAGAAAAAGCAACAAAAAAAATAAACGCAAGCAAAATAAACAAAAAAGGAAGTAACAAGAAAAAAGTACAAGCGAACAAAGGGGGCAACAGGTGAGCGAAATAAAACTAACAGAACGTGACGAAAAAATAATCAGAGAGTTAGACCGTTGGCGAGTGGTACAGGGTAAGCACATAAGGCACTTAGCAGGGTTCAGCGGACAGAGAGCCTGTGACAGGCGATTGAGGAAGTTAATCGAAGTTGGGTATATCAAGCGAGAAAAAATTCTGTACGGCGTGGCGGGGCTGTACAGTAACACGGGCAAGGCGAAGCTGATTGCCGAGGGTATCAACACAAGCCAGAAAATAAGGGTGGAGCAGATACAGCATGACATAGCGGTATTAGATACGGCGATATATTTTAATCAGGTGCAGAAGATACCATTTAAGGACATGAAAACCGAAATAGAGCTACACAGGCTAGACGGCTTCGGCAACCGCAAGCACCGTCCCGACTTTGTAATCAACAAGGGAGCAAAAACTATCTGCGTTGAGGTGGAGCTTTCCCAAAAGTCAAAGGACAGATTTTTAGCCAACATACAGGACAATTTTTTAGCTTACGATACCCAAGTTTGGGTAGTCCTTGATACAGACAACAAAATAGCGGATATTTTAAGGGATAATATAATCCAGTATCCGAACATAAAAATAATCACGTTACAGGAGGTAAGGAAAATACATGAATAATATAGAAAAGATATTTTTAACAATCTGGTATCGGTGCGGAACGATACAGCAATATGATTTTCATAGCTATAGTTGCAGTCTTTTTACTGATTGCTACCATACAGGAGCTAAGAAGCTACAGGCTAAGAAGAATATTTAATTTTCGCAAGGAGCTAAAACAAGTGAGAAAACAGAAACCGAAGAAAGCCCCCGCTATTGCCAATAATGGCAACAGTACATTAATCGGGCTGTCGGGCAGACGCCCTATTTATTTGCCCGATAACGCAAAGCACGTTTTTGTCTGCGGTACAACAGGCAGCGGAAAAACTGTAGCACTTTCCAACTTTATCAAAAACGCCGTAGACAATGATTTACCCGCCCTAATTGTTGACGGCAAGGGCGATATTGGCGAGGGTTCTATACTGGATATTACACAAAAACTTGTGCAGGGAACGAACAAAAAGCTATATGTTGTCAATCTGTCCGACATAGAAAATTCAGACCAGTATAACCCATTCAAAAACGCTTCTCCCACTGTTGCCAAAGATATGCTTATCAATATGAGCGACTGGTCGGAAGAACACTATAAGCTAAACGCCGAGAGGTACATACAACGAATATTACAGCTTTTGGAGTTGGGGCAATTTCAGTTATCATTTCACAAAATTGTAAAATGCATTGCTCCCGATAAGTTCACAAAGCTAAGTTCACACCTACTCCAAAAAGAGCTTATCACCAAAGAACAGCACATAGACAATTTGGAGCTTCTGAAAACCAGTGGCAGGGTTGCACAGGGTTCAACTGCAAGATTTTCTACCATAGCAGAGGGCGAATTAAAGAATATTTTCACAGACAAAGGCATTGACATATCACAGGCACTACAGGAAAACGCTATAATCCTGTTTGTACTCAATCCCCTTGTGTACCCTGAACTTTCCCCCGCTTTCGGCAGATTGATAATCATAGACGCTAAACAGGCAATCGGCACATTATTCAAAGCAAAAATACCAAGAACATTGTTTGTCCTTGACGAAATAGCCACATATGCCAACACAGGGCTAGTTGACCTAGTCAACAAGAGCCGAAGTGCAAACGTGACTTGTGTTTTGGCAGCGCAAAGTCTTTCTGACCTTGATTTTGCCAACGGTGAAGCCTTTAAGGAGCAGATTATAGAGAACTGCAACAATTATATAGTCATGCGACAGAACAGCGGTGTGAATGCCGAACACTGGGCGGGGATTTTAGGCACTAAGGCAACAATGGACGTGACTCATCAGCTACAGCAGAGGGGACTTGACACCTCAACCACAGGCTTTGGCAGTGCAAGACTTGTGCGAGAGTTTTTCTATCACCCTGACGAGATAAAGACATTGCAAACAGGCAACGGCATATACTTATCAAGAGATACGAACTTTCACGCGAAAATCCGTATCAATAAACCATTTTGAGGGGTGCAACATGGAAGAAAAATTTGTAAAGCTATTAGCCAGTGGTATAAAAAAACTGATGAAGCTATACACCATTTGTGAACCGCCAGTAACAAAGGCAATAGAATTTCTTGTGATGAACAAGCTATACATTCTATGGTTTTTCGTGTACATCTTTATATCGCCCTTGCTTATTTTGCCATTCTTCAAAAGCTATGGGACTTCCTTTGGCGTAAGCATAGGCTTTTACCTGCTCACCATGTTTATAGCCTATGTTGCCGGTGACGAAATTCTAAAGCTCATAGAGAATATACGCCCGATTGAAACCAAGAAAGAGCTTGAATACTTAAATCCCATTTTTGAGGAACTATACAACGAGATAAAAGAAACAGTTCCCCAATTGCCAAAGATAGAGCTACATATTATTGACGAAATGACAGTAAATGCCTGTGCTGTAGGGCATAACACGGTAGCTGTAACACAGGGAGCAATCAACACATTTTCAGAGGAACAGCTAAGGGGCGTTATCGCCCACGAAATCGGGCACATTTACAACGGCAACACACAGGCGGTAATCTGGAACACTGTCGGCAACGGCGTTATCTCTGTATATGCCTTTATTGTGCGCTTTATCTTCAATACTCTATTCCATATGCAAGAGCCGATACAGGGGAAAACTTATGGTGTCATATATTTTATCCTCAATACCTTTTACCGCCTGTTCAATTTCATAATCAAGTGCTTTCTGTTTTTAGGAAATGTCATTCTTTCCGGCAACAGCAGGGACGCAGAATACGAAGCCGACAAATTCGCTTTTGATGTTGGATACGGTGAAGAGTTAAATCAAGCGTTATATACCCTACAGAAAATATCTTTAAGCCCTGACGCGTCACTGGTTGAGCGTATGCAGTCCAGCCACCCGAGAATCAGCAAAAGAATAGCCGAAATTGAAAACATGATTGATAGCAAAGAGCCGTATTTTGCGCTAGACCCTTAAGCCAGAAACCGCCCGACTACAAGAGCCACACTAGCCCATCGCCTCTTAGTTGACGAGTTGCAGACTAAGAAAAAAGATGACTGGTTTTGCCCTAAAGCAAAAGGAGTCATCTTTTTTTGTGGATGCGTATGATGGGGCGAGGGGGATGGGGGAAAATAATCATATGAATTATTGGATTGTCATAAGCTTTAACTAAAGGGGTTGATTACCATGACAAAAGGAGAAGAAAATTTTAAGCTAAAAATTTTTTATAGAGATAATGGAATAAATTTAGATACTATTTTTTTAGACATATATAAGCAATTTGCTTTGCAATCAAACGCCAAAAGCCTTGACAAACAAGGCGTAAATGGGGTACAATTATCCCAAGCGGATGAATAGCTGTTTATAAATTTACGAGTGAACAGGAGGGAAGAAATTGTACACTCAATATAAACACTATTTAAGCAACGGTGTCAATAATTATAGAGTTGCAATCTATGCGAGATTGTCACGTGAAGACGAAAAGGAATATGCAAATCCATCTGAAAGTATCAGAAATCAGGTTGACTTTTTGCAAAAAATTGTTTTGGAAAATGGTTGGTTTGTGGTTGACACTTATATTGATGACGGTATAAGCGGAACAACCTTTGACAGACCAGACTTCCAAAGAATGATTGCAGACGTGGAAAAGGGACGAGTTAATTTAATTATTACAAAGGATTTATCCCGTTTGGGTAGAGATTACGTAAAAACAGGATATTATCTTGAGGACTTTTTTCCGTCTAACAATGTGAGGTATATCGCAGTCAATGACGGTTTTGATACCTTTGATGAAAGCAATAACAATGACTTTATTCCTTTTAAGTCTGTATTCAATGATATGTACGCAAAGGACATTTCAAAAAAAGTAAGAACTGCATTAAAAACAAAGCAGATAACAGGTTCATATCTAGGAACTAATGCACCTTATGGCTATATGAAAGACCCAGAACAAAAGGGACATTTGCTAATTGACCCTGTTTCGTCTGAATATGTGAAAATGATTTTTGCAAGGTATTTAGCGGGTACACCACTTAAAACCATTGCAACCCAATTAACCATTGAAAAAATCCCTACCCCTGCGCAATATGCCAAAATAAATAATCCTAAGCTTAGGTTT
This sequence comes from Oscillospiraceae bacterium, assembly GCA_009777895.1. Taxonomy (GTDB): domain Bacteria; phylum Bacillota; class Clostridia; order Oscillospirales; family Acutalibacteraceae; genus WRKY01. The sequence continues at coordinate 4,577 of WRKY01000023.1, forward strand.
GACGGCGTATGGAATGACAAAACTGTTAGATTTATGCTTAAAAACGAAGTATATATCGGGCATACCGTGCAGAATAAAAGAAAAAAGGTCAACTACAAGCTAAACAAGCAAGTAGAGTTACCTACTAATCAATGGATAAAGGTAGAAAATACCCATGAGCCAATAATGTCTTTGGAAAAATTCCAAGTCGTACAAGATATTTTGGCAAAAAGGTCTTTTACACCTAATAAAGGGCAACCCCATTTACTCACAGGCTTCATTACCTGCGGTCATTGCAACACACCATATACTTATGCACGACAGCACAAAAAAGGTAAATTTTACATTTTGTGCGGAACGGCTAAACGCAATCATAAACTTGGTTTATGCAAAACGCACATGGTAAAAGAAGACGTTTTCTTGAAATTTCTACTAGATACCTTGAAACAGATTGCACAACAGTATATCAATCCAGATGTACTACAGGAAAAGACACAAAAAGATATGTTTTCGGATTTACTGAAAACAAAGCAAGCACAAAAGCAACAGGTGCTTGAACAACTAGAACGCATAAAAAAGGTTGCAATCAACCTATACCGTGACAAAGTTAGCGAAGTGGTTTCAATGGAGATGTTCCAAACCATTACAGCAGAGAACGAACAGGAAAAAGAACGCCTGTTAAAAAAACTTGCAGTATTGGAAAACGAAATCAACAACATGGAGCTAAAAGAAACCGACAGCGGTAATATGCGAAGTGTTTTTGAGAGCCTATTGGCACTTGAAACGGTTGACCGTCTAACACTTGCTAAGTTGATAAAAAAAATTGTACTCTACCAAGATAACACGGTAGAAATCTATTTTACATTCAGAGAACCAGTCCAAAAAAACATAGCTAGTTAGCTAAAACTCCCACTTTTTCCGACTACCTCCCTTTTTGGAGAAAGTCCAGAAAACACAGTGGTTACAAGGGATTTAGAGGGTGCTATCCCACTAATTCCACTAACCCAGGTGGGTGTGAGGTGAGCGGGTTCAACATACCCCCACACACCCAGGCGGGAGGCGAGGTTGCGCAAACTGGCACGTTGGGCGCTAGTCAGCCGCTGCCCCACGTCGAATGAGGTGCCGGAATAGTGTTGGCTTTGGGTACCATGACCGCCTTCATAGGGTCGCTTGAAAGCGTATCCTAGCGGTATTGGCGCGGCGAAAGCACGGCGCGTGGTATTCCACGCCTCCATGGTGCGTTTGCTGGTCCAAAACGTGGGACTGCGGCTTGAGCCGCGAAACTCCCGCACAGACAGCGTATTGTTCTGGATATAGGGCATCGCTTCATTTTCCGCGCGGTGGTAGGTTTCCATTCGCCGTGAATCGTTGTTGTAGACTATGATTTTCGCCATATGTAATCACCCTTTCGTCATTATTGTATGACGAAAGGCGGGTGATGGTACTGGAACACAGGTTATTAGAGCGGAAAAATCAGTTTTTCACGACCTGCCCAACCGCCCCTGCAATACACGCCTCAACTAGTTTGTCTATATCCAGTGCCATTTCTGCTTTGGCAACCAAATCCGCCTTAGGCTTTGTCCGCGGGCGTTTAGGAGTAAACACGGTGCAGCAGTCCTCATATGGCAAAATAGAGGTGTCAAAAGTTCCGATTTTGCGGGCGATAGCAATAATTTCCTGTTTATCCATGCCTATGAGTGGGCGAAACACTGGCATAGCACACACGCTGTCAGTGCTTGCTAACGCTTGCAGTGTCTGGCTCGCCACCTGCCCCAGATTTTCCCCTGTTATCAGTGCCTCAGCACGCTCATTTCGGGCGATTTTCTCTGCCACGCGCATCATCATTCGCCGGGTCAATACCGTCCCCAACTCCTCAGGGCAGTTTCGTTTAATCTCCTCCTGCACCTTGGTGAACTGCACCGTGTGGAGGTAGCTCCCGCCAGTATACGCCGCCACTTTTTCCATTAGGATGTGGACTTTTTTCTCCGCTTTCGGACCCGTGTATGGGGGCGAAGCAAAGTGAACCGCCGTCAGGTCAAGCCCCCGCCGCGCCATCATCCATCCCGCCACGGGGCTGTCTATCCCTCCTGAAATCATGAGCAGTGCCCGTCCTGAACTGCCTGACGGCAAGCCTCCCGCACCCTTTAACTGGGTGCCATGGACAAAAATATTCCGCTCTCGCACCTCGCTGATCACTGTAACATCGGGGTTGTGTACGTCCACACTCAGGTGGGGGAACGCCGCCAATAGTCGCTCACCCAGAGCGGCGGAAATTTGAGGACTGCCCAAGGGGAAAGTCTTGTCCGCCCGTTTGGATTCGCACTTGAATGTTTTCGCGCCGAGCAAATCCTCCTCAAGGAACTTACCCGCGTTTTCCAACAGACTGCCCATGTCCTTTGGCAGGCACGCGGCGCGGCAATAGGCGGCGATGCCGAAAACCTTGCCTATCCGCTGTACCGCAGGTGTTACGTCAACGCCGTTTTGGGGCGTGATTGTCAATGTGGACTGAGCAGAGGAAAAGCTGAACTCTCCCAAGGGGGCAAGGGCGTTTTTCAAGCTCTTAATAAGCCGCTCCTCAAAACTGCGGCGATTCAGCCCTTTTAGAGTCAATTCACCGTATTTTATAAGTATTACCTCAGTCATTAATTATTCCTCCATGTACGCCTTAGAAAAATTAAGCTGTTTCATCGTCGGCGTTTCCATCAAATCCCGCTTTTGAGTCATTTGCGGCAGTTGACAAGCACCCCCGCGCACAGACTCAATCAAGCCCGCCTCGCGGAGTATATCCAAGCTAAGGAGCACCTTTGCCCCAAGACTGCCGTCGTCTTTCAGACGGAAACACAGGGCGGCGGTGTTCTGCCAACCGTTGGGAATGTGCTGTAGGATCTTGTATATCCTGGCACAGAAAATGCGGTCGGGAATATCTCCTGTTTCAAGGTGAAAGCTCTCCCCCAACCAACGGAATTTTTCATAGCGGCGAATGGCGCTCAATAGCTTATCTTGGAGCAAAATGTGAGGTCGAACAGCCTGTACCGCTATAGAGAGTTTCCGTTCCCCTTTATAGAAATTTTCACTCAAGGTGAAGGCGATATCCACAGTGTCGCCGGGGATATATGGGAATTCACCGGGACGGGTAAAAAACATGGCGGCGCTGATGATTACGCTGTCCTTTTCCAGTGTCAAGCGCAGGTGCTTCCCCTCTCCCATGGGTGTGATAGTTTTGAGTGTCAAGCCCCGCATAGCAAAAATCGGTTCGCTGTTCCCCGCGCCAAAGGGTGCGATGAGTGATATTGCGTCCAACAGTTCAAGACTCACGCTCTTGGGCTTAAGGATAGTATCAATCTTCAGTAAGGGGAAATCAGGCTCGTTTTTGCGGGCGTATTCCTCCAGTCGCTGCCGGAGCTTTTCTATGTTTTCCGTCTTCATGGTCAAGCCGCCCGCCATGGCGTGTCCGCCGTAATACTGTAGCAAATCATCACAGTAACACAGTGCCTTGTGGACATGAAAACCCTCGATACTCCGCACAGAGCCTTTGGTTTTCTCCCCCTCGCTAGTCAATACAAAAACGGGCTTGCCGAAATATTCACACGCCTTTGCGGCGGCAATGCCGATTATCCCCTCGTGCCAACCTTCACCCTGTAAAACAAGGACAGGGGCGTGGGGATTTTTCACTCCCCGAAGTGCTTCGCTGATAGTTTTTTTCTGTAGCTCCTGGCGCTCATTGTTCTGCTGTCCCAAAGAACTTGCCAGTTCATAAGCTTGTGCCTCATCCTCACAGAGCAACAGCTTCAGCGCATCCTCGGCGCTGCCCATACGCCCCGCTGCGTTGATTCTGGGCACGAGCTTGAATACCACATCCCGCACAGTGAGCGCATTGCCCTCAATAGCGGCGGCTTTTATCAACGCCGCAACGCCCGCACAGGGGCTTGTGTTTATCGCCGTCAACCCGCGCCGGACAATGGAGCGGTTCTCACCCGCGAGGGACACCACGTCGCCCATTGTCGCCAGCGCAACAATGTCGCCGAACTCCTCCAAAAGTACTGTGCCGTCGTCGTTTTCCATAGCGCAGGCGAGCAAAAAAGCAACGCCTGTGCCACAGTAGTCGGTGTAACTCGCTGTGCAGTCCCGGCGTTTTGGGTTGACGATCGCAAGAGCGTGGGGGAATTTTTCTTCGGGGCTGTGGTGATCGGTGATGATCAGGTCAACGCCTAGCTCATGGGCTTTTTCCGCCGCCTCAAAGGCAGAGATGCCGTTATCCACAGTGACGATGAGAGTCACTCCCTTGGCGTGGAGCTCATCAACGGCGGCGGGGGAGATGCCGTAGCCCTCCTTTTGCCTATCGGGCAGACGTGGGATGACAATACCGCCGCGAACTTCTAAGTAACGCGCCAAAAGGGCGACGGCGCAAACACCGTCGCAGTCGTAATCGCCGAAAACGGCAATTGTTTCCTCCTCGTCCAGTGCCTTGGTCAGCCTCTGCACAGCTTTTGGCATATCAGGCAAGGTGAATGGATCGAGAGTGAGTTCGGGGTTGGCGCAGATAAAGCTCTGCAGCTCCTCAAAACTGGTGATACCTCGCCCAAGGCTGAGGTACGCGCTAAGATAAGGAATAGCGCATTCCTCGGCGAGCCTATTAGCCCTATCTTTGTTTGCGGGAGAAAAAATCCATCGTGTTGGCGTATGCATAGACGCTCCATGTACTTTATAACTTTTGGTTTTTTGTGTTCTTGTGTATTCTTGTGTATAAGTATAGCGGAATTTGCCGGGAAAAGCAAGGTGAGGGTTCTTAATTTTTCTATCTGACAGGAAATTTGAAAAAATCATCCGCGTATGGTATAATAAACTAAGCGATAAAGTTCGGGTAATGAAATGTCACTCAGTGGCGAAAAAATGTAAAATATGGTATAATGTACTCACAACAACCGGCAGGGAGGCAAGATGGATATTTTTGTCACGCATTTTGGCGAGGACGGAACCTTGCACGTGTTCTTTAACCAAGCCCTTGGCATTCTGCGCTCGTTCAACGTACCTGACGCGTTGGATATTATCCTGTTGACTTTCCTCTTTTACAAGCTCATTAAACTCCTGCGCGACACCCGCGCCGTACAGCTAATCAAAGGCTTTTTGCTTATAGCTGTCGTCTACGGCGTTACCGTCGCCATGGGTATGACCGCCTCCAGTTTCTTTTTCGACAGGCTATGGGGCAGTGCGATTGTGGTACTGTTTTTTGTTTTTCAGCCAGAGATTCGCCACGCGGTGGAAACCATGGGACGCTCCGGCGGTTCCGGAATTTTGCGGCTATTCAGCGGCGGAAAAACCGACGAACAGCGGCAAAAACAGGCGCGGCGTGTGGCGATTGCAACAGCGAAAGCGGCGGGGAAAATGTCCGCGCAAAAAATCGGCGCGTTGATTGTTTTTGAGCGTCGAACCCTCTTAGGAGATGTGGCAAAAACCGGGGTTATTCTCGAAGCAAAGCTCTCGGAAAAGCTCTTGGGAAACATCTTCTACCCAAAAGCCCCCCTGCACGACGGTGCAGTCATTGTCCGCGGCAACATCATATACGCCGCCGCCTGCGTACTGCCCCTCACGGATAACCACGACCTGCCCGGGGCATACGGAATGCGCCACCGGGCGGCGTTGGGTATCAGCGAGGAGAGTGACGCGGTGGTATTGGTGGTGAGCGAGGAAACGGGGAAAATCTCTATAATCTGTGACGGTGCGTTGCAGACTGATTTGAGTGAAGCGGTTCTGCGCGAGGAGCTAATCACCGCCCTTGACTGGGAAAACAAGCAAAAAGAGTACGGTAGCTTTGCCGCAATTTGGAAAAAGTTCTGGCGGAAAACGGCATAAGTTCCAGAGCCTGTCTAAAACACCTATAAATGGCTTGTTGAAAAACTATTTTTCCGTCATATTTTTTCAACATCGCCATAAATAATCAGCGGGCGGATAATATCCGCCGCTGCAAGAAAAGGAGAAAATCATGGCAATCTTCAAGAAGAAAACCAAGTTTATCATCATCGGGACAGTAGCGCTAGTACTTTGCGCCGTGTTGGCGTTAGGTTGGTACATCCCCATGGACGCTATCGACGACGGGGCGGCGCAGTACAAAAGTGTCATTCTCCTCATCGGCGACGGTATGGGGGAAAACACCCTCGGGGCAACTCTGGATGCGGACGACACGCCATTAATCATGGAAACCATGACCGTTCGCGGACAGAGCCAAACCAACACTTGGCCCGGCTTCAAGACCGCCGACTCCGCTGCAGGCGGCACCGCCCTCGCTTCGGGAATTCGCGTCATCAACGGAGCACTGGGCATCTATCCCTTCGACCCGCTAGGGTGGTTCGGTCATCCGGCAAACCTCTCGGAACTTGCCCTTAGCATGGGCAAGGCGGCGGGTGTTGTCACAACGGACTTGACTAGCGGCGCGACCCCCTCCGCGTTCTCCGCCCACGCGGCAAATCGCGGGATGGAGAGCGTCATATCCGAGAGCCAATTAAATTCAGGTATCAACCTTATTTGGGGCGGAGCGAGCAAATCCGTCACGGAGGAAAGGGCGGCTGAAAACGGCTATACTTATATCGCGGACAAGGATGCTTTTGATGCTCTTGGTAGCGAGATAAAAAGCTTTGCACAGTTTGTCAACGACGACCTGAAATACACCAAAAACACAGACAAAACCCCTACTCTCGAGGAGATGACCGCCAAAGCAATTGACATTCTCGACGATGACCCCGACGGCTTTTTCCTCATGGTTGAGGCGGCGCACATTGACAAATTCGCCCACGACAACGACTTTCCGTGGACAATTCACCACACCCGCGAGCTTGACAAAGCCGTTGCCGTGGCGTTGGATTATGCCCGGGAGAATCCTGATGTGTTGGTAATCGTCACCGCCGACCACGAAACGGGCGGGATTATGCCTACTTCAGAGGGATTTGTCTTCACGTCCGGCAACCACACCAACGCAGACGTTCCGGTGTTCGTTAACCGCGCGGATGCGGGCTTCACCAACGGCGGCGTGTGGCTCAGTCGTCAAATCGGCGCACAGTTGGGACGTGTCCTCGGCGCGGGCAAAAAGGTTTTTCCAACGCCTGTGTGGGGGAAAGCTCAAGCATCAGAGGATTTAGAGGCGTTGCCTTAAGTATTTGCCATGAGTACAGTCTCGAATTTCACTCGCTGTACAGGCGCTATTACAAAAAACAATACCAACCCCCAAGAAGAAAGGAATCACCACTATGCCCTACATCGAAACAGTGACAAACCAAATGCTGCCCCCTGAAAGCACCGACGCCATCGCAAAAAAACTCGGCGCGGCAATCGAGCTTATCGGTAAGAGCGAAAACTGGCTGCAGCTCTCCTTTGCCGGCGGCGCGAAAATGTACTTCCAAGGCAAGGAAGTGCCGCAAGTCTACGCCCGCGTGGCGTTGGTTGGCTCGGCAAGCGACAGCGCCTACGCCAAGCTTACGGCGAGAATCTGCGAAATCTACGGTGAAGAACTCGGCGTTCCCCCCGACAAAATCTACATCCAATATGAGGAAGCGCGAGTCTGGGGTTGGAACGGCAGCAACTTTTAGAACCTTTAAACAGACTATTTTTGAGCGATTTTTTGCCAAACGAGGCAAAAAAACCAGGAATGATTTGTTCATTTCGAGTATTTTTAACGAAATGTGGCGTATAAAACGCCAAAATGAGATCGTTTCAAGTTACTGAATACAGGTTCCAAGGTCGTGTTGACGCCCAAGCAGGTGATATGATGTTACGTGAGAAAATTAAAAATCACAAACCCGAGTTGTTGTTAGCGGCAGCGGCATTGGTTATTTTTGCTGTGATTTGGGGCAGTGATTACTTTCGGAAAGAACCTGTGCGGGTGTTTGTTCCGATGACGGTGTCCACTGAAACGGCACCGGCGGCGACAGATGTCATCGAGAATGGCAGCGACGGCGGGAATACCACAAGTGCCGCGAGCGCACCCACCAACAGCGGCGACGAGCCTGTGTATGTCCCGCCGCGCCCCAGTACGATAATCGCGGAGACGCGCAGGTCAACTACCACAACCACCGCCGCGCCTATTGCCACTCTGCCGCCTGCCCAACAACAGACCCAAGCTAGTCCCACCCAAACGCAAACCCAGTCCCAAATGCAGACCACAACTACTCGCCAAAACACGGCGCAGTACGTCAACGTGAATACGGCGGACGTAAATGCCCTCCAGGCATTGCCGGGTATCGGCGGGGTAAAGGCTCAGGCGATTGTGGATTACCGCAAACAACACGGACGATTTTTGTCCCCGGAGGACTTGCTTAAAGTGAAAGGGATAGGTCCTGCGACATTGGCGAAAATGCGGTCGATGCTTGTTTTCTAACACAAAAATCTGCTCAAAAGCGGTGCATTTCATCTTGTATCGGAAGCATCTAACTCAACCCCCACAGGACAATGATCGGAACCTAGAATATCGGCGTGAATGCTAGCTTCTTTCACCTGCGCTGCCAAATTTTGCGACACAACACAGTAGTCAATGCGCCAACCGACGTTGCGGGCGCGGGCATTCATTCGGTAACTCCACCAGGAATAGGCGTCAGCTTTTTCGGGGTACAGCAGGCGAAAAGAGTCCGCAAATCCGCTGTCCAAAAGTGCGGAAAGCTTCTCCCGCTCTTGAGGGGTAAAGCCGGGATTGTTCACATTTTGCTTGGGGCGGGCGAGGTCAATTTCTTTGTGTGCAACGTTCAAGTCGCCGCAGTAAACCACGCCTTTTTTCTCTGCCAGACCCACAAGATACCCGCGCAGCGCGTCCTCCCACGCCATCCTGTAAGGCAGGCGCACCAAGCCGTCGCGGGCGTTGGGGGTGTAGCAGTTGACAACGAAAAAATCGGCGAATTCCAGTGTGATAATCCGCCCCTCACTGTCGTGTTCGGCGCGGTCGATGCCGTAAGTCACAGACAGCGGCTCCTCATGCGTAAACACTGCCGTACCTGAATATCCCTTACGAACCGCGCTGTTCCAGTAGGAAAGATACCCGGGAAGCTCAAGCTCTACCTGCTCCTTTTGCGCCTTGGTTTCCTGTAGGCACAGCACATCCGCACCGAGCTTTTTCACGCTCTCCAAAAAGCCTTTGTTTAGGCAAGAGCGAATGCCGTTGACGTTCCATGATACTATTTTCATTTTACCAGATGCATTCCTTTCTATTCAACAAGCCCATATCTCGCGAAAATTTTCGCCGCCCACTCCTGTTGTGCCTTTGTTGTGGCGGGGGTGTCGGTGAGCTTATAGTCCATTCCCGCCCATTTCGTCTCGCCCATTTTGTGAAACGGGAGCAGCTCCACCCGCTTGATACAGGTATAGGGTTTGAGCCGTTTCGCTAGGGTTTTCAGGGCATTTTCCTCCAAAGTATAGCCCATAAGCAGCACGTGGCGCAACCATACGTCCTTACCCGTTTTCTCGCAGTACTCCAACGTTGCAAAACCCCTGGAGTTATCGCAGCCCGTCAGGGCAAGCGCCAACTCGTCGCTGTGCGCCTTGATATCCAACAGCAGCAGTTCCGCACTGTCGATCGCCTTACCGGCAAGCTCGGGTTGGGGGATCCCCGCTGTGTCGATAGCGATGGAAATCCCGTGCTTTTTCAGCAGTTGTGCACAGGCGTAGATAAACTCGTGCTGCAACAAAGGCTCCCCCCCCGAGAAAGTTACCCCTCCCGAAAGGAAATTTTTGTACTTCACAATCTCTTTGACCAGGTCTTTTGCCGTCCACTCCTCGCCGCCCTCGCTTTGACTGCCCGGGTTGTGGCAATAAAGACAGCGCAAGGGGCAGCCCTGCATAAACACAACATAACGAATCCCCGGTCCGTCAACCATCCCCCCCGTGTCCCGATGGTGAATTTTGCCCCTGACGTCTTCAGGATTAAGGATACAGGAGGGAGTGGAAATTTCTTCACTTGTTATGTGGTTTAATCTCATATGTTATCCCTCCTGCGGCGGTATGTTTTTCGGGGGGCTGTATTGAGTGTTAATGAGCGGGCATACATGATGTATCCTTTATCCTCAATCCCTGTTTAGGAAAGGCAGCTCAAATTTCCCCGCAATAGGCGGGGCTTTTTTCTCGCCTTTGGCGGCGTTGACGATGCCGATAAGCGCAAGAATCGTTACAAGCAGGGATAGTCCGCCGAAAACAATACCTCCGATTACTCCCAATATTGAGAAGAGACCATAGGCGGAAGTATTGAACATAACAATCCCGATAAGTCCTGAGTAAAGTCTTCTGACAACTGCCACAGCGAGCCAAGCGATGAGGAGTTTGATGCCCTCCTTGGCATGGAAGCGGGCGAATTTGGATTTTTCCGCCGCGAACCATGTAACCAACGCAAGCGGACCAAGGTAGGCGATAATCGCCATGAGTTTGTTGTCCTCAGCGTCTTTACGCTCATCGTCTACGGGAGGTTGGGGATAACTGAACTGGTCGGGGGAGTAGCCAAAGCTGTAGCTGCCCTGCGAGCCGTTCACCTCGGGGTTATCCTCGGAAACCTCCGGGGCGACAGGGGGCGGGGCGGCTTCTCCCCCCGGTGATTGACTGCCCATGACGGGCGCGCCGCACTTTGCGCAGAAAGCAAAGCCCTCGCTCAGCTCCGCGCCGCATTTGGTACAAAATCCCATAGTGTTGTCCTCCTTGAAATAATAGGGTGAATACTGTATAATTAGTGGGTAGCTTATAAAATGAGGTTCGTAAAATGTGGCTGTTTTTTTCTTTTATACTTTCAATGCTAGATAAAACAAATCACTCTTATGCCAAGGATAGAGGTAAAGACAAGGTTTGGGTCTGGTTTGTTACTAGAGGACTAGTTTTGGGATTACCTGCCCTTGTTATTGTTTCAATTTTAATTTGGCGTGAGGTGTTTGTTTTCTTTGGCGGTGACCCGACAGAGGATATCGATACGGCAGTAGCAATCTTCACAGTTTTAATCATATTATCATTTTTCGTGGGCATATTTCTTTCGGTCAAACTCAGCAAAGGGAGAAAGCCAAAATCAGATCCGCTCCAAAAAGAAATTTCTTGTTTGGTTTGCCCCAACTGTGAAGTTTACAACACTTCTGAGATGAATTTTTGCCATGGATGCGGTTTTCTTTTGCCAAAAACCATTCTCTGTCCCAAATGCTCCGGCGAAAATAGTTCGCGCAACTATGCTTGCCGAAATTGCGATGCTATCTTGCGTACAAGAGATGAAGAAGTTTTGTAAGGGATTGCATCCTCTCAAATAAACGTGTGGAAAGTCCGCTGCAAGACATCCAACTGCTGCTCCCGGGTGAGTTTGATGAAGTTCACCGCGTATCCAGACACACGGATTGTCAGCTGCGGATATTTCTCCGGATGCACCATAGCGTCCTCCAACACCTCCTTGTCAAGCACATTCACATTCACATGATGCCCGTTTTCAATGAAAAAGCCGTCCATCATCGACACCAAATTGGCGTAGCGCTCACTATCTGTTTTGCCCAAAGCAGCGGGAATTATTGAGAATGTGTAAGAAATTCCGTCCTCGCTGTAGTGGTAGGGCAGTCCCGCAACACTGGAAAGAGAGGCGATCAGCCCGTTTTTATCACGCCCATGCATGGGGTTAGCCCCCGGCGCAAAGGGCTCACCTTTTTTGCGCCCATCAGGGGTTGTACCCGTTTTTTTACCGTAAACCACGTTGGATGTGATTGTCAAAATACTCATGGTGGGGATTGCGCCCCGGTAGGTTTTGCGCCTTTGCAGACGGCGCATAAAGCGGCGCACAACGTCCTGGGCAATGGAGTCCGCACGGCGGTCGTTGTTGCCGAAAGCGGGATAATCCCCCTCAATCTCAAAGTCCACAGCTAGACCGTCCTCGTTGCGAATGGGACGTACCTTTGCGTACTTAATCGCTGAAAGACTGTCAACAACCACGGAAAGCCCCGCCACGCCGCAAGCCATAGTGCGTTTGACTTTCTCGTCATGGAGCGCCATTTCCAGTTTTTCGTAACAGTATTTGTCGTGCATATAGTGGATAACGTTGAGAGTGTTCACATAGACGTCCGATAGCCATTCACACACGTCGCTGAAGCGTGAACGCACCTCTGTGTAGTCCAGAATCTCGCTCTGTATCGGCACAATCGGCGGGGCGATTTGCTCCCCGGAGATTTCATCGCGTCCCCCGTTGATTGCGTAAAGCAACGCCTTAGCAAGGTTCGCCCTCGCACCGAAAAACTGCATCTGCTTGCCGATTCTCATGGCGGATACGCAACAGGCAATGCCGTAATCATCGCCGAATTTCTCCTGCATAAGGTCGTCGTTTTCGTATTGAATTGACGAGGTGGCGCAGGACATTTTGGCACAGTAGCGTTTGAAATTGGCGGGCAGGCGCGGGCTCCAAAGCACCGTCATGTTGGGCTCAGGGGCGGGCCCTAAATTTGTCAGGCTGTGCAAAAAGCGGTAGGTGGACTTTGTGACCATGTGGCGTCCGTCCACGCACATACCCGCAAGAGCCTCCGTGGTCCACGTGGGGTCGCCGCTGAACAGCGCGTCATATTCGGGGGTACGCAAAAAGCGGACAAAGCGCAGCTTGAGTACGAACTGGTCGAAAAACTCCTGAATTTCGCTCTCGCTGTATCTGCCCTCCTCAAGGTCGCGTTGGGCGTAAACATCCAAAAATGTGCTGACACGTCCAAGGCTCATTGCCGCGCCGTTTTGATCCTTAATCGCACCCAGATAGGCGAAATACAGCCACTGAACCGCCTCGCGGGTATCCGTTGCGGGTCTTGAGATGTCGTAACCGTATGCCGCCGCCATGCGTTTTAATGCCTCCAAGGTGCGGATTTGCTCAGCAATCTCCTCAATGGCGCGGATGTTGAAGGAGAGCATATCCTTGGGCAGCTCACGCTTTGCCTCACGTTTCTTTTCGATTAGGAAGTCTACGCCGTAGAGGGGTACACGGCGGTAGTCGCCGATAATCCGTCCGCGGCCGTAGGAGTCAGGCAGCCCCGTGATGATACCGCTCCTGCGAGCGCGTTTCATCTCGTCGGTGTAGATGTCAAAAACCCCGTCATTGTGGGTTTTGCGGTACTTGAAGATATTGTCGATATCTTGGGGCAAGGCGCGGTCATATGCCTCAAGGGATTTTTTTACAACGCGAATTCCGCCGAACGGCAAAATCGCCCGTTTCAGCGGCGCGTCCGTTTGGAAACCAACAATCAGCTCAAGTTCCTTGTCGATGTAACCGGCTCCATATGCATCCACCTCGGAGATGGTTTCGTTGTCGATATCAAGGACACCACCCGCGTTCCGTTCGGCTTTCAGCAGAGCGTCGCACTTTGCCCGCAAGGCGTCGGTGCGCGGGGTAGTAGGGGTCAAAAAACTCTCGTCCCCGTCGTAGGGGGCATAGTTTCGCACAATAAAATCCCGCACATTCACGTCGTTCAAGACGTTGGATTCAACGAACATTTCACATCGCTCACTTTCTTATTGGGACTGTTTTTGAGGGAGATATGATGATAGTATAAGTATACCCTAAAAAATGGATTTCGTCAAGTGTAAATCAATCATTCATACCCCCGAAATTCATAAACAGATGACATCCCCTCCAATTTGTGCTATAATATATAAATCTTACGAAAATCGAACAACAGAAAGGACAAGAGCCGCGACAGCAGAGTTTAGCGTTCCCGTCTAAAATCAAAGCTCTTGTATCTGACAAAATGGATTACCGCCCAATACCGCCCAATACCCAATCCCCGTCGCCGCAAAGTCAAGGCTCGCCTTTTCCGCCGCCGTCTGTGCCGCCGCAAATGTTACAATCCCCTGAGGTTTTTTATGAACGCAAAAAACTGCAGCGCATCGCCAACTTAAGTAC
>WRKY01000024.1 GCA_009777895.1 Oscillospiraceae bacterium
GTGGTTTTCATGGATGCAAGGCGGAAAAAACTCGCGTTCATTAGCGACGCTTTGGAGGAAATCGGCGTTGATGGGACCTTTCTTCACTCCCGCGCCGAAGACGCCAACAGGCAAGAGGAACATCGCCGCGCCTATGACGTGGTCACCGCCCGCGCTGTGGCGAGCCTGCCAAAGCTTTGCCAGTGGGCATTGCCGTTTTTGCGGCGGGGCGGGGTTTTCCTCGCCATGAAAGGCAGCACCGTCCACGACGAAACCGCCGACGCCGCCAAGATTTTGCCCAAACTGGGCGGCGAGATTACGGGAATTTTTCCCGTTGCGTTGGACAAGGAGATAGGTGAACGATTCATTGTGAGAGTTGAAGTAAATTGAAAACCTGTATTCAGTAGCCTGTTTAATCTACTGAATACAGCTTCTAAAACGCTTATAGGAGGAAAAAATGAAGAAATCCGATTGGTATAAATACGGTTGGTCATTAGATATTAAAAATCATTCCTGGACAGAGGACACTGAAAATCAGGTCGATTTTGTAATCAAAGCGTTGGATTTAGCAGGCGGTGAAAAAATCCTTGATTTGGCTTGCGGTTACGGTCGCCATTCCCTGGCGTTTGCGCGCCGCGGTTTCACAGTCGTTGGCGTTGATATTACCAAGGAATATATTGATGACGCAATTTTTAATGCACGAAAAGAATCTTTGAGCGCCGACTTTTATCACAACGACATTCGCGGCATAGATTATCTTGAGAAATTCGATGTTGTTCTCAATTTGGCTGACGGTGCAATAGGCTATTTGGAAAACGATGCAGAAAATCTTAAAATATTCGATGTTGCCGCGAGAACTTTGAAATCAGGCGGGAAACATTTTATTGATGTGTGCAACGCTGACCATGCAGAACGATTTTTCCCTAAAAAAAATTGGGAAGCAGGAAAAAAATCTCTAGCATTAGCGCAATTCGACTGGGACAGCAAAACCCGGCGGATGAAATATGGCGGATGGAGTATTCCGTTTGGTAAGGAAGCCGAGCCGCCGCAAATCAATATGGACGAGATCAACCCCACACGATTGTATTCGTTGGAGGAGTTGAGGACTATCTATGCCCGGCGAGGAATGAAAATAATTTCTTCCTATTCAAATTATTACGGCAAAGAAGCAACAGAAAAAGAATTGCAGTTGCTCGTTTATTCACACACAAAAGGAGTGAAAATTCATGTCACAACGAGAGGACGAGATGGATACAAGGTCGTTGGTGAACAGCAGCCTCTGCAAACAACGTCTGAACTTTCGTCATTCTTCAGATCTATAGTCGATTAACTTGAAAATCGGCTCAGGATTTCTGAGAATATTTTTCGTCTGGCAAGGAAAAAAGCGCAGGCATATTTTCGTATTACGAGCATTTTTGACGAAGTCAGACGGAAAATAGACCGCAAAGACCAGTTGATTTTCAAGTTGGGAGACTATAGATTCCAGAAAGCTCATACCCCACCACAGCTGCCGCAGCAGCAACGTTCAGGCTCTGCGCCCGCCCGGTCATGGGAATTGTCATCCGGCGCGTACAAGCGCGAACCGTGTCTTCACTCAAGCCCCCGCCCTCATTGCCTATGACACAAATTATCCCGCCGCGAATATCCGCAAACGCCTTATTTATGGGCAGCGCGTCCTTGTCCACAACGGCGGCAAAACTTGTGAAGCTGGTGATTTCCCGGAAAAATGCGGGCAAGTTGTCGACAATGCACAGGGGCAGGCGCAGCTGTGCCCCCATCCCCCCCCGCAACGCCTTGGGACTAAACACATCACCGCAACGACTCAGGATAACCCCGTTTAGTCCAAATGCCTCGGCACTGCGCAAAATTGCGCCTAGATTGCCTGAGTCCTGCAGCCGTTCAAGGGCGAGATAGCGTCCGTTTTCTTCAAGCGCGGTTATCAAAGGCGGGCGCTGACACACAGCAAACACACCCTGCGGGCTTTTGGTGTCGGAAAGATAATCGCTTATGTGGTCGCTGATTTCGTATGTGCTTACAGCGGTAATATTTCCTAATAGATCTCCGTATTTCTCCCATGCTCTCTGCGTAGCAAACAACTCAACAGTACGCGCCCCGCTTATGGCGGCATCGGCGCAAAGTCTTGCCCCTTCAAGGAAAATCAGACCCTCAACACTGCGCAAAGAACTTTCCTTGCGCAATGCCACAGCGTGTTTGATTTTTTCGTTTGTGCGGCTGCTTATCTTCATAGACGAGCCTTACCGCGGACTTTTCGCTCCCGCAAAAAGATGAACACAAAGACAAAAAACAGACAGATTCCAAAGAGGAGAACAGGGATGGCAACGGCGAAAAAGACGGGATTTAATCCCAGTAGGCGACTACAAAAAATCACTTTTCCAACAACCTGCTCCGGACGGACAAGTTCGCTGTCGGAAACCATGTTTTCTATCCCCATGGTTTTAAAGGCGATGCCGTCGTCGTCGTAAAGTATGTCGATGATTTTGTGTGTAATATACGTTGTGTCCTGCGCGCCCCGCTTGAGGGTATATGTAATGTTGTCGCCAATTTTGAGATTTTCGGGCTTAATGCGGTAGGTGATTATCGCCGAACCGGCGGACAGCTCACTGTTCATACTCCCGCTGACCACACGGAAAAACGAGAAACCGAAAAAGCTAGTGTTTTCTTTACTGGGCAGGCAAAGGGAGATACTGTAAACCACCACAGCGCAAAGAAAAAGCCCAAGCCCCATATAAAGTAAAGTGTCCCGCCAGTTTTTTTTACTCTTTTGGGGCGTTATATTTTCCAATGGAGAATCCGCAGCTGAAAATGCGGGCAAAGTGCCTTGAGCAGTACTGGCATGGGGATCCTTGCCCACAGGAAAAATCGCCACACCGCTGTTTTGGGCGAGCTTACTCAAGGCAGCGTCATTAACTGCACTGGAAATGCTACGCAACTCCCCTAGGACTTCTTGCGCAGTAAGCAAGCGAGGTAGTTTTTCGTTCATGGAGTTCTCCTATGAAAAAGGGCAGAGAAGTTGGAATTTGTTTTGTAAGGGCGATAAACAAGCTATCGCCCGTTAGCAAATAACGATCCAGAAGCGAATCTCAATACAACCAATTCTTCAAAGCCGTCCGGTAAACGGGCAGATCGGGAATGAGGTTGTAGCTCACGGAGGTGTACGCTCCGGTGGTGCTGTTGGGAATCATATATTCCACAACCTCGTAATTGAGGATGGTGCGAGCCTCGGCGAAGAGCCGCAGGATGTTGCCCTGACTGATATCCGTTTCGAAGTTGCCCATAACCCCCTGTACGGCGTTGAAAGCCTTAACGGGGTTCGCCTTTGCCTTTTCAAGCAGGGCATTGATGACCATACGTTGGCGGCTAGTGCGTTGCCAGTCGCTGTCGAGCTTGCGGATACGTGCGAAAATCAACGCCGCGCCGCCGTCCATAAACACATTGTCCCCCGGGACGAGGTCGTGCTTACCCTTGGAATAGCTTTTCACCTCTGCGGCTTCCTTAGGCGTTACGGGCAAGGTCACTCCACCCATAGCGTCGATAGCATCCTCAAAAGCGTCGAAAGTTACGCGGATATAGTTGTCGATTTTCACGCCGAAATTCTGCTCGATAGTTTCCACTGCTAGCGGCACTTTACCAAAGCGATGAGCGGCGTTGATTTTGTTCTTGCCCTTACGCCCGGGAATCTCCACGTAAAGATCCCGCAGAAAAGACACCATGGTGATACGTTGGTTAACATTGTCAATGGATACTAAAATTTGGGTATCCGCACGTCCCCAACCGTCAGAATTGCGTCCGTCAACGCCGATGACAAGGATATTGTGCACATCCTTGCTGCTCAAAAGGTTGGAGGTGTTGCGTTTAGAGAGCTTTTCGATGGTGTCATCGTCAACTTGAGGCATCAGGGAGTTGATTATGGAATAGGTCGCCACGCCGCCGCCGATTGCCAAAACCAATAGAATGGAGATGACAATGAGCAGAACGCGACCCTTCTTCTTGGCTTTTTTTGTTTTTTTAACAGGGGCTTGATTGCCTGTTTGTGTGTTAGTTTCTTTAAATTTCATAAGCGTTTCCTTTGCTAGTGTTTTTGCCAGGGCAATTATACATAGTTTAGCTTGCGTCCGGCAGGGCATATTATAACAGATATTAGGGCAATTAGTCAAATTGGGGGTTCTGTGATGGGTGGGCAACTGGTGGAGTTTATAGGAAATCAATACATTTTAAAGACATTTTTGCGCATCTCCTCGAAATACGCTTTTGTTTTTGGTTGTAGCGTGTACTTTTTGGCGCAGTTTTTGCAAATACAACGCTAGGTGCCACAATAGATTATGACCGTTGTTTTAGTTGATTTTTACTTGATGCGCATTGCGGAATTTTTTTGTCCGACATTTCTTTTGCTTTTTTCATGACTATATTACAACGCAATCAACGATAAATGTACACTCCTTGAACAAAACAGCTAGATGTAATCAGATATAACCTCACTCCTGTCCACTGATAAAGTCGCACAGTATGCACGTCAAAACTGGAGAATCGAGCGCAATCTGCGCGAAATAGTGGTGATGGTCATTTGCGCATTGACTGCGGTGTGGATATCCCACTATTGCTTTTTGGCGGGTTTTGTGCTAGAATATCACCATGGAAGTTACAGGAATTTGCCACGTTGTTGGCGCCGTGTTGGGCGAGGTTTTGCCCAAGATTGCCCCTGCTGATCTTTGTATTGCCGCCGACGCGGGTTGGTTGGCGCTGAAAAAGCACGGGATTTGCCCTAACTTGGTGGTTGGGGATTTTGATTCGTCACCGCCGCCTGCGGGACTTGAGGCGGTCGCGCTGAATCCTGTCAAGGACGAGACGGATTTGTACGCTGCTGTGCGCATTGGCAAGGAACGCGGTTACGGGGATTTCGCAATTTACGGCGCTTTGGGCGGCGCATGGGGACACAGCATCGCCAATTTTCAGATTTTGGCGGGGCTTGCGCGGGATGGTTGCAGGGGGAAAATCATCACCGACGACGCAATCATAACATCCCTGTGTGACGGGAAAGTAACGCTTTGCGCTGAAAACGGACGTGACGTCAGCGTCTTTGCCCACACGGATACCTGTAATGGCGTGACTCTGGAGGGCTTTTACTACCCCCTAAAAAACGCAACTCTCGGCTCGGACTTCCCCCTTGGCGTGAGCAATCGCCTTGTTGAGGAGGCGGGGAAAGTTTGCGTTGATGCGGGGATTTTGATTGTTGTACAGGAGGGGCGCGAGATGTGACGTGATATGAGATATAGTCTCCTAACTTGAAAATCAACTGGTCTTTGCGGTCTATTTTCCATCTGACTTCCTCAAAAATACTCGCAATACGAAAGTATTCCTGCGCTTTTTCCTTGTCAGACTGAAAATATTCTCGCAAACCCTGAGCCGATTTTCAAGTTAATCGACTATAGTTGTTTCTTTCCTCCATATGTGTTATACTTGTAACTAAAGAAAAAAAGGCGGATAGTATGATAATTAGAGCCAAGACAAAGGATTTGTTCGCGGGCAGGGCGTTGACTGCCGCACAGTGTAAAAACAGCCAACTGAATATTGAAGAACTCGAGGCGGGGGCGTTGGTTTTGCGCTCACTGCCGCGGCGGATCGTCCTTGAACTTAGCAATAACTGCAACCTCAACTGCCGTATGTGCGGGAGAAAGGCGGCGAATTTTTGCCTTTCTGAACTGGATATGGAGCTGTTTTACTCACTTGAGCCGCTCTTTGACACCGTGGAGGAGGTCACTCTCATGGGGTGGGGCGAGCCGACTATCCATCCGCATTTTGAGGAGATGCTGCAGGTCTTGTCAAGGCATTCAGCGCGGATATATTTTTGCACCAACGGCATGAGATTGAAAAGTCTTCACGACGCGATTTTTGACTGCGGCGTGGACGTTTTTGCCGTGAGTGTGGACGGGGCAAATCCCGTGACAAACAGTGAGATTAGACGCGGATCGGATTTAGAGAAAATCAACGCTGAACTGCGGAAAATCGTCCAGCGAAAAAAACGCGAGGGCTTGTGCTATCCCCATATCAATTACGTTTTCTGTGCCATGAAGCGCAATTTGCGCGAGCTTCCCTCCTTGGTTGAGATGGCGGCGCAAGTGGGTCTGGACGAGGTCAAGGTGGTGTTTTTGACGGCGTTCAGTGAGGATTTTGTACAGGAGAGTCTGTACGGCGAAGATGAACTTGTCCGCAAGGTATTCAAGGAAACCACACAGCGTGCAAAGGAACTGGGGATTTTGCTGAAGCTGCCCCATATTCAAGATGCAGACCCTGCGGGGGACGCCCTTCACCGCGAGTGTTTCGCCGTTTACCGCGACTTTTACCTGGGCTCTGACGGCTATGTTCGCCCCTGTATGTCCACAGCCCACAAGCTTTTTGCCTATGACCGATCGCGTCCTTTTATGGAGATGTGGAATGCCGATGAGTATCAGGAATACCGCCGCAGCGTTAACAGCCCAGAGATGCCCCAAAATTGCCGAAGCTGCTACCAATCCTCCCATTGCAACTGGAACAGGAAGAAGTCTTTTATTCAGCTTGGGGAGAATTTTGCGCCGTCTTGGGGAATTGAGTGAGAAGAATTTCTTGCATTTTCCCCTAAAATATGTTATAATTTCGTTGCTATAAAGTTAAGGAGATACTACCATGAGAAAAACTAGAACCATTGCATTATTGCTTGTTTTTGCCCTGTTGTTGGGCATTTTTGCCGCCTGTAAGGACACGCTGCCGGGGGATCGTGTAACCCCTGATGAGAAAGTACGCCTTGCGGTGCTGAAAGGACCCACGGGGCTAGGTTCCCTCCAGTTGATGGAGGATACTGAGCGTTACGATGTGACCATCTGCGCCGCCCCTGCAGAGGTTACGGGGATGCTCACCGCAGGCACTATTGACGTTGCGGCGTTGCCCCTGAACGTTGCTGCCACGCTGTACAACAAGGGCGGCGGTGACATCGTCCTGCTCAACGTCTATGCTCTAGGGGTGCTTTACATAGTGGAGCGCGGCGACACAATCAATAGCATCGCCGACCTCAAGGGCAAGACCATCCACGCTCCCGCCAAGGGTTCCACCACAGAGATGGTGCTGAACTTTTTGCTTGCGGCAAACGACCTTGACCCCGAAGAGGATCTGACAATCGAGTGGGTCGCCGACCCCGCCGCACTCAACGCATTGGTTTTGACCGGAGATGCGGACATCGCCCTATTGCCCGAACCCAACGTCACCGTAGTGACAAGCCGCGATGAGGATTTGCGCATTGCCGTCGACTTGAACGTGGCGTGGGAAGAGGCGAGCGGGGGTAATCGTCTTGCTATGGGTGGTCTTGTCGCCCGTCGGGAATTCCTAAACACCAACTCCGAGATAGTCGATGCGGTGATTGAGGACTTCACCTCAAGTGTCCATTTTGCCAACGGAAACCGCGCTCAGGCAGGAGTTTTGGCGGAGCGTCACGGCATAATTGCCGACGCCGCGTTGGCTGAAAACTCTATTCTGCGCAGTAATTTAGTGAGCATTGTGGGCGAGGACATGAAGAAATTGACGCAGGATTTCCTCACCGTGCTGTTTGAAGCCGACCCTGTTTTCGTCGGCGGGAAGATGCCCGGGAAAGATTTTTATTACGGCGGGTAATGATAGCCGCTAAAGCCAAAGGACAGATTTATAACCAATTTTTTATTCTTTCATGCCGGATGAACTTAATGAGTTGAAGCAAGGTTCCCTAGCTTTTTGCATGACAGTCAGCCGTGATGTGTTTGGGTACACGTAAAGGTAATCTTGCAGCAATCGCAGATATGTAGGGAGATTAAGCAAGTGTATGGAAATATCATCCGTTCAGGTGAATATAAACAACAGCTGTTAGAGTTTGTCCGGCGTGAATACGGGATAGATGTCATTGGTATTTATCCCGCTAAACGCGGCTTTTTCGGCGAAACATGGCGACTGGATACATCGGAACGAAAATATTTCCTTAAGCTGGACTACTCATCTGCACATCAAGGTATATACGAGCGCAGTTTTCCGGTAATAGAGCACTTGAACAATCACGGTATCGACTTCATCAGCCGGATCGTTAATACTGCGGACGGTAAATTGTCAGTGCGGTATGACGGTGCTGTTCTCGGTATGTTTGATTGGGTTGAGGGTGAAAATATCGAAACCGATGAAACGAAAATCCCAGAGTATAGGATGTTGGCAAAAGTGTATACCGTTCCGGCAAGCGGACTTGCAATACCCCGCGAGGATTTTTCTGGCAAGAGTGCCGGCAGATTCTTTGAGCAATGGCGTGATTTAGACGATGAGCGGCTTCTCTCATTCTTTGAGGAAATAAGAGCCAGTCTTGAACACAGAGCCAAAAGATTAGAACATTTTAGCAATATGTGCCGTGGCGACACAACAGGCTTTGTCATAACCCACGGCGATGCCGGCGGCAATATGATTGTGAACGGCGATAAATATACTATTATTGACTGGGACGAGCCAATTCTTGCGCCGCCTGAAAGGGATGTGTGGAATATGCTCTGCCATGACGGTAAGGATTGGTCGGAATGTGTTTTCCACAAAGCGCTGCGCGAAAACGGCATCGTTTATACACTGCGCCCGGAACGGTTGGCGTATTATTGCTACTATTATTTTTTCTATTATTTGACCGAATTTCTTGACGGACACACGCCGAGCGACACAATGCGGGAAATTGAACTTCGGTATTTGAACTCCGGGTGGATAGAGAATAGGATTGGATATGCGGATAGGATGTTTTGAATATTATCGGGATAAGCGGCGCAAGCTACGGGACAATATTCTCGCAAATCCTCAGCCGATTTTCAAGTTAATTGACTATAAAAAGCTCTGCGCCTTTTGCCAATGCAAAACCGCGCACTCATTTTTTACAGAGGGTGCGGTTTTGTTTTTTTCAATAACTATTCAACAGCTTTGACAAAATGAGAGCGTATTCCTTACATGGCAGAACACATATTCAAAACTAACCGAATCTTTCTTGCAAGTACTCAAGGGTAGTAGTAGGGACGATATTTTTGATAGAATCGAAGTCTTTGGTTTCAAGAAGCTTTCGAACCCTGCTTGCGCTGATTACTTCACCGCCAAAATCCTTCCTGGGAATCACGTCAAACTCGATTCCATATTTAGGCAAAATCCGTTGCATAGCGTCGTTATATTGCCTTGTAACCAAGTCAAGCGGTTCTTCGCCCGCAAAGCGTTTAGTTATGCCAAGCGCAGGAGCGATATGCTGTGCATAGATTTCAAGGTCTTGTGTGGGGTCGACTTTGAGTTCCTGCTTTGAATCTTTCTCGAAATACTCGCCAAAAGTGGTCTGTGATATGATAAACCCGCCGCTTGGTACAACAGTTACATTCGGTAAATCTGCCGTGCCTTTGCGAACAAGCTCGAGCCTGTCTACAAACGGAAAGACTGACTTATCCTCTTCCACAACAAAGATTATTAGCTGTGAAACTTTTTTAGCTGACTCTTCAATTAAATATCTGTGACCAAGTGTAAAAGGGTTGCAATTCATCACTATGCTACCAATTTGCGGAGCGACTTGTTTTGTTTTTTGCAAGAATTGCACAAGTTCAAGAGGGGCGGAATTTGTTGTGAAATATGACTGAGTTTGCGGAGTGATAGTAACAGGAGTAATATTTTCGTCACTTTTCTCAAACACACCATGTTCAATCAATCGCTTAGCATAATACTTGCCTAAAATTTCAGAGCCGATATTTGTGAAATGACTTTGCGTGTTGGCGTATATGCAGTCACCATGGTTGTGCGGACGATCAAACATACCTACTTCATGGTGTGGCTCAATGAAAGCTATTTGGGATTTGTAATTTTCAGATAGTAATCTTACAACGTTCTTTTTCCCTATTATAAAAATAGCAACATCGTTATCTTTGGGTTGATGATACAAGAAAGAATTTATTTGACTATTGAAGTTCGTCCAACCTCCGCTCGCGCAGTTAAGTGTTGCATAATTAAAATCTTCACCAAAATGAGAACGAAGTTCGCGTTGAATAACACTTGGCAAGGTATATTCATCGAACATATCTAAGCCCAATGTCGTCGACGCACCGAATGTAAAAATAGTGTTTTCGGCATTTGCCGGATTATCCGTCGTTACTCGATAGCCGGAATTGGCGTGTATATGCGGGTAATTAATATCTGCTAAAAATCTAGTACCCCATTTACAAAAAGACCCTAACATTTTGTAGCGTTTTGACGTGGTCAATACTTCGATTTCTTCTTCAGTCCACCCTTGCTTGCGGTAATATTCTGGGAGTTTTTGATAGTCCACACGGGCAGTAAACGGTTTTGTTGCATTTTTCTCCCAATTATTGGGGTTTTTAATTTGATGCGAATTTGGGAAACTGCAAATTGCAATTTTGAGATTTGGGGCAAATTCTTTCTTATATTTCAATGCTTTTTCAAAAATTACATTTTTAATATGCGAGTATAATTTTAGGTCTGAGAAACGTTGATTTTCGCTAGCGATTACAGTTGTTTTTCCTTTGGCGAGTGTTATGAATGGAATACCATCTTCAGGTTTTGACTTTTGTATGTTTAAAATCATTCGCTCGTTATTTTCAGTTTTCTCCATAAACTTAAGCTTTATTTTCTTTTCTTCTGTCGAATATAAACCCGCAATTTCTATATCAAGCCAAAACGCCTGTTCTGCGAGTGCCTTTAGTACATCAATATATTTGGGTGCGGCAAATATGTTGAGTTTTTTGACACCTTTGTCGATATAATAGTCGAAAATTGAGCCTCCGTTAACTCCTAAAATCGCCATGTTATGAAGTAAAATTGACATTTTTGTTCTCCTATAAATGTGTGTGTTTTGATGATTTTTTTAGTTCTCAGTTTCCATTTGTGATACGCAACATATTATATCTAATAAGCTTACGTTTGTCAATACAAAACCACATTCAACTTCCCATAATTTACGGATAATTATGGGTGATTTCATTATTTTCGCTACGTTTACAGTCATTTCACAACGAAACACTGATTTCCTATAAAATAGCTTTTTTCAAAAAATGAAGCTTTATGGAACCTAGCCTTATTCAAGAGTCAAATGTAAGTACCAAAATTTTTGTGGGAAGTTCAATCACAAAAGACTTGAAAAATGCGCCAATTGTTGCTATAATATAGGGAGATATTTTGTAAAAGGAACATAAAATGAACATCGCACTTACCTCCCACAACGCAAAGCACGAGTTGATGATTGAGTTTTGCATCGCCTATGGTTCAGTACTGAGTCGCCACACCCTTTTTGCCACGGACTTGACAGCTAAGCTAGTCAGTGACGCGACGGGGCTGAAAATTATCCGACTGCTGCCCCGTGAACTTGGCGGCGACCAACAGATTGCCTCTCGGATCTCCTGCAGAGAGGTGGATATGCTGCTGTTTTTCCGCGACCCCAACGACAAAGCCGAGCGGGCGCAGCATGAGGCGCAACTCCTGCGTTTGTGCGACACCCAAAATATCCCCGTTGCAACAAACATCTCCACCGCTGAACCGATTATTCACTCTTTGATTAATGGGGATTTGGATTATTTGACTTGGCGGGGAAATGGTGCGGAGAATTAGGTCGCGTTAGCACGCCCAATTCTGTACGTGCAAAATCAACAATTGCATTTTAATGAAAAAACACACCCGGAGCAAAAAAGTGAATATTGATAAACTTTTCCAAAAAGCTGAGCTGATACCCTGTATTGTCCAAGAGGACAGTACGGGGGAGGTGTTGATGCTCGCGTACATGAGCCGTGAAAGCCTTGAAAAAACACTGGAAATCGGCGAAACAATATTCTGGAGCCGTTCGCGGCAGAAACTCTGGCACAAGGGTGCGACTAGCGGAAACATTCAGCAGGTGGTGTCAATGTTTGCCGATTGTGACGACGATACCCTCCTGTGCCGCGTGGAGCAGGTGGGCGGCGCGGCGTGTCATACGGGCAAAAAAAGCTGCTTCTTCAAGGAAATTGATATCACAAAATAGTATGATAGGAGATTTGCGCAGATGCTTGAAAACAAACATAAAGAGCTAAGCGAAACAAAGAGCAAGCCGAGTTTTTGGAGGAAAATCACAAAAACCGCAGTGATAATCCTCGCCCTCACTTTGGGGCTTACTTTGCTGTTCACAACACTGATGACGGCGGTGTTTCTTTTGCCTAACGAGAGAATTGAGGAGAACGCTATAAAATCATTGAACATAATCAAAAGCGAAGCCGAAGGGTCGAATCCAAGTTTTTTTCCAAAAATTCCTGCATTGCTTTCGATGTTTTATATGCCCAATGTTGAATATATCGCCACAACCGGCGGCAAGGCTTATTACGGTTTCACGGGATCAGAGGGACTTGCGTTGATGATAATGAACGGTGAAAATTTATTTGATATGTACAAATACGCTGACGAGGAGATTATTGAGTCTTATGAATCCGGAGAATTGCGCAAGATTTTTGACTCTATGGCAACAGGTGAATTTACCGACGTTATTAATTTTGACGAGCTTGAAAAGCTTTCAACAGAAGAGAGTTTGCGGCTTCTCATAAGCGCGTTTATGGAAAACGCCTATGGCTTTGTGGATTCTCCCACGGAAACACTTCTCCAAAAAGCCGTTGTAGCGTCCTATCCCCGCTATTGGCACGGCTATGTTTTGCTGTATCGCCCCTTGATGTATGTTGAAAATATTGCGTTTTTGCGCCTGATTACTTTCACGTTGACACTTTTTGCCCTTGCCGTATTGCTGTTTCTTATGGGAAGACGCTTCAAACTGGGCGTTACCCTCGTTTTCGCGTTTGCTTTTTCCCTAGTGCAGATACTGATTTTACCTCGTGAAATGCTGTTCTTTTTCGCGTTTTTTATTATGTATATCGCCTGTGCAATTGTGCTTTGGCGATATGAGCGAATTCGCGAAAAAGGCTGGGATATTTACTTTTTCTTCATCGTCGGTTCACTCACCGCTTTCTTTGATACTCTCACTTCACCCCTACTCACTCTACTAACCCCCTTGGGCTTTTACGTTTTCCTCAATCTGCAAAACAAAGAAATCAAACTCAAGGAAAACGTCATGGCGGTGTTTAACAGCGTCATTGGTTGGGGCTTGGGTTACGGACTGCTCAGTGCATCAAAATGGGTCGTCGCAAGCCTTGTTACAGGCGAAAGTGTCATAAAAAATTCCATCGCCAGTCTAACCTTGCGCATGGGCGGCACTTCAGAACTCTCAGGCTACAACAACAGTAATAGAACTGAAGCAATTGAAAAAAACCTCAGTTGGATAACCCAATTTCCTGCGTTTTGGCTGTATTTTTCTATCCTGGCACTTGTTGCCTGTACAGTGTATTGCATACTGAAGCGCAAGAAAAATTTTGAGTTTGTGATAAACTCCTATATGCTCTTGCCAATTGCCATTGCTCCATTTATGTGGTATGCACTCCTACCCGAGCACTCAGTTGCTCACCAACCCCATACCTACCGCCTCCTCGCCGCAACGGTGTTTGCTTTGGGCTTGCTTTTCATTCAGCTTTGGAGCGGCGGAGATTCTCACGCCGTTTTGCAGAGTGTTAAAACGCCAAAAACGCAAAACCCTGACGACACAGCAGAGGCAGATGAAATAGTTGAAAATTCCGCCAACGCTGATATAAAACAGGCGCTGACAGCAGCAAAGGCGGGGGTAATCAAGTTTTCCCAAAGGTTCAAAAATACCAAAAAGCCGCCAAGCAAAAACCCATACGCCAAAACGGCGCAAAAGGGGAGCGGGAAGAAGAAAAAGAAGAAGAGGTAAGGACGAATGTTGAGAAGAGTTTGCAAAACGGCAGTTGTAATTCTAGCACTTACCTTGGGGCTTACTTTGCTGTTCACAACGCTTATGGCGACGATTTTTCTTTTGCCTGACGAAAAGATTGAGGAAAACGTCTTAATGTCGAAAAATATCATGGTGAGCGAAGTCGACGCCGCCAAATGGAACACTTTTTTCCCTGTTGAAATGCAGGCTATTACTTTTTATCCCAACATTGAAAATGTTGCAACTAGCGGCGGGAAATTTTACTATGGTTACACAAGCGGTGATTTACTTCACCTTTTGTTTGCGACTGGAAACTCAGTTTTTGACATGTTCAAATTTGCCTATGATGATACTTTAGAGATGTTTAATGATAGCGATTTATACACAGCCTATGAGTTTCATTTTAGTGGCGGTCAAGCCAAAAAACTTACTGAAGATGAGTTCAACGCACTTGATATACAAGAAAAAATGCGTTTGATATTAAGTGAACTCTTGATTACAGACTATGGTCTTTTGGATTTACCAACAAATAATTTGCTCCAAAAGGCAATGGTTTCTTCATACCCACGCTACTGGCATGGTAGTATATTGTTTACACGTCCCTTATTGCTTATTTCAAATATAGCGTTTCTACGTACAGTAACCTTTGCTTTAGCGCTTTTTGCCCTTGCAATATTGGTTTTCCTCATGTCAAAACGCTTTCGATTTGGCGTAATTCTATCGTTCTCTGGGGCGTTTGCGCTTACACAGCTCTTTATTTTGCCACGTGACCTTACGTTTTTTCATGTGGTTTTTATCACACTAGCGACTTGTTGCGTGATGCTTTGGAAATACGAAAAAATTCGCCAAAAGCATAATGGAGAGATATACTTTTTCTTTGTTGTGGCGGCTTTAACAGCTTTTTTTGATACTTTAACTGTGCCTTTACTTACGCTCCTAATACCGCTTTCATTCTATATTTTGCTTGAATTGCAGCAAAAAACTTCGCCAAGAGATAACTTCTTCACGATGGCCAAAAGTGTTCTTGGCTGGAGTTTAGGCTATGGGCTTTTGTTCGTCTCAAAATGGGCAATAGCAACCGTTGTAATAGGCGAAAATATTTTTGTTAACGCAATGCAGAGCGTTAACTTACGTGTTGGCGGCGATTCCGCTCTCAGAGGGATTCGGAGGGGGACAATATCTGAGGTTTTTCGCTCTGCGACAGATTATTTCACCGAAAACCCATTCTTTTGGCTGTCCTTAATTGCTTTAATAGTTTGCTCCTTGAGTGTATATAATTTTACCGTACGTAAAAAAAATCTCAGCTTCTTCCTAAATTGTGCAATGCTGTTGACGATTGCTGCCGCGCCATTTATGTGGTACGCAATCCTCAAAGAGCATTCATTATCTCACGTATTTATGACCTACCGCCTCCTCGCCGCAACGGTGTTTGCTCTGGGCTTGCTTTTCATTCAGCTTTGGAGCGGCGGAGATTCTCACGCCATTTTGCAGAGTGTTAAAACGCCAAACCCTGATGACACAGCAGAGGCAGATGAAATAGTTGAAAATTCCGTCAACGCTGATATAAAACAGGTGCTGACAGCAGCAAAGGCGGGGGTAATCAAGTTTTCCCAAAGGTTCAAAACTACCAAAAAGCCGCCAAGCAAAAACCCATACGCCAAAACGGCGCAAAAGGGGAGCGGGAAGAAGAAAAAGAAGAAGAGGTAGGGTGTGATGCTGAAGCCTCAAGTCTCCTTGGCGCCAATGGCAGGTTACAGCGACCGCGCCATGCGCAAGCTGTGCATGGAGTACGGCGCAGATTTGTGTTACACAGAGATGGTTAGCGCCAAGGGACTTGTGCAGGGCAACCGTACCGCGTGGGAATTATTGGAAATCAGCTGCGATGAGCAACCCTGTGTACTACAGCTTTTTTCAGACGAGCCTGAAAACGTTGAACGGGCTATTTTTGCTGTGCAGGAAAGAATTTCAAGTAGCGAGTGGAAATACAGTGCGCCAGTGGAGTTTAACATAAATTGCGGTTGTCCCGCAAAAAAAATCGCCGGTAACGGCGGCGGCGCGGCGTTGATGCGTGATCCTGAGTTGGCGGATAAAATCTGCGCTGCGGCTGTGAAAGCATCGAGCCTGGCTGTGAGCGTCAAACACCGTCTTGGTTGGAATAGTGAGAGCCGAAACGCGGTGGAGTTCGCACAGCGCATGGAGGCGGCGGGGGCGGCGCGGCTGATTGTCCACGGACGCACCCGGGAGCAGATGTATGCCCCGCCTGTAGACTTGGAGGGCGTGGCGGCGGTGAAACGCGCTGTGAGCATCCCAGTAATTGCCAACGGCGACGTGACGGACGGGCAGTCAGCGATGAAAATCCTTGAGCAAACGGACTGCGACGGGGTGATGGTAGGTCGCGGCGCCTTGGGGCGCCCCTGGGTTTTTGCTCAAATCAAGGCTGCTCTGGCGGGAAAAAAAGTTCCCGGAGACCCCGATATTGAGGAGCGCGGGCGGGTTATGCTGCGCCACATTCGCCTAATGTGCCAGAACAAAGGGGAAAAAATGGGAATGCGTCAGGCGCGAAGCATTGCCCACCACTACTTCAAGGGTCTGCGCGGCGCCGCCGAATTTCGAGCCGCAAGTGTGCGGGTGACGGAGCTTGCGCAATTGGAGGCGTTGGTTATAGGTTTCTTGGAGAGGGAGTAAGGAGGTGACCCCAAAATAAGCTGTAGCTTCTCTTGCCGATTTTTAAGCCATACGGTAAAAAAACTCGTTAATACATAAAATTTCCAGTGACGTCTACACCAGGCGCAGTATGCCATCTAACCTACACAATCCGAAACTCTGTCGCCCGCAAAAGCCTGTTATAGACCGCCAATCCCAAGCCTTGTGCCTTTGGGGCGTGAGCGGCAATCTCGGGGGCAATTCCATCCAAACGGCGCAGAGCGGCAAAAAGCAGACGCGCCTGAGCGGCAAAATCCTCCGCCCCGCCGTAAGAAAAATACGGTACGTCCAAGAGCGCCGCATCCTCATCAAAACACAAGGCGGCACAGCGACGGGCGTTGCAGTGCTCCGCGAAACGCTCACTGTCCCCTGTAACCAAAACAAGGGGGCTTTTCGGCGCGTAGTGGCGGATGATTTGCCGGTCAAAGACTATTGGACGTCCCCCTTTAAGCCTTTGTTCGCTACAAAAAAAGAGTTTGATGACGTGGTTGAAGAACTGCAAAATTATTCCTTGATTGATGACAATAACGATATCTAGCGCCTGTTTCAGGAGATACTGTGCAAAGCGGTAAAGGGCTGTGAATCCGATATTTGTGTTACTGACATAGATGCGCGTTGGTATGATAATTACAAAAAATCATGGGGTAGATGGCTAGAAAAACAATTGCTCTATAGTGATAAACTTATCGTCAGCGATGAAAAACAAACAAAAGAGTGGTGGCTTCGTTCGTCCGGTTTAACCAACTATTGTGCCATGTGTGTCAAAACTAGCGGTCACATCACCATGAGAGGCTTTACTGTTGCGACGGTGTATGGCGTGCGCCCCGCTTTATGGTTGAAGTTGGAGGAGACCACTGAACAAGCACAATCCTAAACCACTTGTAAAACAAGCACACCAATGACCCCAGGCACGCCGCCAAGTGTGCTGACGGCGATTGTCCCCCAGTTTACGGGTAAATCGACAGGCAGCAGCGTACCCAAAAGATTGACGGCGAACAGGGCGGCGATTCCGCTCGCCCCGCTCAGGAGCAACGCGCTGAGAGGGCGGCGCGTTCGCGTCATGCCCCAAAGGATGAACACCGCGGCGGCGGCAAGTAACGCAATAGCGAGGATTTTCACGCGCTCACCTCCTGGGGGCAAATTGCGGTTATCGGCGCGTCCGTGATTTTGTCACGTTTAGCCTTTTTGATGAGATAGCGATACCGCGCTTTAAGGCTCTCAAGCTCGTATATGGACGATTCCACCAAGTCCTCGTCCTGTTCCATCTCAAAGCGCGCCCGCGCCGCGTCCATTTGGCGGCACACCGCGCGGATGTCCTCCAAAAGCAACTCCTGAGCGTCCTTTTCCTCGGGGCGCCCAAAGGCTTTGCGTGCAAATCCTGCCATCGAAAAAACCTCCATAATATACACATTTGGTAAAACCTGTCTTTATATACTATAGAAATTTTGGGCAGAATATGATAATTTTATACCGGCTTGTCTAGATTTTTAGAGAACGGAAAAAATGAGCGGCAGATTTTCGCCCCACATAATTAACCTTTCACCTTGCGTTTACTATTTTTCCTCATTCCTCAACCTGCATTCGCTCAATCTTCACTCGCCCAACGCGCCGCTCGTCCATGTTCAGGATAGTGTAGCGCAGGTTGTCGTGGACGATAGAGTCAAACTGTCCGTCCTCGGGGATATAACCTAACTTGAAGAGAATAAAACCGCCCAAAGTGTCGTAATCGTCCTCGGGGAAAATCAAACCCCAGTCCTCCAACTCCTCAACAAGCTCATCTAGTTTGGTTCCGCCATCCACCTCATAGGTGGTCTCATCAATGGCGGTAACCTCCTCTTCCTCGTTGTCATACTCGTCTTGAATATTACCCACAACCTCCTCCAAAATGTCCTCCATTGTGATGACTCCGGAGG
>WRKY01000025.1 GCA_009777895.1 Oscillospiraceae bacterium
TATTTTTCGTCTGGCAAGGAACAAAGCGCAGTAATACTTTCGTATTACGAGCATTTTTGACGAACTCAGATGGAAAATAGACCGCAAAGACCAGTTGATTTTCATGTTAGGAGACTATAAGCAACCAGTCGCCAGAGCTATCAACATGACACTCGCGCAAACGCTTAAGGCTACCCTTTAGCTGATGGTCTTTCCAGTTTGTCGGCAGTGGAATATCCCTGGCTAACTGGTCAATTGTCCAGTCGAGCAAATCCATGTCCAATCCTTGTTTTTGAGCGAGTTTGCGCGTTCGTCTGAATTTGGAGGACGGAGAACCTTCAACCCTAATGCTCTCAATTCTCAACTCTCGCCAATTCATCATAAAAATCCCGCATCAAAATCCGCTCGCCGTCGCGCTTGCGGGAAATTTCCGCCGCAGCGATAATGGCGTGACTTGGCAGCGTGCGGTCGATGAAAGTGATGTCCCGCAGGTCGTCCTGTGTACCGCTCAGTACTTTCAGAAACCGCAGGGCGATGCCCACGTCCCCTGTGCCGTGACCCGGCAGGGCAAAAATTTTACCGTATGACTTAGACTTCTTCCCAAAAATGTTCATGCGCATATTGTTGTGGTTACACAGCAGCTCCCCCTGGGTGCCGATAATGTGCCACTGACGGTACTCCTTTTGGCTGAACGCATTCAGGGTGTGCTGCGCCACCTGTCCGCCGCCAAAGTCGATGTGTACCGTCTGATTGTCACAGACGTCGTTGTCGTTGAGAAAAACGCAGCGTCCGAACTGCCCTGTACGCAGCGCCTCATACATATCCGCCCGGGTCGCCCCCGCCTTGCCTGTAATACGCCGCCGCTTGAATTTGACGAAAGTGGTTTTGTGTATGGGGGATGTGAGGTAGTGATATTCCGCGTCATAAACGCAGTTTTTCTTGGCTTTACAGCCGCCCAGACAGAACTGTGCCGCACCTTCAGGGGCGTTGTTCTTGTTGAAATACGCCAGTGAGCCGATGGAACTGACGGATACAGCGGGCTTGTCGAAAAACCACTGTATCAGGTCGATGTCGTGACAGCATTTTGCCAGGAGTGATGGCGTAGATTCCGCCTCGATTTTCCAATCTCCGCGCACATAGGAGTGAGCGAAGTGATAGTAGCCCACGTTCTCCTCGTGGTTGATGAGCATGATCTTGCCCAGTACGCCGGAGCGGATAATTTCCTTGATTCGCTCGTAATAGGAGTGGTAGCGCAGAACGTGACACACCACAATCTGCACGTTTTTCTCCTTTGCCCGCTTTGCAAGCTCCTCACACTCCTTGTAATTACCAGAAATTGGTTTTTCCATGAGTATGGTGTATTCAAGCTCGATTGCGGGGCGGCAGATTTCAACGTGGGTGGCGTCCTGTGTACCGATAATCAGACCATCGGCGATTTTCCCCAGTGCATATAGCTTTTCCGCGCTGTCAAAGCGCATATTTTCAGGTATATCAAAGCGGTCGCCGATGTCCTTAAGTACTTGATGAGAGATATCACAAATGGCGACGATTTCAATCTCTTTTTTGCGCAACAGGCGCATAATCGACAGGTATTCCACTGTACGGTGTCCCATGCCGATGGCGGCAATTTTCATCATATGTTTTCTCCAATATGTGTTTTTGGGCGAAAAGCAGTTTTCTCTCTCGCCGTTTTCGACATTATAGCACATTGGGAGGGATTAGTCAAATGGATTGCAAACCCTCATGAAAAATGCTATAATTACCTGTGCAAAAAACTTTCAACTATCAATTGACATAAGGAAATTCCCATGGCAGATTTTCAGTTCTCCGAGTTCAATCAAATTAATATGCCCTTTGCTCAAGAGGCAGAACAGGCGGTTTTGGGGTCTATCCTCAAGGAACCGGAATGTATGTCCCAGGTGCAGATTATTCTGCGTCCTGAGCATTTCTTTTTACCGCAGCATCAGGCAATCTTTGAACAGATGGTACAACTGGAAACCATGGGCGGTAAGATTGACCCACTGATTGTCCTTGACGGGCTGATTCGCGGCAATGTATACGACGACGCGGGGGGGAGGCAGTATCTCTTTCAACTCGCCCAGTGCGTACCTAGCACGGTGAACGTGGAGAATTGGGCGAGGATTATCCGCGAAAAGGCGGTACTGCGTTCCCTGATTACCATTTCCCAGGAAACGATCGAAAAGGCGGCAGCGCAATCTGAGGAAGTGGGAACCCTTTTGGATTCCGCCGAACAGCGGCTTTATGAATTACGGGGCGGGCGGGGGAGCAATCTGCCAAGCAAGCTAATCGAAGTGCTTACGGGGGACGTGTATCCCCGCCTTGTGATGCTCCAAGACCCCAAAACCGCCGAGGAATTCAAGGGCATTCCCACGGGCTTCCAAGATTTGGACTCGATTATTGGAGGACTGAACAAGTCCGACCTGATACTCCTGGGCGCAAGACCCGCCGTGGGTAAAACCAGTGTGTCCCTTAACTTTGCCCGCAACGTTGCAGGGCGAGGAAAAAAGGTGATCTTTTTCTCACTGGAGATGACTAAACAGCAGCTTGCCCAACGCATTTGGGCGAGCGAGGCGGGTGTTGAAGTTTTCCGTATGCGCGGGGCGGGGCATTTTACTCCGCAGGATTGGGAAAAGCTCAACAACGCTGTGGGCTATGTAAAGGATTTGGAGCTCTATCTGGACGACACCTCAAATATCACTGTGTCGGAAATCAAGGCGCGGGTGCGGCGGCTAAAGGACGTGGACTGCATTTTTATTGACTATCTGGGTTTGATTTCCGGCGATGGGCGGTCGGAAAACCGCGTGCAGGAGGTCAGTAAAATTACCCGCAACCTGAAGATGATGGCAAAGGATTTGAATATCCCCGTATTCGTTGCGGCGCAGCTCTCCCGCGCAAGTGAGCAGGGGGGGAAATCCCGCCGTCCAGTCCTTGCGGATTTGCGTGAATCCGGCTCAATCGAGCAGGACGCGGACATCGTGCTGATGCTCTACCGCACGGAATACGACCCTGAGAGCATGGATATGCCCGCCGCGGGTGAGGATATGTCTAAGCTAGAGATTATCGTGGCGAAAAATCGTCACGGCGCAACCCGTTCAGTGGAATTCCACTTTGACGGCAAGTTTACCCGAATTACCCAAATTTCAGGGGAGAATGACGGGGATCACTGGGGTTGAGGATTAATTGATGTATGGACTTGTTTCAACACTGCCTGTATAAATGAGAGAAACTTTATAGAAACTTTATAACAGAATAACTAAATTTTGTTAGAGCCTAGCCTCAGTATTTGACACTCTTGCCTATATATGCTATAATTTAAGGAAGTCACACTCATACTGCGATACTCACGCTCATTGAGCGTGTTTATTGACACTAAACCAATGGAGGAAAAAATGGTAGACACACGCACAAAGGCGTTTATCAACCTGTTTGCCGTTTTGGGTACGCTCGAGAATCTCTGCGAGTTAGTCCCCGAAGCGTCCGAACTTGCGCAAACGCCAAAACCTATTGCAATCGGCTTCGACGTCAAGGACGGTCCCGCGGCGACCTTGACTTTTAAAGACGGCAAATGCCGTATGGAGCCAGGTATCGGCAAAACAAACATCAAGCTCTCGTTCAACTCCCCCGCCCAGTTCAACGCTATGATTGACGGTGCCAATCCACCAATCAGCCTGGGACTTATCACGAACATGAACTTCATGCTCAAGCAGTTCTCTCCCCTCACGGACTTGCTCTCCAGTTATATGCAGCCCGATAAGGATGACACTGACGGCTCCAAGTTCAAAGAAAAACTCAAGGATCCCAAATTCTTTGAGGTCTCCACAACGTTGATGCTCTACACAATCTCTGTGGCTATCGCCCAGATTGCCAACAACGACGAAATCGGCAAGTTCTCCGCTAGCAACACCCCTGACGGCGAGATAGCCTTCAACATCAACGGCGGTCCCTGCGCTTCCCTGCGCGTCAAGGATTCCCGCTTCCTCACCATTAAGCAAAAGAGCGAGAATCCCCGTGCCGTCATGGAATTCGAGAACATTACACTTGCCCGCAAGCTCTTTGACGGCGAGGTCAACGCCTTGGGCTGCATCGGCACCGGACAAATCGCAATGAGCGGCATGATCAATATGCTAGACAATCTGAACAGACTACTCGATAGAGTTGTTCTGTATCTTGCTTAAATTAAGGAGGGCTAAACAATGAACACTTACACCTATGAAAAAAACAACGAGGCCTTCCTGCGTGCGCAAAAGGTCATCCCGGGGGGCATTTACGGTCACCTAGGTCCCGCTGAGGGCTGCCACATCCCCTCAAGCGCGTTCCCAAAATTCGGCGAAAAGGCTGAGGGCACTTATTTTTGGGACATCGACGGCAATCGCTTTATTGACTATATGTGTGCTTACGGTCCAAACGTTTTGGGCTATGGCGACCCTGATGTCAATGCGGCGGCGTTTGAGCAGTCCAAAATCGCCGATTGCACAACCGCGCCTAGCTTGAAGATGGTGGAGTTCGCCGAGCTGCTCGTTGACACAGTCAAAAGCGCGGATTGGACGTTCTTTGCCAAAAACGGCGGAGACACCACAACTCTCGCGATTATGACCGCTAGAGCTCATACCCACAAGAAGAAGATCATTTTCCTCAAGGGCTTCTATCACGGCGTTGCTCCATGGACTCAAAAGATTGACTATCCTGGTGTTTTGCCCGAAGATGTCGCCAACAACCTCTATATTCCTTTCAACGACATCGCCGCCCTTGAGCGGGTCATAAAGGAGAACAAGAACGAAATCGCCGCCCTTATCGGCACGCCGTATATGCACGGCAACTTCGTTGACAGCGTTCTCCCCGCTGACGGCTATTGGCAGCAAGTCCGCGAGATCTGCACCAAACACGGCATCGTCCTCATCATCGACGATGTACGCTGCGGCTTCCGCTTGGATTTGGCAGGCTCTGACGCCCACTATGGCTTTGAGGCTGACCTCATCTGTTTCTGTAAGGCTCTTGCCAATGGTTGGAACGTTTCCGCGCTGTGCGGCAAGGAATTCATCAAGTCCACAATCAGCGGTCTGACCTATACAGGCTCTTACTGGCTCAGCGCCGTTCCTTTCGCGGCGGGTGTTGCCTGTATCAACAAGCTCAAGGCGATTGACGCCCCTGGGGAGTTCAGAGAAAAGGGCGAGAAGCTCCGCGAGGGTCTGTTGGAGGTTTCTTCCAATAACGGCTTCCATTTGGTATGGAGCGGTGAGCCTGCTTTGTTCTATCTGCGTCTTGCCGACGACGACAGCCTGATGCTCCACCAAGAGTGGATTGCTGAGTGCGTCAAGCGCGGTGTGTTCTTCACCAACCACCATAACCATTTCATCAACCATTCCTTGAGTTACGAGGACATCCAGTTCACTGTTGACGTGGCGGACGAGGCGTTTAAGGTGCTGAAGAAGAAATACAATCGGTAAAATGATAAGCAGACATTGGTTTCGGTGAGCTGAGTCTGATGTCTGCTTTTCTATATTAATATTTTAAAGGAGAAAAACATGAATAAGCGTTCATATCTTTCTGTCTTCTTAGTTTTTGCAAAGGAAAAGTAACCTTATGGGAATAGACGCTGTAGATAGTGGTAAAAAGTGTGACTTGGATTATACAAAGACAAGCTATGGTGTTTATGTGAACGCCGCTATGGGCGCGTGGAATAACATTAATGGAAGTGTTGTTTTTCGTAAGGATACATTGACAGTTCTTGAAGACGCTAAATTCAAAGATCAAGCGAATCCCCCTGGCAGCAATTCAAGAGCAATGGCTGCAACACTAGTTAATGGTAGTAATAGCACCGTTACTTTTTTCACAAATCAGATGAATCACTCATCTGTATCTGATGTAGAAAGAAAAACTGCTGTTGTTCACGAATTAGGACATCTTTTAGGTATATTCCATATAGGAACAGAAAATGCTTGCCGCGGCAATGTCATGGATGAAATGAATCGTGCCTATGGTATTTCATTTGGTCTAGATGATATTTATGCACTTGGTAAAGCTCGCGCAACTTGGTAAAGGAGGACATTTTAATGAAAAAATCTATCAAAAATGGCATTCTAATTTCAATTGGAATTATCGCTATGTTGTTGACTACTACGGGGGGATATTACACTTACAGACACTTTGTCCCTCCTCAAAAAACCATAACCAAATCTGCTTCTTATGCTATTGACATCGGTGATCTGCGACAAAACATTGCAACGGTTTCATATGTTTTTGTTGGTTATGTTGAGGAAACTTACGACATGAATACAACACGTTTGTATCGCAAATATCCCGAAAGCGCCCGATATGAGCATATTATTGCTGCAACCGAAATTAAGGTTAGAGTTGTCAAAAACATAAAAGGTACTCTTCCAATTGAAGAAGCCATATCAATCTATAACGATATGGGGCTAACTTCTTCTCTTAGCAGGCGTGTGACAACAGATAGTATTATGGCAGATAAAAGTAAATACTATGTTTTCTCAGCAGTAGCGGTTGAAGATGGAGAACTTTGGGTTTGCGAAGCATATACGACAGTTCCCTTAGAAGAAGAGATAACTAGCAAAAACCTGAATGATTCAAAAGTCTATAAAATCTATCTAAAAGCTTACGAAGAACAGGGGTTGCCATTGGAACGTATTCAAATGTTTGAGGATACTCCATCATATATGAGTAAATATGATAAGCGTTTCAATAATACGGGGCAGTTGTTGCCAAAAGAAAAGTTCGCAATCTTACCTGAAAACAGTTCAGCAATTAGGATAAATGAAAAGAAAAACGATATGTCGAATGAGGACGCAATTGTTGCTTTTCCAGAAGACTACGTCGCAAATGCAAGAAATGATGTGATTAACTAAAAAAACAGTGTATTTTTTGGTTTCTTACTGATTTTAAACAATATCAAAAGGAGAAAAACATGGCACTAACCAAGCAAGAGTGGCTGGCTCTGGAAGCAAAAGCGCATCAACTGCGTCTTGATATGCTAGAGACCACCCACATGGCAGGCAGCGGTCACATCGGCGGCGGCAGCAGCGTAATGGATATTCTCACTATCCTTTACCACAAATTCATGAACCTCAAGGTTGAGGACCCCAATTGGGAGGATCGCGACAGATGTATCCTCTCGAAAGGACACGCGGGCATAGGCTATGCCTCGGTACTGGTTGATTTCGGTTGGAATGACCGTGAACAACTGAAAACATTTAACCTCACAGGCTCAAAGATGGGTATCCACCTTGACTCAAACAAGGTTATAGGTGTGGATGCCTCCACCGGCTCACTGGGTCACGGGCAGAGCATTGCTGTGGGTACAGCCCTTGCGGCGCGGCTCCAAGGCAAGAGCTACTTCACCTACTGCATCTTGGGCGACGGTGAACTTAACGAGGGCTCAAACTGGGAGGCTTTCATGAGTACAGCCCAGTTCAAACTGAACAACCTTATCACCATTGTTGACCGCAATGGGGCGATGATTGACGGCATGACTGAAGACATCATGGCTCTTGAGCCGTTGGTGGACAAATTCGAGGCGTTCGGCTTCAACACCCTGCGCATCGATGGACACAGCTTCCCTGAACTCGCCAACGCAATCGAAGTCGCTATGGCGACCAAAGACAAGCCGACCTGCATTATCGCCGATACAGTCAAAGCGCAAGGCTTTGGCGGCAAGGCAGGCGATTACCGTTGGCACTACGGCGCAATGGACAACGACGGCTATGAGCAGGCGAAAAAGGATCTTGAGGCTTACTACCTAGGTCGCAAGGCAGTCGCTGAAAAGGAGGGTATATAAGATGGGCGGAGGATTAACCTATACGGCGGTGGAGTCCACAAAATTGGCTACCACTGAGCTTTACGGCAAGGCAATGGTTGAGTTGGGAACGGCTCACCCCGAGGTTGTGGCTCTCACAGCTGACCTTGCAGGTTCAACAAAAATCGGCGATTTCCAAGAGAAGTTCCCCGATAGATTCTTTAACGTAGGTATCGCCGAGCAGAATATGTTCGGTATAGCCGCGGGCATGGCGAAAGCGGGGCTAGTTCCGTATCTTTCTACCTTTGCTCAATTTGCGTCAATGCGTGTGGCTGACCAACTCAGCACCGATATCTGCTACCAGAACGTCAACGCGAAGATTATCGCAACCCACGGCGGCACATCCTTTGGGCAGGCGGGTTCTACCCACCACGCAATCACCGACATCGCCTTAGTGCGTGCGCTGCCCAACCTCACAGTCATTGTTCCCGCTGACGGTTACGAAACTGTCAACGCGGTGAAAGCGGCATACGCTACCCCCGGACCGTTCTATATCCGTATCAATCGCGGATTTGACCATGTGCTTTATGAGAATACCGACTACGGCTTTGAGTTGGGCAAGGCACAACTTCTCCACGAGGGTACAGATATAACTGTCATCGCTTGCGGCTCCTGTGCCTATCAGGCTCTCGCGGCTGCACAGTTCCTGAAGAACTCCGATGGTCTGACTGTGCGTGTGTTGAATATGCACACCATTAAGCCCCTGGACAAAGAGGCGGTTCAAAAGGCAATCGGCGAAACCCGCCGTATCATCACCGTTGAGGATCACAGCGTTATCGGCGGACTTGGCTCTGCCGTCGCTGAAGTCATGGCAGAGATGGGCAAGGGCTGCGCCTTTACCCGCCTGGGCATTCAGGATCACTTCAGCATCATCGGTCTGCACGAGGATATCATGAGCCACGAGGGTATTGACTCCAACGGCATTGCCAACACCGTGCGTGAAATGATGGGCAAGGACTTTGAGGCTGACGATAACTGGGATGATGAGGTCTAGGTTCTAAGTGCCCGGAAATTAGAATCGGAAAGGATTAATTATGGTATCACAACAGGAAAGATACACCAATAAACTGTTCCTCAACGCGGTTTTGCCATTGCTCAAGGTCATCGCCAACGACGATCCGGCACTGAAAGCAAAGTTCAACGGAGTGACAGCCACGTTTCAGATTGCCGCAATGGACTCTGAAAGTCCTGCGGGAAAAAGCGGCACCCACTTTGTTGTTGAAAACGGCGAGTGGACAGTTAAAAACGACCAGATTCTTGAAAAACCCGACGCGGAAATTTGCTTCAAGTCCGTTGAGGACATGAATGCGTTCTTTAAGGGCGACATGGGCAAGGGTATTGGTGCGTTGCTGAAAGCACTCACCAAAAAGCCCGGCACATTCATCAAGTTCCTCATGGTGTTGCTGAAGATGTCTGGTCTGCTCTCGGCAAAAGAAGCCCCTGAAGACGAGGCGACACAACGCCTTGTGGTCAAGTGCTTCTTCTACCTGCTCACAGCGGGTATCAGCCAACTGAACAAGTTGGGTCATCCGGAAGTCAAGCGTTGGACAGAAACTAGCCCCGACCGCGTTTACGCACTTGCAGTGAACGATACGGACGTGGCGGCATATATCCGCATCAAGGCAGGCAAGAGCCGCAGCGGACACGGGACATACACCCGCGCAATGCCGTTCTTCACCCTGCGCTTTGACTGCTTCAAGTCCGCACTGGGCATTTTGCTTGCCACAGACGACA
The DNA here is from genome assembly GCA_009777895.1 of Oscillospiraceae bacterium. Lineage (GTDB taxonomy): Bacteria > Bacillota > Clostridia > Oscillospirales > Acutalibacteraceae > WRKY01. Next base: position 9,545 of record WRKY01000025.1, read on the forward strand.
TGATGGATGCTACCAAAGCACAGCGGATAGTCATGGACGGCGCGCCGGAATTCGGCGCCCAGTTCGGTGATTTACTGTTGGTTGTCGGCGGTTTTGTACAGTAATATGCGCAAAAAATAAAAAATAAAAGGCGGGGAACTGGTTTTCCTGCCTTTTGTTTTTGTGAGAGAGGTTATACGTCAAACTATTGTCGATTAACTTGAAAATCAACTGGTCTTTGCGGGGCATTTTTCATCTGACGTCATCAAAAATGCTCGCAATACTATAGGTAGACCTAAATCACACAACAACCTCACCGCTATTTTCCGTAAACCGCCGCATAGCCATCATTGTCACGATAATCACCACCATCAGCACAAGGGAAATCGCCGCGCCCATGTTGTAATTATAGGAGATCATGAACTGTCGCTCGATGATGTCGCCGATCATCAGAATGTTGCCCGTACTCATCTTTTGTGAGATGTAAAACGTGCTGATACTGGGGACAAAAACCATGGTGATACCCGCCGCAATGCCCGGCAGACTCAGGGGCAGTGTCACACGGGTGAGAGAACGCAAGGAGTTGGCGCCAAGGTCCTGGGATGCCTCAAGCAGGGAGTGATCCAACTTAGACAACACGTTATAGAGGGGAATAATCATGTAGGGCAAATAGTTGTAGACCATCGCCAAAATCACCGCGCCGGGGGTGTTTATCATACTCAAGCGGGGGAGATTCAGCCAGTCAAGCGCGAAGTTAATCAGCCCCTCGTTCTGCAAAATTGTGATCCACGCATAGGTGCGAATGAGAAAACTCATCCACATCGGGAGCATGATGAGCATGACCAAGGTAGCTTGTGTGCGGGTTTTCATCTTCACCAATATTAACGCCGCAGGGTATGCCAAAAGCAAGCAGATTGCCGTCGCTAGCACGGAATACCATGCGCTGCGCAGAATGATGTCAGAGAATTTGCCAAGCCCCAAAATGCTATCCAGGGAGAATGCGCCATTTGCGTCGGTAAAGGCGTAATACGCCACAAAAAGCATGGGCGCGATGATGAACAGCACCGCCCACAGGACATATGGTCCCGCCAACAGACGGCGGGCGAAATTCGAAATTGTACCCATGGCAATCCTTTCAGCATACACGATTCATGCTAGGAATTATTGACGGTTTCACTCCTGTATCCTCATTCCGCCCCAGGCTCACTCAACTCATAATACTCTTCTGTATAGCAGCTATAATCCCCAAACATACCGCTGTATTGGCTTTTTTTCATAACGTGTATGGCGTTTGGCTCAATAGACAAGCCCACCTGCGCACCGACGGGATGGTATTGCGTAGTCTGTATCATCCACAAAAAACCGCCGATGTCCACAATCATTTCAAAATGTACACCCTTAAAGGTGTTCGTGGTCACTTGCCCTTTGAGCATAGTGTGCTCGCTTGGGGTGAAAACGTCCACGTCCTCGGGACGCACAACCACGTCAACTTCCTCGTTTTTGGCGAAGCCCGCGTCAAGGCAGTCAAAATCGTGTCCTGAAAAACGCACCCGGTTATCCCCTAGCATCACCCCGTCAACGATGTTGCTCTCGCCGATAAAATCCGCCACAAAGGCGTTGACAGGTTCGTTGTAGATATCAATGGGCGTCCCGATTTGCTGAATAATCCCGCCGTCCATGACTACCACCGTGTCGCTCATAGACAGCGCCTCCTCCTGGTCGTGAGTGACATAGACAAAGGTGATACCCATGCGCCGCTGAATTTTCTTCAGCTCCAGTTGCATATCCTTGCGCAGCTTCAAATCCAACGCACCCAAAGGCTCGTCCAGGAGTAAAACCCGCGGTTCAACCGCTAAAGCGCGGGCAATGGCGACCCGCTGCTGCTGTCCTCCTGACAGGCTGTTTACTTCCCGCTCGCCAAAGCCGTTGAGGTTCACAAGACTCAGCATTTTTTCCGCTCTTTTTTTGATCTCGCTCTTCTTTTTTTTCTGTAGACGCAGTCCAAAAGCGATGTTATCAAAGACATTCAGGTGTGGGAAAAGGGCATAACGCTGAAAAATCGTGTTCACCTGGCGTTTGTGGGGCGGTTCGTTGTTGATTGACTTGCCCTCAAAGAAAATATCCCCCGAATCCGGCTGTAAAAAGCCCGCAATCAGGCGCAAAGTTGTAGTCTTGCCGCAACCTGACGGTCCCAACAGCGTCACAAATTCTTTGTCGCGAATGTACAGATTCATGTCCTGCAAAATCTGGTTCCCGCCCAATTTGACGGAAATATTCCGCAGGTCAATCAGCCGATTTTGTTTCAATTATCATTCCCCCAAATGATTATTCAGGATAATGCAGTAATACAGGGGCGGCAACCTGCCGCCCGCTATTCATAAATTCCGCTTAAGCTTTTTTCCGCTTGGGAAGCTGTTCACTGGGCAGAAATACGGTAAACCTTTACCCCATAGGCGGGGACGTCAGCAGTGATTACGTCTTTTACCACGAACGTGTCCTCTGTCCACAGATCTTTTGCGCTGTATTCACTGGCAAAAACAGTATCGATGTCAGGTTGGGCGATAAGCTCGGCGATATCCTGTGAAAAGAGCTTCGCGTCCCCTGTTTTGTTGAAGAAGCACAGGGCAAATTCCCCGCCCGCAAGGGGTTTGATGAGTATGTCTTGCAACACGTTGCTGTGGATGCGGCGGCACTGTTTGCCCAAGGGGTCTTGGTCGATAGCAATCAGTTCCTTGTTGGATATAATCTGTAGTGTTTTGCTGTCGGTATTTGGGGTGCCGTCCGCCAAAAGCAGCTTGCGGATGTCGTTGCCCAAAATCAGCGGCGCCGCCATCATGCACCACAGGCTGAAGTGAGAGCGATTTTGCTCCTCAGTGAGACTGCCGTTGCCCACCTCAAGCATATCAGGGTCGTTCCAAGCGCCGGGTTGTGCAAATTTGGCAAGACGAACATTGACCTCATAGATACCCACAACAGATGCCCAGAACGCCTGAATATCAGGGGTTGTACGCCACAAATTGCCCGCATAACGCCCCCATTTCCAGGGCTGATTCATTCCCCATTCACAGATAGAAAATGTTATCGGCTTCTCAGGTTCACCTGTCTTTTCCGCGTATTCCCGGGCGGCACGTTTCAGCTCGTCACCCATGGCGCGGTACTGCACCGCTGCGCTGTCCTGACGGGAAGCGATGGGATTATACAGCTTGATGGAGTTCGTACCCTCTTGCAATTGAAGCTTCAGCTGGTGTCTGCCGTTGGCGGTCACCGCAAGGGTTTTGGGGATGTCTGTTTTGTAGTTGTCAGCGCCGTTGACCAAAACCTCAAGGTGTTTGGGCGTGTTACTGCGCTTGCGCAGACAGAGTGTCAGGACGTATTCCCCCGCTTCCGGCGCGTCAATGCTGAACTCCGCCGCACCCGCGTTGTTGGACATACCCGCGACATACTCGCCGCTCTCAAGCTTCATGTCCTCAACCAGGTGAGCCTCCCCTGTCAGCGACGCATCACTGGCGTATTTCACAATCTCAACGCCGCCGTTCAGGGGCGTGAGGGTGATTTTCTCTATGCAAGGCGCAAGGCGGGCTATTGGGATATTGTGGCAAAAATCGTACTTGAAGTACTCAATCCCCCACTGGGCAAAGGTGTCCGCGTCAATGGATTCGTAACCCAAGGAGGCGGGCATATCCTCACAGGTTAAAGTGCCGTTGGAGGTGTAGATACCGAGCTTCATGCCAAGCGCATTGACCTTTTCCCGCAGGGCAGTGATGCCGTTGGGGAATGTCGCGAAATCTGCCTGGAGCCGACCATTTTCGTCCCGGGAGGAGGACATCCAACAGTCGTCGATGTTCAGGTAGACATAGCCCGCATCCACAAGACCCGTCTTTTTCATCGCCGCCGCCATGTCGTAAAGCACATTTTCGTCAATGCGGTTGCGCAGTGTATTCCAACTGGACCAACCCATCGGCGGTGTGAGTGCCTGCCCATTGCCGTAAGGCTCACTCACGTCTACGGTAAGTTTCATGGCGTTTTTCATCTGTTTCAGATAGGAGACGGGAGCGATGCGCTTCTTCTGAATCGCCACGCCCAGTGCCGCCGCCCCCGCGACAACTCCCGCACCAAGTATTACTTTTGTTACCTTCTTCATAACTTTTCTCCTTTGTTATGGTTATTTAGATTTTATATTCTAGATGCTATGTGGTCTTGACATAAGTCACGCTTTTTTCGGGAGGTATTTCATTTCTGCTCCCCGGTATTAATAGTCGCTTTAATAATATATGGCGGTCTGTTCTTAGTTTGCGTAAAGACACGCGCCAAATATTCACCCACTACGCCGATAAAAAACAAATTCGCCCCGCCAAAAAACAAAATCAAGGTTACGATTGTGGCATAGCCAGGTACATCGATGGCGAAAAACAGTTTTTGAATCACCACTACAAGGAGGTAAGTCAGGGACCCCAATGCCGTTATTATCCCCGCGATTACCGCCAGGCGCAGGGGGGCGGCGGTGAATGAGATGATACCGTCAAAGGCGTAGCGCAGAAGCCGCCAGAAGCTGAAGCGGCTCTTGCCGTTTTGGCGTTCACTGGCACGGTAGGGGATGTAGCGGGTTTCAAATCCAACCCAGGCGAACAAGCCCTTTGTGAAACGATAATGCTCGGTCATGTCCAAAAGAGCATTGGCGACATTGCGGCGAAAAACGCGAAAATCGCTAGCTCCTGACTCAAAATGCACATCGGAGAGGGCATTGATTGTTTTGTAGAACGCTCCCTTCATCACTGTGCTGAAAAGTCCCTCACGGCGTTTTTCCTGAACGGCGCAAACACAGTCCAGTTGAGGAGCTTCCTCCAATATGGCGAGCATTTCCTTGGCGGTTTCGGGCAATTGCTGCAAATCCGCATCGATGAAGCAAAGGAACTCCCCCGCCGCGTGTTTCAGTCCCGCCAAAAGTGCCGCCTCTTTGCCGAAATTGCGGGAGAAAGACACCACCCGCACCGTGTTTTCGTGGAGTTTAGCCAAGTCCTTAAGCTCCTGAAAAGTCCCGTCGTTGCTGCCGTCGTTGACGAACACTATTTCGTATTCACTGCCGTCAAAGACGCGTTTCGCTTCCTCAAAAAAGGGCAGCACGCCCCTTTCTTCGTTATAGCACGGGACTATTAGACTTAGCAATTTTTCCCTCCTAGATTTTTAGATCATTGCGCCAACGATTGAGTTCACCACAGTTTGGCGGCAAGTGTCCGAAACTACTTGCCTCTGCGTCCGCCTCTGCCTCCGCGTTTGGCTTCCGTTGAGCGGCGCAACTCACCGCATTTTTCCTCGCTAACCTGCCTGAAACGCGATAGCATAGCATCCACGTCCCCGGGAGCGATCTCCTTGCGCCTTGGTCCTTGCCAGACAAGTTGCGGCGGTTTTGGGCGCGGCGGCGGCGTGTCCGGCGGCAATTCAGGCTGTAAGCGCTTAATTGAAAGGCTTATCTTGCCGTTGTTGGACACAGTTAAAACCTGTACTGTGACCTCCTGCCCCTCCACCACAAAATCCTGAATGTTTTGGACGTAAGTGTTTGCCACCTCCGAGATGTGTACCATGCCGCGCTTGCCCTCGCCCAAGTCCACAAAAGCGCCGAATCCCGTAAGACCCGAAATTACTCCCTTGAGTATTGCCCCTTCTTCAATTGCCATGAAAAATCATGTTCCCCCTATATTTAGATGTTGGATATTTAGATTACAGACATCAGATAGCGGTATTGGTGTTCACTTTACCTAACATCTTAAACCTACAAATAATTGTGCGGACGCTATTGCCTATCCTTGAATACGCGTTCACCCGGATAGATAAGCCCCAACTGGCGGGCAATGCGTTCGATGATATGCTGCACCTCGCCGCCCTGCGCCCTCTGACGCAACTCGTCCTCAAGCCTTTGGTTTTCTTTTTGGAGATATTCCGCTTCGGCAAGGATTTCGGCGGTTTCTTTTTCTGCTTCGCCGCGATCCCACAGGGACAGCGTCCTCAGGCTCAAGACGCTCAGAAACAGAACCAAGGCTATTATAATCAATTTGCTGCGATTTTTTTTCTGTCTTGTCAGGTAGCCGGACGTTTTGCCTTTTTCTCTTGCCATGAGTTTTTTTTACCTCCCTTTCCGAAACCGATTCATTTTCCAACAATTCATCGATCCAAGAATACTCCGTATTATTATATCTCAAATCACTATCCGATTTCAAGAGCTTTTTGACAAATTTACCGATTTTTTCAAAAAAAACTTTCAATATGCCATAAATTTTTGTATCTAGCCAACGTAAATTTCTATACAGGAAATTTAGCGGCTTCTTTGCCCTGTTAAAAGTTTTTATTTTCGCTCTGTTTGTTCCCTCCCGAAAACGTGCCATGAATTGGCTCAGGCTGTAGACATAGACCAAAATCCCCAAACCCAAGGCGGGGAAGATAAAAAACTGAAGTTCCCCGTGATTGAGTATCAACAGGAACAAAAAAGTCACAATGGCGGCGATAATGCCAAAGATGCTGTCCAACAAAAACAGCTTTCGGCGGGGTTTTATGATTAATACCCTGAAAAGGCGCAGGATATCGTAAAGCACCCCGAGCAAAAAGCCAAGAGCGAAAAAGTAAACAAACACGCGGGTTTGCGCTGAAAGGCTTTGGATATATTCCATGCCCCCACCCTACTTAAACATACTGGCGAAAAAGCCGCCGCTTTGCTGCTTGCGCGCTTGCAGGGAATAGGCAAGTGAGTCGATTCGCCCGTCAAGGGCAAGTTCGCCGGTATCCAAGGAGAGCTTGTTGATGTGCAGACCTGTGCCGTGTATGGTCAGCTCCCCCAAATCTGTGAATAGAACTATGGTCTGTTCGTCAAAGCTGTCCACGTCCGAAACCCCGCTCAGGCGCATACTTTCGCGGTTGTCTAGTGTCAGTGAGTGAGGGGTTATTGTGTTGCTGCGTACTTCCTCCATGGGCTTTTTCCTCCTGCAGTTAGTGAGTAATCTTATGCGCAAAAGGGGCGAAATATGTTTGCAAAATCACGCAGATTGTGCTATAATTGCTTTGTGTATCCTAACGTATACTATGTATCAGAATAAAAAAACACGCGAGGTAACAGTATGAATGTTGCGGTTATGGGCTATGGCATTGTTGGTTCAGGGGTTGTGGAGCTGCTCACTAGGGAGCGGGACTCCATTGCCAAGCGCAGCTTACAGGAGAGCTTGAACCTTAAGTATATCCTTGAGATTCGCCATGTGCCTGACAGCGACCCGAATAAACCAAAGGTTATTAAAGACTTCAACACAATCTTGGAGGATCAGAGCGTGAAGATTGTGGTTGAGGCGATGGGGGGCTTGAAGCCCGCCTATGACTTCGTTTCGGCGTGCCTGAAAGCGGGCAAGAGCGTAGTCACCTCCAACAAGGAGTTGGTTGCGGAAAAGGGCGACGAGCTTTTGGCGGCGGCTGAAGAGAACAAGGTAAACTTCATGTTCGAGGCGAGTGTGGGCGGCGGCACGCCTATAATCCGCCCCATTTCCCAGTGTTTTGCCGCCAACGCCCTGGACGAAATCGCGGGGATACTCAACGGCACGACAAACTACATACTCACCCAGATGATTGGCGCGGGACTGGACTTTGACACCGCCCTGAAACAGGCGCAGGAGTTGGGTTACGCCGAGAGCGACCCTACCGCCGACGTGGACGGTCACGACGCCTGCCGCAAAATCTGCATACTGGCGGCGCTTGGCTTCGGCACTCACGTCTACCCCAAGGACGTGCGAACTGAGGGCATACGCACAATCACTCTTGCGGACGTGGACTACGCCAAGGCGTGGGGGGGAGTTATCAAGCTTTTGGCGCGGGCAAAGCGCCTTGACAACGGCACAATTTGCGCAATCACAAGCCCGGCGTTAGTGAAAAACGAGAGCCAGTTGGCGGGAGTCAACGATGTGTTCAACGCGGTGTTGGTACGGGGCGACGCCGTGGGTGAGGTGGTGTTTTACGGACGGGGCGCGGGGAGATTGCCCACCGCCAGTGCGGTT
>WRKY01000026.1 GCA_009777895.1 Oscillospiraceae bacterium
CAAGATTTGGGAGAATATTTTTCGTCTGGCAAGGAAAAAAGCGCAGGAATACTTTCGTATTGCGAGCATTTTGGACGACGTCAGATGGAAAATGCACCGCAAAGACCAGTTGAGTTTCAAGTTAGGCGACTACACTATGAAAACGGACGGCAGATTGCCGCCCGTTTTGGTTATAATACCCAACCCTACCCTGTTGACAGCTTCTAACGCAATTCCTCCAAAGCCACAATCTTAGTGCAAAGGCACAGTAGCTCGGCGGCGGTTTCAAGCTCGTCGTTTGGCGGAAACGTGGGAGCGATGCGCAGATTGCTGTCGTTGGGGTCAATGCCCTTGGGATATGTGGCGCCGGCGGGGGTGAGAACAACGCCGGCGTCCTTGCACATCTCGCAGACTTTTTTGGCGCAGTTTTTCGGCACGTCAAAGCTGATAAAGTATCCGCCCGCAGGCTTGGTCCAACTGGCGATGCCCAAGCCTGCCAAATTCCGCTCAAGACAGTGAAGCACCGCGTCAAATTTAGGTTCGAGTATGGCGCGGTGTTTTTGCATATGCCGGCGAATGCCGTCGGCATTTTTGAAGTAGCGGACATGGCGCAGTTGGTTGATTTTGTCGTGACCAATGGTCTGCATTGCGATACGCCCCTGAATTGCCGCAAGGTTGTTTTTTGACGCGGCAATGGCGCTGATACCCGCTCCTGCAAAGCTGATTTTAGACGTGGAAACCACCTCGATGAAGTAGTCTTCATGCCCCGTTTTTTTGGCTTCTTCAAGAATGGATAGGAGATTTTCACCCTGCTGTCGAAGGTCGTGTACGCAGTAGGCGTTATCCCAAATCACGCGGAAATCTTGTGCGGCGGGAGAGAGTGCGGCGATGGCTCGCAGATTCTCGTCACTGAACGTAATCCCTGTAGGATTGGAATATTTTGGTACGCAGAACATACCCTTAACCGCAGGATCGGCAACAAGCTCCGTCAATGCGGCGATGTCAGGTCCTTCCTCGGTCATAGGAACATTAATCATATCGATGCCGAAATGCTGAAGTATGGCAAAATGGCGGTCGTATCCGGGTACGGGACACAAAAATTTCACAGCTCTTTGCTGAGACCAGGGTTTTGCGCTGCCGCCGGTACCGTGGGTCCAAAATTGGCTGATTAGGTCGTACATCACATTGAGACTGGAATTGCCAAAAACTACCACGTTTTCGGCGGAAACGCCCAGAAGTTCCGCAAACAACGCGCGTGCTTCTGGCACGCCGAAAGGTACGCCATAGTTGCGGCAGTCAAACCCGCTCGAATCCTTTACGTCCTCGGTGATTAATTCGCTGTCCAAAAGCTCCATGCAGATGTCCAATTGCTCTGTGCAGGGCTTACCGCGGCTCATATCGAGCTTTAATCCCCGCGACTGGAACATGGCATAGTCCCCGCGCAATTGGGTGAGCAGCGCCTTTCTTTCTTCCACTGGCATCTCTTTGTAAGTCATTATTCTACCTCCGTTATATGTTGAAAATATTATACCTTAATTTAGAGCGGTTGTCAATTCTGTGAGTGGCGAAAACTTGACAACTCTCCAAATTTTTGATATAATATCGATCGTCGTGCGGCTATGGCGGAATCGGCAGACGCGCTAGATTCAGGTTCTAGTCGGGGCAACCCGGTGGAGGTTCAAGTCCTCTTAGCCGCACCAAAAAGTGCTGTCTGTGAATCGGCAATGAAAAAAGGAGATTTACTATGCCGGACTACAAAGTGATGTACTTCCATTTAGCGGGGCGAATAGCGGGAGCTGTGGAAGCTCTTGAGGCTGTCATAGAAACCCTCAAGAATGCACAGCAGGTCACGGAGGATATGTTTATTAATAGCGATGAAGAGAACGATTTAGACAAAAATTCTGAAAAAGCCTGATGACCTAATTTTGCAAGATTATACAAAAATCGCATAAATACAGGGATTGTTGAAAAACTATCTTTCATTTTTCTTATCGGATAGTTTTTCAACGTCACCCTACAGTGTTTTCGCACCCGTTATGCGATATCGCTTTTTGTTCGGACTCTAAACTAAGGCAACTGTTGCTGAATCCCCTGAAACTTCGTTTTGGTCTGATCAACAGCCTTTTGCTGCGCCTTCTTCGGTGCGTACCAACCGCGCTGCTGCATTTGGGAAAACACATTGCTTTGCAGGTTCTGATTGTTCTTCCAGTGTGAAAGAAAATCGGACTTCAACTGTTGATTGACACACTCACAGCTGAAGGTGTTGTAAATGCCCACGATGTGCTTTTGGCTAGCCAGAATGTCCTCCATAATCTCGCGGTCACTCATGGTAAAGCCCTGTACGGCAGGCTTTTTGGTCGGTGATTTCTTCGTTGTCGACTTCTTTGCGGTCGACTTTTTTGGTGTTTGCATACTTACCTCCTCTAACCCAGATAACTCATCAGGGCGTCAAAATGCTTGCGGTGTTGCTTTGCCGACTGCTGGCACGCTTTCTGGATTTGCGTGTCTTGGGCGATGCTGGCATAGTTGTGGAATTTTTTAATCAGGTTTTGCTCACAATTCATTGTGTCCTCCAGAGCATGCAGCTCCTCAGCTGTCAGATTTGCCATAATCGTTTCTCCTCTCTTTTGGTCTGTGTATGAAGCCAATTCGCTCCTAAGTCGATTATTTCCAAATGAGAGAATTTTATTCACAAGACTCCTCTTGACACCATTTTTTTTTACTGTTATAATACCCATACAAATTAACACACAAGGAGTAACAAGTGAATTTGACATACGAAAAAGCCATAGCGGAGCTTGAAAAATCCGCCGAAAAGCTACAGTCAGGCGCTTTGTCTTTGGACGAAACCGTCAGTGTTTATGAGGAAGCGTGCAAATTGGCGGCACATTGCTCCGCCTTGCTTGAGAGTGCGAAACAGAAAATCACAATAATGAACGGTGAGGAGGACGGCGATGAGCTTTGATAAGGCGTTTCAAAAGAAAATCGCTCTTGTGGAGCAGGGCATTGCCGACTATTTGCGCGATAGCTCCCCGCAGGAACAGGAGCTTTCCCAGGCTGTGGCGTGGGCATTATCAGGGGGAGGTAAGCGCGTTCGCCCTGTGTTGACACTGGCTTTTGTCGAGCTTTTCGGCGCGGCAGATAGCGCCATGCCCTTTGCCTTAGCGGTGGAGCTGATCCACAGTTATTCACTGGTGCACGACGACTTGCCTTGTATGGACAATGCAGACACAAGGCGGGGAAAACCCAGTGTACACAAACAGTTCGGGGAAACCATCGCCCTCTTGACGGGGGATATATTGCTCACCGACGCCTTTGGAATGCTCACCGCCGCACCGCTGCCTGCCAATGCAATCGTCAGCGCTTGTCAAATATTAGCTGAGAGCAGCGGAGCAAGGGGCGGCATGATTAGCGGACAAGTTTTCGAGTGGCTCTGCGAAAAGGCGGGGAATGTCAGCGATGAGGATTTGCAGAAAGTCTGCGAGGGCAAAACCGCCGCCTTGCTTGAGGCGGCGTGTATGTTGGGGGTACTGGCAGGCGGTGGCGATGATGAATTGCTGTTGTTGGCAAAGACCTACGCCCGCGGCATTGGGCTTGCATTCCAAATGGTAGACGACATTTTCGACCTTGAGGAGGACAAAGCGGCGGGACGCTCCACATTCGCGACTTTGTGGGGAATAGAAAAAACACGCCGCGCCGCCCATGAGCTGACCGCTCAAGCATTGAAAGCCCTCGATGTCTTCAAGGGCGACAAGAGCTTTTTAGCAGGACTTGCACAGTGGTTGTTGAGTCGGGATTCCTAAGCAACGCATTCATCAATATTGCTAAAAAATATATCGATCCCCCATAAACACATAGCCAATACTACCAAACTTAAAAAAGTTCTCCAAAAAGCCTTGACATTTTTTGCGCTATAGTGTATAATATCTATCGTTGTCGGTGAGGTGTGTAAACACTGCAATCACAACTAGTCGGTGCTTATTGCGATGAGGGTCACCTGTTCCCATACCGAACACAGCAGTTAAGCTCATGTACGCCGAAAATACTTGGTGGGCGACCGCCCGGGAAGATAGGTCAGTGCCGACACTTTCAAAAAAACGCTCGTCCAATAGGGCGAGCTTTTGCTTTGTAGCAAAAAGTGAGGACGCTTGCTAAGCTAAATAACAGTCTATCGCTCTGGTATTCTATATCCTCTTGTAAAAGGAGTAAAAAGTGCAGAAAAGTGTCGCGTTCTATACCCTGGGCTGTAAGGTCAATCAGGCGGAAAGCCGCAGATTGACCGACGCTTTGCGTGACGACGGTTGGCAAGAGGTCGACAGCAGGGAATGCGCCAGTGTATACGTTGTAAACTCATGCGCCGTTACGGCGGAGAGTGCGAGAAAGACCCGTCAGGCGGTACGGCGCTTCAAGAAAAACAACCCGGAGGCGACAATTGCCCTCATAGGCTGTATGCCCAGTATCACCCCAAATTTGGGAGAAAAACTCCCGGAAGCGGACATAATTTTGCCCCAAGCCGAAAAGGATACGCTACCACAAAAGTTGCGGGAATTAGCAATGCATACAAAGGAAAATCCCCCTCTGCCCACCGCTTACTCAAGGTCGCCCGCTGTCCGCGCGGCGGTGAAAATTCAGGACGGCTGTGACAGGTTTTGCAGTTATTGCGTGATACCCCTTGCCCGGGGCAAAGCGAAATCCGTGCCTGTTGAAGAGATTCTGGACGAGTGCAAAAGCCTGTTGGCTCGAGGCGTTCGGGAGATTATCTTGACGGGGATAAACCTGTGTTCCTGGGGAAAAGAGTTTGGGCTGGATATTGGCGATATTGCCTGTCAGGTTGGGAATTTGGACGGCTTGTTGCGTCTGCGATTGGGCAGCCTTGAGCCAGATTTGCTCTCCCGTGAATTACTGATAAAACTGTCAGATACTGAAAAGCTCTGCCCCCACTTCCATCTATCCCTCCAAAGCGGCAGTGACAGCGTGCTAAAGCGCATGAACAGACGATATGACACAGCCCATTACAGGGAGCTGTGCCAAATGTTGCGGACAATTTTCCCGAATCCTACGATAACCACGGACATAATAACCGGTTTTCCCGGTGAAACCGAGGATGAATTCGCGCAAAGTTTGGCTTTTGCGCGGGAAATTGCGTTCGCAGATGTCCATGTGTTCCCCTATTCCCCCCGCAATGGGACAAAAGCCGCCGCCATGCCAGGACAGTTGCCCAAGTCACTCAAGGAGGCGCGGGCGAAATTGATGATTGCCGAAACACAAAAAATCCGCAAAGCATATTTAGCTTCACAAGCGGATAAAACCATGGAGGTTTTGATTGAGGAACAGGATGCCGAGGGCTTTTGGCGGGGTTACAGCGTAAATTATTTGCCCGTTCGCTTTAAGGGCGAGGGCGCGGTCGGGCAATTGAGGATACTGGATACAGGGTACAGGCTTCAGGGTTGAGGGTAAACATCGCTACTCATTTGCTCCCGAAAGCCCTTTCAAAATATCTCCCGGGTCAAAAGAAAAGCTAAACTGGTTTTTGTCCATCTCAATTGAGTCGATAATACCCACGATGGCACAGTCAACCGCTGTTTCTGCGGCTGCGCCGTTGGCGACGGCAATGCGCGCTGTAGAACCGCTCACCACAAGTACACGCTCGCCAATGCCCGCACCCACAACGTCCGCAGCGACAAAAGTGTCCCCGCAGGCGACCGTGAATTCAGGGGCAGAAAGCTCCCGCACGAGCATCAGCTTTAAGCCCGTGAGTGTGTTTTCTTTTTTGGTCGCCCACAAATGACCGATTACCTGACAAATTCTCATCACAATCTCCTATACGCGCAGAAAAAATCTGGCTCGTGTTCTCTAAAAAACTCCCGATTACGCGCTGTCAACAGGGATAATCTCAATACCTCTGTGCAAAAAAACGTCCCGCGCCGACGGGGTCAATATTGTCCTCTTGGCGATTTTTATCCTGCCCCCGCACTGACCTGCAAGCTCCTTTGCCCGCGTTTCACATACAAGTTTCTCGTCAACTAGCAGACAACTATCGGTAGGCAATTGGCGGTTATCAGCAGACAATGTTTCTGCTGACTTTTGAGCGTTTGGCTGATTTGCGGCTAAATCAGCTTGTGCCGTTTCCAATTTCCCGCTTTCCTCTTTCCGATTACCGTTTGCACAGCAGGCGTTCGCCTCATCTGTGTCAATGTGCATGGCGAGGGTAAAATTGGGGTCTATGCGCACTGCCACGTCGTGAAACGTGACAGGGCGAGGTGTGTTTGTCCGCACGCTCACCCGTTGACCTGAACTGAGCCCCAGTTTTTCAGCGTCAGCGGGGGTGGCGTGGATGTGGTTTTTCGCGATAATCACAGCTTTTTTTGCGTGGTAAGTCCCCTTTTCGCTGTGTATTTCAATATCAGCAGCGCGGGACAAATCCCCCGAAATGGCAATAGGTGCCTCAAGCCTCAACTTTCGGCAATCGCTAGCGGAAAGCTCCGCCTGCACATTTTGGCGCACAGGACCTAGCACTGCCACATTTGTAAGCTTGCCCTGAGCTGTCGCTAAAGTCACCCGCTTGTCGCTCAAAAATTCCCCCGGCTGTGACAGCTCCTTTTGGCAACGCAAAACAGACCCTGCACCAAACAGGGCGTCCAAGGCTTCCTGGCTCAAATGCAAGTGGCGCGCCGACACCTCCAAAGGGATTTCGCCTGCGGCAGAGGTGATTTTTGTGGGACTCCCCACTGTATCACTTCCATCTTTGGGCAAAATCTCCGTCTTGAGAGTATCAGCGACCACACGCCGAATCTCAGCCGCCGTCATTATTGTTTATCACTGCTTTCCAGTGTCGGCAGGATGAACTCCACCTCGTTGTGGGGACGCGGGATAACGTGTACGCTCACCACTTCGCCCACGCGAGCCGCTGCCGCCGCGCCTGCGTCCGTCGCTGCCTTCACCGCACCAACGTCGCCGCGAACCATAACCGTTACCAGTCCGCCGCCCACGTGTACCTTGCCGATAAGGTTGACGTTCGCCGCCTTGACCATTGCGTCCGCCGCCTCAACAGAGCCGACCAAGCCGCGGGTTTCAACCATTCCTAGTGCTTGTAACATTGTTTTCTCCTTAAGATAATAGATATGAGATACTAGACTCTAGATAACAAAGACTAGATGCTAGATACCGGCTTTTCAAAGCTGTGAAAGTCTGCGATAGACTTCCCTCGTAATCTGTGCCACCTGCTGTTGCGTTACATTGAACTCATTGGGATTATTAGCAGGTTCTGGTTGCGGATTTCTATTTTCTGCCTCATTACTGAATCCTGAATCCTGAACCCTGTATCTTGTATCCTGACCCCTGTATTCTAACTCCTCACTCCTGTATCCTGAATCCTGACCCCTCAATTGCCCCCATGCTACGCGGCGGATATTTGTCAAATGCCGCGCCTCGATATTATCCCCGGTGGCGGATCCGCCGATTGCGCCGCAGCCCAGTGTGAATGCGGGTGGCAGTGCGGTGGTTGCGCCAACACCGCCTAAAGCCGCAGGGGTATTAACCAACAAGCGCGAAACAGGCTTTTTCATGGAAAACTCGCGTATCACCTCTTGGTCTGCCGAGTGGATACTCATGGTGTGTCCTACACCCTCGTTGTAGAGTAGCGCCATACAGCGTTCACAGGCGCTGCGCCAGTCAGGTTCTTCATAGTAGCCCAAAACGGGGCAGAGCTTCTCCCGGGAATAAGGATTAGCAGCGGACACCTCGATCTGTTTGGAGATCAATAGCTTTGTATCTTGAGGGACGTTGATACCCGCCATTTGTGCTATGTATACGGCGGATTTGCCCACAATGGCGGGATTCATACTGCCGTTGGCGCGCAGTAAAATTTCCGCGAGTTTTCCGCTGTCCTCCTTGTTGAGGAACACGCCGCCGCGCTTTTTCAGCTCCTGTTCAACCTTGAGGGCAATAACGCTCTCCACAACAATGGACTGCTCACTGGCACAAATTACGCCGTTGTCGAATGTCTTGGATTGGATAATATCGCCGACCGCTTGGGGAACATCGGCACTGCGCTCAATAAACGCCGGTCCATTCCCTGGTCCAACACCGATTGCGGGAGTGCCTGAACTGTACGCCGCCTTGACCATCGCCTCGCCCCCTGTCGCGAGAATCAGCGCGGTTTTGGGGTACTTCATGAGGGCGTCCGTGGCTTGAGGGGTGATGGTTTTTATACACTGTAGGGCATCCTCGGTCGTCCCCGTTTTGATCAGTGCATAGCGCAACAGATTGACAGTCTCAGCGATTGACTTTTGGGCAGCGGGATGGGGACTGAAAACTGCGGCGTTGCCGGATTTTATTGACAAAATCGCCTTGTATATTGTGGTACTTGTGGGGTTTGTTGAGGGGATAATCGCCGCGATTACGCCTACGGGCACACCGATTTCAATAAGTCCCCGCTCTTTATCTGAACGCAAAACGCCCACGACTTTTTGGAGTTTTGCGTGAGCCCAGGTGTCGCGGCTTGCCAAAAGGTTTTTGCGTACCTTATCCTGCCAGACGCCGTATCCCGTTTCCTCGTGAGCCATTTTCGCGAGTTTTTCCGCGTTATTTTCGGCAATTCGCGCCATCTCCGCGCAAATTTCGTCCAAACGTTCCTGGTTGTAGCTTGCCAAAATCTGCTGTGCGTTTGCGGCTTTTTCCACCAAAAGGCGAACCTCTTGCACAGACTGCAGGTCTTTATCAAGTCGCATGAGCGTTCCCCCGTTTTTGATGATGGCATCGCCAAAAAATCCGTACCTTAATTTTACCACATTTTGTGGTTTGTTGTCAAATTTCACTGCATTATCTGACCTAGCAAATCCTCAATCTGCTCGGCAATATCCCCCGCGCCATCGACGGTGTATGCCGCCGTGCTGCTGTAATATTTGTCGTCACGTTGTGCGGACATTCGCAGCCGCGCCTCCTGCTCGCTTATGCCGTCGCGGCGCATGATACGCTCAAGACGCATTTCCTCGGGAGCTAAAACGGCGATGTATGCCGCGCATTTTATTGGACTTTCAAGCAACGCCGCCCCCTCGATGAATACGGTTTTTGCCTGTGCGGCGCTGATATCACTGTACATTAAATCCTCGATAGCTGGGTGTATTATAGCGTTGAGCTTTGCCGTTTTTTCAGGGCTGCTGAACGCTTGCCGTGCAAGCTCCTTGCGATTCATCACGCCCTTTTCCAGTATATCCTGCCCGAATGCCTGCGTTAATGCATCCAAAACAGGCGATCCTGGCGCCGTCACGCGCCGTGCAAGCTCGTCACCGTCAATGACGAAAAACCCCCGCGCCTCCAACGCTCTGCACAATGTGGATTTTCCCGCTCCCGTCGGACCGATTACGCCATAGAGCTTAGTCGAAATTTTTGTCTCGTTTCTTTCAGGATTCGCGCTCCTGAATTGCGCTAAGAGAATTCCCGCGAAAATCATTGCGCATCCCAAGTAGCCCAAACCGTCCAAAAACTGTCCTAAGAGCAACACTTCCCCAAGGGCGGAGAACACCGTTTCCATGGAGAACAGCACCGATGCCCGTGCGGGCTCAACGTGCCGCTGTCCCACGAATTGTAGGGTGTATGCCACCCCCGAGCTGAGTACACCTGTGTAGAGCAGTGGCAAGGCACCGCTCCAAATGCCCGCGATGGTGATTGTGTCGGTGAACAGGGCGGCGGCGATGCACAGTACGGCGCAGACCAAAAACTGGGCAAGGCTGTAACGTACGGGGCGGATTTTCTTTGCGAAATGGTCGATTATGAGGATGTGTGCCGTCCAGAAAAACGCGCCGACGAAGAGGGCTATCACCCCTTTGGCGGAGTTCTCCCCATCTTTGCCCACGGAGAGTAGATACAGCCCGCCCAGTGCAATAACCGCGCCGATGGCGGTGTAGACGGTTGTCTTGCGCTTGAAAAACAGCCCTGCTAGGGGGGTGAAAATCATGTACAGCCCCGTGATGAAGCCCGCCCGCGCGGGGGACTGTGTCCAAATTATTCCATATTGTTGCAAATTTGACGCGACAAACAACACCCCACCGCCTAAAATGGCGGCGATTATGGTGTCGCGGGTTTCTTTTTCACCGCTTTTTCCCTTTTCTAAAATCAGGGCGACCGGCAGTAACACAAGGGCGGCGATTATAGAGCGCATGGCGTTGAAGGTGAACGCCCCCATGGTTTCCGTCCCCTTCAGTTGGGCAACAAAAGCGAATCCCCATATCAGTGAGGTGAGCAAAAGGCAAGCAGTGGCAGCCAGTTCCTTACGCCTATCAAGATTGCGCAAACTCATTTGTAGAACACAAGGCGTTTGACGCTTTTCAAAGGCTGATTTTTACCCCTCAGGGCGTTCATTACTCCCTTGACGGTGATGAAAAATAGCCAAATTTCGCTTGCCACGATGAAAAGCCCCATTACGGTGCAGTAAATCATGGGGAAGAGCCAGGAATCCCAACCCATTTGGAATCCATCGGCGAAAGACAGTCCTGTGAGCTTGAGGATGAGCATACCCAAAAGTCCGCCAAGACCGCCCAAAACAATACGGCACAAAGCTTTGAGGAGGAACAGGGCAAAGCCCTGCCCAACATGGAAGCGCAGCTTGGTCAGGTGTTTTTCGGGGGAGAGCAGCATACCCAAAATGGAGAAGCATGAGATGTAGGCGATCACCGTCAAGGCTTTGCCGCGCCCTGTCAGGGGCTGCGGTTCCGGCGGCGGACTTAGGGGTGGCTTGTCCAAAATTGTGATTTTTTCTTGAGTTTCGGTCATGATTTTGCCTTTTATGATATTTTTTTGCGGCTTGTTTAGGATAGTGTTCCCTTGTTTTCAGCGCCGTCTGCATAGGGTAGGGTTGGTTGCCGACCCGTTTCTTATCCAAAATCTATCAACTGCCAATCGAAACTTAAACCCCGTAATCCGCCGTAATTTTGCCGTCGGCTATGCGGATAATCCTGTTCGCCGTGTCAGCGACTTCCTTGTCGTGGGTGATTAAAATTACCGTACGCCCCTCGGCGTTCAGCTCGCGCAGAATACGCATAACATCCTTGCCGCTAGCGCTGTCAAGGTTGCCTGTGGGTTCGTCCGCCAATATGACGGGCGGGCGCGCCGCAACCGCCCGGGCAATGGCAACCCGCTGCTGCTGTCCCCCGGAAAGTTGTGACGGCAGGTGGTTTTTCCTGCCCTCAAGTCCCACGCGTTGCAGTGCCTCATTGGCGAGGGTTTCCCGCTGATTTGCCCGCATACCGCGATAAATCAGGGGTAATTCCACGTTTTCTTTGGCGGTGAGGGAGGGAATAAGATTAAATCCTTGGAAAATAAATCCGATTTCTTTGTTTCGGATGTCAGAAAGCTCGTCGTCGTCCATCCCCGCAACGTCTGTGCCGTCGAGGATATAACTTCCGCTCGTCCCCACATCAAGGAGTCCCAACATATTCATCAGCGTGGATTTGCCCGAACCGGAGGGTCCGATTATCGCCACAAATTCGCCGCGGGAAATATCAAGGCTGACTCCATCAAGGGCGCGAACCTCGTTTTCACCCGGGTTGTAGATTTTGTAGTAGTCGCGAATTTCGATTAAGTGTGACATGGTGCGTATTCCCTCAAAATAGATGTTAGACATTATTGTCTGCACTCACCATAAATCATATAGTCGATTAACTTGAAAATCGGCTCAGGATTTGCGAAAATATTTTTCGTCTGGCAAGGAAAAAAGTGCAGAAATACTTTCGTATTACGAGCATTTTTGACGAACTCAGATGGAAAATAGACCGCAAAGATCAGTTGATTTTCATGTTAGGAGATTATACATCTAACATCCAAACTCTAATCCTCTTTTTTCGGCACTTCAACCTTTCCGTAAAGCGCCGCCGCGCCCGCGTCGGTTTTAGGCAAACGTGCTTCACCTTGGGGCTTGTACGGCGCAGGGCGTTCACGTCTTTCAAAACGTCCGCCGCGATCGCCGCCGCGGTTGTTGTATCCGCCGCGCCCGCCGCCGCCGTAAGCGCCGCGTTGGGGACGCTCCTCAAACTTGCCCAACTGAGTAATCAACACCTTGCGGTTGTCGTCAAAGCCCACGCTGTGACTCTCCACGCCCTCAATCTCGCCGATTGTCGTGTGGATAATCCTGCGTTCGTATGGTGTCATAGGCTCAAGTGCGGTATTACGTCCAGTGCGAATTACCCGCTCGGCGGTCTTTTTCGCGACGCGCACCAACTGTTCGGCGCGCTTGGCGCGATAGTCCCCGATGTCCAGTGTGATGTGGGCGTAACGCTTGACCTCTTTGTTGATGAACATTCGTGCAATGGTTTGCAGGGCATCCAACGTTTCCCCGCGTTTGCCGATGAGATTTCCGGTTTTTTGCTGACTCTCCGCGTAAATCCGCATAGAGTTGTCCTCATCCTCAATGAACTTGAAAACGGCATCGTCCACGCCCAATTCGGTGAAAATACGGCTCAAATAAGCCGTTACCGCCGGCACCTCAATCTCCTTGCCCTCTGTTTTCGCGGGTAAAATGGACTTTGGCTCGGGAGCAGCTTTTTTCTCCTGAGGAGTATTATGTACGGGTTTTTGTACAGCCTTTTGTACAGGTTTTTGTGCGGGTTTCTTGGCGGGCTTTGGTGCGGGTTTAGGTGGATCTGGGAGTTCATAGTAGGCGCGAACCTTTGCCGGGGAGCCGCCGAACAGTCCTAAAAGCTTCTTCGAGGGTACCTCAATAACCTCAAAGCTGACGTCGGCACTGGCGGGAGCGTTCAATTCCGCCACGGCTTTTGCCTGTGCCTCTTCAATTGTCGGCGCGGTGACGATTGCTTCTTTTATCATGTTTCTTCTCCTTATAATAACAGACAGCTGCGACACCGTCTGCGCAGATTGCCGCTAGACGCGCAGTTTATTCTTTTCGCGCAATTCCTTCTCCTTAGCACAACGATTCACAGTGTCATCCACCATCAGCCGCGCTAAAACTTTATTGGGAGCAAGGGTGTGGGCAAAAATAACCGACTGAACGAGAGAAATAAAACTGCCGATACCCCAATAAATACCAATGGCGAGGGGCATCATCATGGTGAAATAGAACATAAACGCGGGCATACCCAAGGTCATACAGCCCATCATCATGAGGTTTTGCTGTTGCTGACTGGGGTTCTGTCTGCGTTGAAGTACCATGGAATAGACACTCGCCGCCACTGTGAAAATCAAGCTCGCCAGGGGGACGATTATGGACGCGCTTGTCCACTCGGGACGCTGCCCCAAATTGATGCCCAAAAACTCAAATTGAGTGCCGAACGCGCGGACGTTCTCAATGACCGCCGACGGCACGTCCCGCATGATTTCCTGCACTTCAAGGTAGGGACTCATAACCAGTGACTGGATGTGTTCCAAAACGCTGACTTGCCGCCCCGCTATTGACGCATTGCCCACCAGGGAGTTGAACTCAGGGGAGAGTTCACGCAATTTTGCGAAAGCCGCTTCAAGGGTTTCGATAATCGCAAGATTTTTGTAGAGACCCTGATGTAGTCCCAGGGGGTACTTAAGAGGGTAGTAGACCGCCCCCGCAATACCATACATGATGGGCATTGTAATCAACATTGACATACAGCCCATGTTCGCTCCTGCCGCACCCTCGCGGGCATAAAGCGCCTGTGTTTCCTGTTGGATTTTTTGCTGATTTCCCGCGTATTTTTGTTGGATGCGCCGAATTTTCGGCTGCAATCTCTGTCCCCGCGCGGCACTTTTGCGCTGTTGCATATTGGCGGGTATCATAAAGGCGCGGGTTATCAGCGTGAACACCACAAGAGCAATGACATAGTTGCCCAAAACGCCGTAAAGCTCGGTCAGCGCCCAACCAAAGGGCACGCCGAGATACCTGTACATGGTTTCAAAAAAAGTGGTCATAATGAATCATCAGGATTTCAGGGCACAATTCAAGCGCTGTGTACTATACCGCTTTGTACTCTGAAATTGAGAGTCCTTTCTTTTTTTACGCGATACCTAACTATGCGGGCGTTTGGGAGATTTTCGAGCCGCGAGCAACTATTTCCTGCCTCTTGCCTCTCGCCTCTTGCTTTTGGGAGGTACGGGATCCTCACCCGGGGGGAATAGCGGGTTGCATTTGAGTATGCGTTTGATTGCAAGCAGTGAGCCGATAAACACGCCGTGAACTTCCAGGGCTTCCACGGCATAGACCGAGCAACTTGGGTAATAGCGGCAAAGGGAGGGCAGATAGGGGGAGATTTTCCGCTGATAGAAGCCGATGGCTCTGATTAATAGCTGTTTCATCGCTGCCCTTTCACTGTATCGGCTAGCTTTTTGGCGGTGTCTTGCGGGAATGTCCCAATAGCGCGTTGTGTACGGTGACTTGTCCGCCCGGCGCTCGTTGTGCGCCATGTGTCCTGCCTGCTGCAGGCTGTTTTGTTGCGGATTGTCTGCTCCCTGTATCGTTGAGGATGGCTTTTAGCTGTCCTCGCATGGAACGCAGGATATCGGAGCTTTTCACCTCCATCGTTTTTGCCCGGGCGACGAATACGAAATCCCAACCATACTTTGGCAATTCCGGGAGAAGCGCTGTGTACGCCGCTCGGATAACACGACGACAGCGGTTGCGCTGTACCGCACCGCCGACCTTTTTGCTTGTGGTAATCCCGTAGCGAACGACGGGACGGCGCGTACGCAAGGCATAGCTGACGAGAATTGCGTCCGCGCGGCTTTTACCGCGACCGTAAGCGCGGCGAAAATCCGCGTTTTGAGTGATTGTGTTTTTCATCGAGCCTCTGCGGCGGTCAATATGACAGCACCTTGCGACCTTTTGCGCGGCGGCGCGCCAACACCTTGCGCCCGCTGCGTGTGCTCATGCGCTTGCGAAAGCCGTGAACTTTTTGTCCGTGACGTTTTTTGGGCTGAAATGTACGTTTCATCTCTATCCTCCATGTTTTTTATTTGCAGTCCGATGAGGTTAAGGTGAGGTCTTGTAATCGACGTGACACATTCAAATGGACGCATCGATACTCTTTCATCGGATACAAGCAAACGGGGCTTTGTTCCGCTTTGCCCCACAATAGATAATTATACATTAAAGGGGGGGTGATTGTCAAGTGTTGGCGTGAAAAAATTCTGCGGTTATTGCCTCGTTTAGCAAAAAAATCACTCAAAAATAGTCTGTTTAATCTACTGAGCACAGGTTCTTAATGCTATACATCATATAAATGAAAAAAATATTTCGGTAATATGCTTAAAATTGACCTGAAATTTTTGTGCAAAACGCATTAAATTTATACTTCACCGAGAAAATTATAATCTTTTTGGAATTTTTGGGAACAAAAACCATGGCAAATTGCATAAAGGAAATGCACGAATGTGAAAATATTTATAACACACTCCAAAGTTTTACCAAATGAGCCTATTAACATTGACCTTTCCGCAAAATCTGATATAATATATGGAAGCAGCTTTGTGTTGCTTTTGGGTTCATTGGCGGTGGAGGCCGCCCGTGAGCAAAATTTTTCTACCGAAAAAATAGGAGATATTAAAAATGTGCGTAAAAGAAGTTCTTGTCCAAAACCATGTAGGTTTGCACGCCAGACCCGCAACCTTTTTCATCCAACGGGCAAACGAGTACAAATCCACCATTTGGGTTGAAGTCAATGATCGCCGCGTAAACGCTAAGAGCCTTTTGGGTGTTCTCTCACTGGGAATCATGGGCGGAGCGACAATCAAAATCATCGCTAGCGGCGCAGATGAGGAAGAGGCGGTTGAGTCCTTGGTTTCCTTGGTCGAATCCGCTTTTGCGGAGTAATACCTACCTCCCCAGTCCCTCCAGTGCAGTTTGCTGTGTTGGAGGGGCTTGGCATATTCTTCACTTGATTCTGATTATTGCGCCAACGATTAGGACTTGTCTGAAAATTAAAAAGCACCGTATATTTTGAGGCAAGACGGAGCGAAACGAGGAGAAAACAGCAGGAATATTTTCGTATTCCGATGAGTTTCAACGATGTTGCATCCCGTTTTAG
>WRKY01000027.1 GCA_009777895.1 Oscillospiraceae bacterium
CGGAAAAGTTGTCGCGGCTATAGTCGTCGTTCCACCCCACAATCAGCACCATGTGGTTGACCTCGCGATTGTAGCCGTTGTAAAAATACGCCGACGCGGCGGCGTTGTAGTACAGGGATCCTCCCGTGCCGGAGGTGGTATTGCCGTCCCAATACATGGACGCCCCAACTGAACCGTAGCGCATAACCGCGTCCTTTACAACGCCGTTAATGCTCTCGTTTTTTGTGTCGTCACTGAGGAAGAGTACGTTTTCCACGGTGTAATTTTTCGTCTTAGACTGGGTAATACTCAAATTGCGCAGGGGCAAAAGATTTGAGTTATAAGGGTCTTGTGATTCCGCAACAGTGCCGCTGAGGGTCGTGCCGCGCATAAAATACGCTGTGGAATATGAGCGATTGCCGCCATCGCCAGGTTCGCGGTCAAAGCCCTGAAGGTTGTTGCCGGAACGATTACTCGTGGCGTATGCCTTGTGCAGTTCGGAAAAATCCTGCTCGCCCAAACCGTTTTTCAGCATATTCGCCTCTACCGCGCCATACATGGCAAACGCCCAACATAAGCCATTTTGCCCCTGATTTTTCACGGAGGAAATCCAACCGTATTCCCGTGAGTCCCAATAGGCGGGCATTGCCGTTCGATTCATTTTGGGTTGAGGATAGCCTAAATCCAGTTCCTCGGGGATGATGCCATTGATGAACTGTTTTGGCGGCGGTTTGTTTTCGGCTTGCTCTAACGCCCAAACGTCCAGAGCGCCACCAAAAATACTTAAGAGTATTACCAGTGCAAGGAAAATACTAGCTAGCTTTTTCCAATACGTGAGAAAAATCTCACGCTGTGTTTTCACTAAGGTTTTATGTTCCATCTTTTGCCTCTTTCTGTTTAGGGCGTGGTGGTCTATGGGGGTATTATAGCAGAAATCAGCGGCGGTTACAACACACTTGCAAAAATTACAAAAAAATGCTATACTATGTGAGCTCGTTGTTTCGGCGAGTCAAAAGATTTCTATCTCACAGCGCGGGGTTCGCACGATGGCGCGCCGCGAACCAGGTCAGGCAGGGAACTGAGCAGCCTTAAGCGGAGTGTGCCAGGCGATGCGTTTCGCCCCGCGTTGTGAGACGGGAATCTTTTTTGTTGTGTAGAAACAAAATATAAGACGGCGCACTTTCCTAATAAATGTGATAATGTTTTCTATAGTTGATTTAGGAGTGGACAAATAGCGCAGAGTATGATATAACATAAACATGAAAAAAACAACGATAAACGAGGCGCGCCGCTGCCCTGAATACGGCAAGGCGGAAAATCAGGTGAATGCGGGAAAAACCGCTCAGGAACCCAGACGATGCTTTGTCGCGACTGCAAAAAATACTACACGCTCGACCCAAAAACGCGTGCTTACTCGGAGGAAATCCGGCAGCAAGCTCTAAAAATCTATTATGTCGGAGCTAGCGGATGAGGCGTTGGCAAAATTCTTGGCATGAGCAAAGCAAATGTGTATAATTGGATTAAAAAAACGGCTCAAAACCTCAATAAAATTACCAATATTTGGAATTGGACGAGCTGTATTGGTTTGTCGAGCGCAAAGCCAAAACCAAAACTCGCGATAACGTTTATATCATGACGATGATCAGCCCGGAACCTAGGCAGATACAGGCTTTTTGCGTCGCCCGCGACAAGTGTGCATGGCGCATTCAGGAGATTGTGGACAATGCGCCAAAGGCTGAAAAATACTGTACAGACGGCTATCTGGGCTATATTGATGTGGTTTATCCCGGCAAACATATTCGCAATGTACGCAACAAAAATGACACATTTACAGTCGAGGGCGTGAACGCCGATTTGCGGCACTATATTCCCATTTTAAGGCGGCGAAGTCGTTGTTTTCCCAGGAAGCTTGAAACTTTGCGAGCTGTATTAGAGGTTTTTGCCGACGCTTACAATCGGTTCGGTGCTGCGAAAGCGAAATATCGGCTCGGCCGTGACCCTAATTCCCGCGAGTTGCCTTTTTCAGTTTTGGACTTTTTATAATGTGCGCACTGTGTCCGCTCCTCGATAACACAACTGTTTGCGTATTTACTGTTTTTATGCTATAATTGTGCTGTGTAAGTCGAAATCGAGAATTTGACGAACTGGAGACACAACTCATGCCAAAATTCACCCCCAACAAACCCTTTGTCATCATGCAAATTGCCGATGTCCAAGACGGTCCTGAAATCGCTGCAGATACCCTGAAGCTCATTGCCGCCGCGTTGGACAAGACGAGCCCCGACATTGTCGTTCTCACCGGCGACCAAGTTCATGGGCTGAAATCACCTTTCCGGGACAAAAAAAACGGCGCGGAGCGGATGCGCGGAGCGTTACACCAACTACTGAAACCCATCGTTGAGCGGGGAATTGCTTTCGCGCCGACTTTTGGAAATCACGACGCTCAAGGTCTGCCTGCGGAAACGGGCAAGACGGCACAGATGAGTTTTTATAAGGAATTGCAGAACTGCCTCGCACCCAGTGTTGACGGTGATTGCGGTACATATTCCATCCCCATCCAGTCCAGTGACGGCACGAAAACCGCGCTGAATATCTACATAGTTGATTCCGGCAGTTCTGTTGGCGCGGGCTATGAGCCTGTGAAACCAGAGCAGTTGGCGTGGTATCGCCGTCAGCGGGACGAGTTGGCGTTACAAAACGGCGCTCCCGTGCCTTCCATGGTTTTTCAGCACATTCCTGTGCCGGAGTATTACGATGTCCTCTTGCCTGCCAATAAAAAGGATGAGGGCGCCATACGGGCTTTTCGCAGTTTTAATGGCTATTGGACGCCCAATATGGACAAAATTTACCAATTTGACTACATGGAGGAGAGTTGCTCCTGCCCTGACGAGAATACCGGCGAGTTTGACGCACTGACGGAAAAAGGTGAGGTTTTCGCTATGTCTGTGGGTCATGACCACAAGAACAGTTGGGCGGCGCGGCACGACAGGGGAGTTCATCTTGTCTACTGTCCTGGTGCGGGATTTAACACATATGGTGCAGGGATTGACCGCGCTGTGCGGATTTTTGAGTTTGATGAGGATAATCCTCGCGACTTCAGAACCTACACCCTGCGCTACCGCGACATTGTCGGCACAAAGGTGGAGAAGCCCCTGAAAGATTACATAAACTCCCATTCGCCCACCAACGTGAGCGAGGGCATTGAGTTGGGCTTTAAAATTCTGGGCTTTTTGTTTGGGTTGGCGGCAATTGCGGCGGAGTTAGTTTGGCTGTTTGGGAGGTGACATTATGCTAAACAACACTCTGTGGATAGTGGGCGTATTTTTGATACTTGCCTTAGCAAAATTACTTCGATTTTGGTTCAAAAAGACTAAAGGTTCTCGCGGCGAGGGTCAACTAGTAAGGCGGCTCAAAAAACTGCGTGGTGAAAAAAGAATTCTGCGCAATGCCTACGTTCCAAGCACAGGTGGAAAAACAAAGGAAATTGATGTGCTGCTGATTGCCAATTCTGGTGTATATGTGTTTGAAATGAAGAATTACAGCGGATGGATTTATGGCAGTGAATGCAAGGAAACTTGGACACAAACCCTAGCGGGCGGCAAGGTAAAGAACAAGTTTTATAATCCTGTTTGGCAAAATCATAACCATATAAAGGCTCTAAAATCTTACATTGGGGTTTCCGATGAGGATTTACCTATCCACTCTATAGTAGTTTTCGGCGATGATTGCCGCCTCAAAAACCTGACCCTTTCGGGTAATACACCTGTTATACAGTTGAAATCTGTAAACCGCGCCGTGTCTGAAATTGCAAAAAGATATAGTAATAAACTTCCAAGAGTAGAGTCCGTGTATCAAAAACTTTTGCCACTCACTCAAGTGACGAAAAAGGAAAAAGTCGCTCACGTAAAAAACATTAAAACA
This sequence comes from Oscillospiraceae bacterium, assembly GCA_009777895.1. Classification (GTDB taxonomy): domain Bacteria; phylum Bacillota; class Clostridia; order Oscillospirales; family Acutalibacteraceae; genus WRKY01. The sequence goes on from WRKY01000027.1 coordinate 3,901, forward strand.
ACAATTGATAAACGTGAAAAAAGCATAGCTAATAAAATTTGTCCGCGCTGCGCCGCGCCGCTAGTGGAACGCACTGCCAAAAAAGGCGCCAATGTGGTAAATCGCTTTTGGGGTTGCTCAAATTATCCCAAGTGCAAGTTCACAACTAGCGTCAAGCAATATTAAGGAAAGCAGGTGACATCATGGTAAACAACACACAAACATTTGAAACGCCCGCCCAAGTTGGCAAATACGGCGAGGACTTGCTCCATCAAGAGTTGCTATTCAACCTGCAATCTCTGCCAGGGGAAAAGTACATTCTGCGCAACCTCCTTATCCCGACCAATGGCGACGTTCACACTACCCAAATCGACATGATATTTTTTCACTCTAGCGGTATTTACGTGTTTGAATGTAAATACTGGGCGGGAGTTGTCTACATCAACAGCGCAGAGGGCGATTGGCGGCAGACTTTTTCCGACAAGAGCAAAAACAAATCATATACAAGCCCTGTAAAGCAAAATAAAATGCACATAAAATGGCTGAAAAAATTTCTCGCTGAAAAGGGATTGACGGGTCTGCCGATTCATTCTATTGTTGCCTATGGCGGATCATGCGAGCTCAAGAATTTGGAAAGAATCAAAAATTACCCTGTCACAATTTGCCGCATAGAGAACGTGCCCCAGGAAGTCATGAAAATTGCCAAAAAGAAACAGCCACTGCACAAGCGGGTATGTCAGGCGCTATATCCATTTTCTTCCTACGTCCTGACAGAAAAGGACAACGAGGAGCATGACGAACGTTGTAAGACCTACAGCAACACGCCGCAAACGCCATCCATTGCCTTTGTCCCCCCGCCATCCGTCACCTTTGATGCGTTTTGGCGGGAGTTTTCTGAGGGGTTTGTTGTTTCTTAGGGGAAGCTTGTTGAAAAACTATCTTTGCTTTTTCAACATCGCCTAGAGAGAAATTAATGGATACCTCTCGCTGTCTGGCATGGCGGAGATTCTCAGGGTGGGCAACCCTGTCTTCTATAGGAAACATGAATTGTGGGACGTTTGTAATTCTACCACCTCATTTCTGAATCCTCACTCCTGAATCCTGAACCACGCCCACTTGCAAATTTACCCGCTTTCTGCTAAAATATATCCACCACCAAAAAGTTAGGGGAGCGACATGGCAAACACCTACATAGGCAAGGAAAATCGACTTGAAAGACGCGTTAAGGGGCTTTTTACCGAAAATGCCTACTGTTTTTTGGCGTTTGGAATCACTGCACTTCTTATGCTCGTGGTGGCGATGTCCGCAAACCTGATCCCTTTCGGCAACGACACCGACGGACACTTCACCGTCCTGCGCATGGATTTATACCACCAATACGGTCCTCTTTACGCCGAACTTTATGACCGCGTTGTCGGACTGAAAAGCCTTGTTTTCTCCTGGAACACAGGGCTTGGCGGCGGCTTTTTGGGCAACTTCTATAACTATGTTTGCAGTCCACTTACTCTGGTGACCCTCCTTTTGGGGCGTGAGTTGGTTGTGGAGAGCATCTCCCTGATAATCCTCCTCAACGCGGCTTGCTCCGCGGCAGCGTTTACGTTCTACCTGAAAAAAGCCCGGGGCGTTCACAGCGCCGCAAGCGCGGGCTTCGGCATACTTTACGCCCTGAGCGGGTGGTTCATCGCATACTACTGGAACGTCATGTGGCTGGACGGCATGACCTTGCTGCCCTTGGTCGCACTGGGCGTGGAGCAGGTGATCGGTCTGCGCTGTTTCAACGAGCGCGGCGAAGCCGCCGCACCCGCACCGCGCAAATCCTCTTGGTTGCTTTTTTCCCTGTCCATGTCCCTGTTCACAAGCTACTATATCGGCTACATGAACGCGATTTTCGCGGCGGTTTATTTCTTTGCCTATTATTTCGCTCACCACTCTTTAGAAGAGCTTTCCGTGGAAAAGCTGCCTGTCCACACAACAAAAACGGGATTCACATATACCCTGGGTCTTGACAAGCTGCGCTACAACCTCTTTTTACGCACAGGCACACGATTTGCCCTCACAGGACTTGCCTCGGGGGGGCTTGCGGCATTCGCACTATTGCCCGTATGGTACACTCTGAAATACAGCGCTGCGACGGGATCCACATTTCCCCAAAAACTGGAATTCCCCAATAAGATTTTCGACTTTATTTCCAATCACTTCGCTAGCTTAGAGCCAACAATCCGCTCAAGCGGCGACGACGTTCTCCCCAATGTCTACGCGGGAGTAGCAGTCTTGCTCCTCGTACCCCTGTTTTTGTTCGCAAAAAGGGTCAGCTCCCGTGAAAAAGTGGCGTACTGTGCCCTTTTGGCGTTCATGTTCCTGAGCATGAACACCAACATCCTAAACTATGTGTGGCACGCCTTTAAGTTCCCCAACGACCTGCCTTTCAGGTTTTCCTTTATCTATTCCTTCATCCTGCTTATAATCGCCTTTAGGGCGTTTCAGAACATCAAGGACTTCGGTAAGCGGGAGCTCATCACAGTAGGTGCCGGGCTGATTATGTTCATCGTCTTTGCCCAGGCACTGGGGAGCAAAAACTTCGGCGAGCGCACCATATGGATAACCCTAGCCTTTGGAGTGGTGTACATTATCGTGTTCGGACTTCTGCGCCGTAAAGAGAGCAGTCACGTCGCGGTCAGGGGCGTTACCATCTTCCTGTTGTGTGTTTTTTGTGCCGAAGCAGCGATTGCCAGTACCGCCCACTACGAAATAACCCAGCGCAAGGTGAACTTTGCGGGGGACAGACCCGAATTTGTTGAGCTAAAGAACCGGCTTGACAAGCGGGAAGGGACGGATATGTACCGTATGGAGCTTTCCTATATCCGCGCCAGAATGGAACCCGCCTGGTTCGGATATAACGGCGTGTCCACTTTTTCCTCCATGGCGTACGAAAAAACAAGTAACCTGCAAAGCTATTTGGGGATGCACTCCAATTTCATCAACAGCTATACCTATAACCCCCAAACCCCCATATACAACGCCATGCACGCCCTGCGCTATGTGGTGTTTAACAATCGCGCCACTGGGCGCCCCGAGCCAAACAAGCTTTACTATCAGTATGTGGATCATGAAGACAAGTTTCACGCCTATGAAAATCTCTATTCACTCCCCGTCGCCTTTGGGGTTTCAGGTGAGATTAACGAGTGGCTGCCCAACGACAACAAGGACAGCGACCCTTTCAGTGTTCAAAATGATTGGTTTGCCTATGCCACAGGAGAGGACTACCCTCTGACAAAGTATGAGGTTGACCAGATTTTGTACAACAACATCTCCTCCCTGCCCTATGACTACGACACCACCAGTCTTTCTTTTGACAAAATTGTTGATGCTAATGAAGCGAGTATCACTGTGACATACACTGTTCCCGCCACCCAAAACGTCTATATGTACGCAAAAACCGACTACATCAACCTGAACCACTTGGACACCGTCAAGGTAACGAGCAGCGACGAGGTTTTGGACTTCAACTATACAATCACCGACAAATATGTGTTGGATTTGGGCGAGTGCAAAGAGGGAACGGTCCTCACTTTGGAGTTCACAATTGCGGCGGACGCGGCGAAAAAGAGCGGGCTTTATACCTTTTACGTCTACGGACTGGAACACGACATTTTCCAGACGGGCTTTGAACGTCTGCAATCGGCGGCAATGAACGTCACAAGCTTTGAAGAAACTGCCATCGAGGGCAAAATCACACTTGATGAAAACGGGGTATTGTTCACCTCAATTCCCTATGACCGCAGTTGGAAAATCACCGTCAACGGCGAAAGTGTTACCACGGGACACTTGGGTCCTGAAGCGTTGATTGCCATTCCCCTGGAGGCGGGAGAGAGCATCATTACTATGAGCTATGTGCCTGAGGGCTTGTGGCAGGGTGTCGTTATTTCACTCATAACAGTGCTCGTTTTGATTTTGTACTTTTTCCTTGAACGCCTGACAATACACAAAAAAAGCCAAAAAGCCCTGCTAGAAACAATCCCGCCATATTTACCCACCACCACACCCAAGGAAACACTGGACATTTTGCTGTCAGGAGACGGCGGTTCGCCGCTTTTTAGTGAGATGGAGGAGAGAATATGAGGGTGTTAGCAGTTTTCCCAAAAACGCCGCCAACATTAGTATATAGTGCTACGATTCCGTCAGGTACTCTTGCCTTGAGTAGTTTTTTGAAAGCACAAGGGCATGAGGTGTTTCTTCTCGACCGTGAGGTGAACAGGAAAAAGCTGAAAAAAGTGCTTGACGAATTCCAACCTGAGGTTGTGTGTATCACCTTGCTCTCTGGTCTGCAAATTGACGATATGATTTACGTTGCCAAAACTGCAAAGGAGCAGGGCTTGCCCGTTCTGTGCGGAGGTCAGATGGCAAGCGCGATTCCCGAACAGGTGTTATTAACTGGCTTTGTTGACTACGTGGGCTTTGGAGAGGGTGAATATACGACCCTTGAACTTTTAGAGGTTTTGCAGGGGAAACGTGCAAGGGAAAGTGTCAAAGGAATTTTCTATCTAGACGAACAAAAAAGGTTGGTTGAAACTGAATTTCGCCCATTTGCGGATTTGAGTGACTTCCCCAAGTATGACTTTTCGTTGCTCCACAATGTTGCTTCTTACTACACCTCAAAGCCTTTCGCGTCAAAAATAATCCGGGTCTGCTACGCCAAGGGTTGCCCCTATAACTGCGCCTTTTGCTTCAACGATCGATACTATCGCCGCTGTTATCGCAGACGTCCAAAGGAGCTTGTGTTAGAGGAGATCCGTGAGTTAGTACAGGAACACGGCGCAGACGGCATAAATTTCTCCGACGAGATATGGGGAGTGGACAAGGAGGATTTGCGGGAGTTTTGTTCAAAAATAAAGGAACAGAATCTGCCGTATAAATGGATGTGCGAAACCCGAATCGGACAGCTTACCCGTGAGGACATGAAGGTTATGCGCGATGCGGGTTGCCGCGAGGTTTTCTACGGCATAGAGAGCGGCTCACCAGAGGTACTTGAGAGAATTCAAAAGAATTACGACATCAAGAGAATGAACGAAACCTTTGAGAATATGCGCCAGTTGGATTTGATAACCCTTGCCGCCATAATTATTGGATTCCCCGACGAAACCTGCGGCCAACTCAAGCAAACTGTCCACGCGTTTTTCAGAGTCAATCCACGCTATACCCTGCTAACATATTACACGGTTATACCCGGCACCGCTTTGCAACAGCAGTTAGTTGAACACGGACGCATAAAAAGTTCCATGAATATTCTTGACTACAGGTTCGCCTTTGGGGAAGAGGGAAACAAATTCACTAATTATTCCCAGATTCCAACCCGCGAACTGCGCGTTGTTCACGCTTTCTTCAATTGGCACATGGTCTTCAACAACAAGAGTCAGGACAAGGACGCCGGTATTTTCAAAAACATTGGTGCAATAGTCAACCACACGCTGCACAACATCAAAAAGCACAGCTTACTTAAGGCTCTGCGTACCATTTGGGACGGCTTTGCGTTTGTTTGCACCATAACCTACTACTCCCACGCTTACCCGAAAATCCGTAAGAAATACGACCTTTACGCCAAAAACTTCGGGCGGCAAAATTGGGATGATTTGCCTGATTGGGGTGAATGAGAAAAAAGGAGATTTATAATATGAAAATTTTAATGGTCAACCCCAAGGGAAAAGGTTTTTCTGCTTTTCCCATCAGCGTTCCAATGGGTACTCTTGCCCTTGGTAGTTTTTTGAAAGAGCGTGGACATGAAATCTATCTGTTAGACAGGGAAATCAAGAATGAGCCAGTTAAGAAAATCATAGAAAAATTCAATCCTGATGTGGTTTGTATTACCTTTCTTAGTTGTTCACAAGTTGATGATATACTATATGTCGCCAAAACAGCCAAAAAGTTTGGATTGCCTGTTCTTTGCGGCGGACACATGGCAAGCGCAATTCCCGAGCAGGTTTTGCTGACGGGGGTCGTCGATTACGTGGGGTTCAGCGAAGGGGAATATACGACCCTTGAACTTTTGGAGGTTTTGCAGGGGAAACGAACCCCTGAAAGCGTTAAGGGCATATTTTACTTAAATGAAAACAAGGAAATGATTAAGACGCAGGAACGCCCCTTTGCGGATTTGAGTGAATTTCCTGTGCTTGATTATTCATTACTGCACAGCGTACAGACGTATGTCAGCGACTACGATTCACCATGCTGCGAATGGTTGATCTTTTGTGCGAAAGGTTGTCCTTGGAATTGCAGTTTTTGTGAAAACGAGCATTACCATCGCAGGAAATATCGTAAGCGCCCTATTCACCACATCTTGGAAGAGATTCGAATAGCAGTAGTCGAATATAATGTGCAGCAAATTCTGTTTTGTGACGAGCTATTTGGTGCAGATAAGAAATATTTACGGAAGTTGTGCGCAAAATTTAAAGAACTAGATTTTTCATTTATTTGGCAATGTGAAACACGCATTGGACAATTGAGTCGCGAGGACATGGAAATTATGTACGATGCAGGATGTCGCGGTCTTCTTATTGGAGTTGAAAGCGGTTCGCCTGCTGTGCTAGATAGAATCAAGAAGAATTACGATATAAAAAAAATGAACGAGACCTTTCACAATGCGCGAGAGGTTGGAATAGAAATAAAACCTATGATTATATTTGGTTTCCCAGATGAAACTCAGGACGATATAAAGCAAACTATACATGCATGTTTCCGCATGAATGCAGAAGTGGCTCCAAATTTCTTCCTTGCCATTCCGAGAACTTCGCTGTATAATCAGCTTTTATCTTCGAGACGTATACAACCGTCAAAAAGCCTCAATGATTGCAAGAAATCCTATATAGGTAATACCTTTACTGAAAAAAGACTATCTGAAAAAAACTATTCAAAAATTCCAACAATTGATTTGTGTGTGATTAGGTCGTTTTTTGCATTCAACAACGTATTTTGTAAAAAACCGGAAGAGAGAGGGGGGGTAAAAGTATCTCCTAAAATTTTACTTGAGAAAATCAGTGTTTTAATACGCCGTCGCCGCGCCAAAGGAAAAACCCTGTTAGAATCTATTTTGAATCTTATAAATGATATCCTAGCCGCTTGCATCATGACTTACTACGCCCATGCCTACCCCAAAATCCGCAAGAAGTATGACCTTTACGCCAAAAACTTCGGGCGCCAGGACTGGGATGATCTGCCTGATTGGGGCGAATGATGACAGATAGAAAATCTCAACTTTTTCTTTGTATTTTTCAAGCTATTTTGTAACGATTATTGCGTGATGAGAACGCAAATTGTCCACGATCAAGAAGATTTTTCGTCATTGGTACTGATATTTCTTCCACGCTCCGCTAACGTATCCCGCACTGCACTCTCATATTTTTGCAACCTTTTAAATGTGAGGTTTTCCATCGGGTTTCAGATTCTTCTTTGCAGTGCGGATAACCTTAAAACGGAGTTGTTCCTACTCATCGGGTGTAAGTTTTAGGTTGTTTACTTCAAGTTCTTTTTCCATAATATAGTCGATTAACTTGAAAATCGGCTCAGGATTTGCGAGAATATTATTCGTCTGGCAAGGAAAAAAGCGCAGGAATACTTTCACATTGCGAGTATTCTTGACGAAGTCAGATGGAAAATAGACCACAAAGACGAGTTGATTTTCAAGTTAGGCGACTATAATGTTATATCATACCTTGAAACGTTATTCAAGATATTTCTTTTGGCTTGATATGTAGCGGCGCTCAAAAATCTAATTCGTCGACCACTTCTTGTATGTGCTTGGGGAAAATTGTCCTGCGCAAAGTGAAAAAACAACCCCATTCCACCGCGTCAACCCCTTATTCCACCAAACGCTAAACCGAAAAGCCCGGTCACTGCCATCAAAAGCGGGCGCACTCAGGGGGAAAACCCCCTCCTGTCCGTTTTTGTCCCGTTCGCCGTACGCACAAAGAAATTGCGGCCAGCGTTCACTGCTGTTCACCGTCGGTGCTTCGGTGCTGTACCACCATGAAAATAAACCATTCCACTCGTTCTGTTCCCCGTGTATCACACCCTTGACGAACCAAGTATGTTCTGGCAGGGCGGCGGTGGATGCGTCAATATTGTTATCAGGGGAGATGTGATTGTGACCGCAGGTATCATCAAATTGGCGATATTTACGTCCAAGTGTTTCGCCCAAATTGGATACAGTCGCACCAAAGGAGGCGTAGACTGTTTCCGCCGCGCTGTCCGACTGTAAGCCCTGTCGCGTTGCCACAGGCCAGGAGGACAATCCATAACCCGCGACTACCGCCAACTTAATCTTTTCCGCCGCCTGCTGGAGGATTTCGTGGCTGTTCACCTGCAGGGCGTGATAGGCATCGCTTTTCACGAAAAAGTCGGTGTAGCCCATCTGATCAATCTGCTCCTGGGTACCGAAGCAAATTGTCTTTGCGCTTTCGTACATATCAGGAGGAACTGATGCCCAAATCCCCAGGAAAGTGCCGTATAGAGGGATTAGCGCACTGTCGTACATGGAGTCGAAAAATTCTGACGGTAAATATTGGAAAAGCGAGCAGAGTAAATCCAAAATACCTGTGGCGTGGAGGGTGTTCAACAATGCTCGTACTCGCGGTGAGAATTTTCCGCCGAATGGGATCTCCTCTGCAAAGGCTAAGGCGCGGGCATCGGGGTAGATCTTTTTTTGGTAGCCCGCGCCGATTATACCCATGCCCAACGCCAGGGGAACGGACATGAAGATCCCTGCCACATCACCGCTGTTTTCCCCATTTATGTACTTGTCGATGTATGCTAAAGCCACAGTCCCTGAGGCGGAAAGTGATTGGATATACACACTTTTTGCCCCCGTGTGCGCCTTGACGGCGAGGACATAATCGTGGAGTTGATCGGCGACATCAATGGGGGATTGCCGCCAATCGAAGGCGAATTTATATACCGCGGGGGTTACCGCGGGAACTTCACGCCAAGCGGGGTCTGGTTCGGGTTGATAGGAGGCTAAACCCCGCTTTACGGCGCGTTTTTGTGCGGAAAAATAGAGATTGAAAAAGCCGTCGCTTAAGAAAATTCCCGCTCTTTTGAAGATGCCAACTTTTTCAGCGGCGTATTCATTTTGGGGTTTATCTTCAAGGTTTTCGGGGCTTGTGTCCTCGTTTTCTGGCATATCAGAGCTTGTGCCTGTTTCCCCGTTCACCTCAAACAATGCCTTGTATTCCTCCAAGGGGTAGGATGGGGGATTTTCGTGTTTCGGGGATGCGTAAGCCTTGTCGTCATAGTCAGCCGCAGGGGTGGTTTCTTGACGATAGATCCAGTTCCTGCTTGTGCCGTCGGGGAATATCTGCAAATCACCGAAAACCTCCCAAAGGAAAGCCCCCCCAATGCGCCCTGCCTCCTGCCAGTCAAGACGCTTTGCCGCATCAAGTAAGGGCGGCTTGATTTTCTCGATTATCGCCGCCATAGCATCGGGGGATAGGTCATAGGAGGAGTTATAGGAAATTTCTGGGTTTACCATATCCGTCAGCGGGGCTTGCCCTCCGGTCATGCGGATTAAGGGTAGATCGAGAATTTCCTCCCCCTGCACCGTAAATGACAAGCAACTCAATAAGCTTGTTATGGTCAATATAGTAGAAATCACACGCGTTTTGTTAATCTTCATATTTTTACCCATACCGTTCAAAAGTCAGCACTGTCTTAAACAGGTCGCCGTCAATTGTCATCTCAAACTCCCCGCTCTGGAGCTGGGTCAGTCCCTTAGCTATGGACAAACCAAGCCCGCTGCCCTCGCTAGCGCGGGAGCGGTCTCCCTGAACAAAACGCTCCAACAGCTCATCTCCTGTGATGTTTAAAGGGTGGTTAGAGATGTTTTTCAGTGTCACGCAAGCATATTTGTCCCGCAGCTGCGTGGAAAAATAAATCCTCGTGCCCTCAAGGGCGTACTTGCAAATATTGCTCAAAAGGTTGTCAAAAACTCGCCACAGCAATTGCCCGTCGGCAAGTATTAGCGGAGCTTGCTCGGAAAAACTCACCACCGTTTCAAGGCGGCGTCTGGCAAGCCTATCCCGATATTCCCCCAACGCCTGAGAGAGCAAAAGATTCAAGTCCATCTGCTCCAACTTCACCTGCACATTTCCAGTGGATGCCTTTGCCGCCTGTATCAGGTCGTCGGTCATCTTCTTAAGCCGTCCCGCCTGTCTATCCAGGACGGCGATATACTGCTTCATTTCCTGGGTGGTGAGATTGTCTTTTTTCAGCAAATCCACGTAATTGACAATGGAGGTGATTGGGGTTTTGATGTCGTGGGAAACATTGGTAATCAGCTCGGTCTTCAGCCGTTCAGAGCGGGTAAGTTCCTCAATGGTCTGGTGCATTCTGGCGTTGATACTGTTGAGATTTTCCCCGTGGTGTTTGAAGATAGGGAGCATTCGGCGCAGGTTGATGGTATATGAAAAGTTGCCCCCGGCAATTTCACCCGCTCCATGCTGCAGTTTGCGCATATCAATAACAAACAGGGCGACAGCCGCAAAAATTAACAGCTTTTCGGCAATCCACAAAGCCAGTAAAACATTCTCTTTACCTGAGAAAAAGGCGTATGACACATACTCCACAAAAGCGATGCCAAGAAAAATCAGCCCCTCTTTCCAAAAAAGAGGCAGAGAACGAACCATGTAAATCACAGGGTCGCCGACAAGATAGACGAGAGTGCTTTTCCACAAACTACCCGTCTTGACACGCACAGCAAGGGTGATGAGCAGGAACAAGACCAGGGGCAGCCACACAGCTACAGGCAACACACCATGGATAACGTATGCGCTGATTTTAGTACTGCCGTAAACCTGTGTAAAGAAGTCTTGGATGGAGAACCAGGCGTAGAAAACGGGTAAAGGGGCACATAGCTCAAAGGGGATTTTGTGAAACCAGTTCAGATGGATTTTGTCGTCCTCTTCCCGCCGTCCCGCGCCGTAAAGGAGTAACATAAGAACCCAAAGTCCTAAAAAGATAGAAACCGCGCACACTACAATAAGCCAGTAGCGCAAGCTAAACAGGCGGCTAATCCAGTTCGCCGCATCCAAAAAGCTGTCTTGCGCCGTCAATTGGCTCTTGACAAAGCCCGTGATGGCGATTGTCTGTTTATCCCAAACGGTGTACGAAATTTTCAGCACGTAATCCAGTTTGCCGTCGTCGTCGATGTCGATGTCCCAAACGTCGTAGAGAACAGCGGCGAAATTGCGTTCGCTTTGTTGGATGTACTCCTGACGTTCCCTAGCGGTGCGGAAGGACAAATCCCGCGTTTCTCGGCGTTCGTTAAAGAGGATGTCTCGGTACGCCGTTTCGCTGTATTGGTACTCCCCGCCGTCATAGTTGCGTAAAATTTCCTTACCGGATTGATCCTTGACCACGAAGAAGAAGTTACTATTCTCCTCCGAAAAGCGCCAAAGAAAATCGTCAATTGCGTTTCTATCCCGGTCGTTGTCCAGAAATATTTTGCTGTGATATTCCACCTCACCCATCTGCTGCCAAAAAAACGAGCCTGATATCGCCGTCTGCCGCGATTCATGCCAATCACTGGCGTAGGCGTTGGAGTCGATGAGAGTGTAGATGGCCAAACCCGACGCCGCAACAATCACCGCCAATAGAATCAGCAACATAAGGGCGAGGGTTTTTGCCCAGGCTTTGAGCATCAATTTTTTCACGGCAATTCCTTTCGGATACTGGAGGCGATGTTGAAAAACTATCCGATAAGAAAAATGAAAGATAGATTTT
>WRKY01000028.1 GCA_009777895.1 Oscillospiraceae bacterium
TACCGAAAAACTCTATGAGGTTCCCGCTCAGAATTTTGCGGACATCTCCGCAAACGACTACGGTGTGTCCATCCTAAGCGACTGCCGATACGGATGGGATCACCCCGACAGATCCACACTGCGCCTGACGGGCATCCACACTCCGCGCCTGCCTTTCCGCCCCGATAGCTACCAAGACCAGTTGGATTTCGGGCGTAATCTTTACGCTTTCGGCGTGTTTGGACATTCGGGCAAAAGCCTTGAAAGCAGTCAGCGTGCCGCCCTGTGCTTTAACCAACCGCTACAGGCGTTCACTCAGCCGGCAAGCGCGAAAAACATTAATGCGGCACTGCCGGGCGTGTGGGGCTACGGCACTCTAAGCGATCCGGGCGTCGCTCTGCGCTGTGTGAAAAAAGCGGAAAACAGCGACGAAATCGTCGTTCGTGTACAGGAAATCGCGGGGCAGGCACATCACAAAGTGCGCTTGAAGCTGATGGGTAACGCCGTCAAAGTCCGTGAGATGTGGGCGTCAGAAGAAGCTATTGAGAACAGCGTTGGCGGTGTCGCTATCGAAAACGGCGAGATTATCTTTGACCTTGCCAAGTTCCAACCCAAAACCTTCGGCGTGGTTCTTGAACAGTCGAAGACGGCAGTCAAAACCCTCGGCTCAATGGACATCGCCTTTGAGGGCGATACCGCGGTCACTTCCTCCCAAAAAGCTCCGAAAAACGGGGTTATCGTCTGCGTTGACAAAGTGCAGTTCAAGCTAGCGGGAACAGACGACAAGCTGACTAGCAACCAGGGACAAGGCATGACTATCCCCGAGGAGCTGTATCCCGAGCGGGTTGTCAGCGGCGGCGTGAGTCATAAGTTTTCCAAGAAAGCTCTAGCGTGCAATGGGCAGACACTGGCGTTACCTAAGGGAACGAGCAGCGTTGATTTGCTTTTGACTAGCACGAAAGGCGACAAGGAAGCGGTTTTCGCTTTGGGCGGCGATTTTGTTACTCAGACAGTGCAATCCGCCACGGAGCGCATCGGCAAATGGGATTTGCCCGCCATGGGGGACACAGCGCAGGTAAAAACCGGCAAACTTGCTTGGAACGCCACTCATATGCACAACGCAAAAGGCGACGTTTTCGCCCAACACGCCTATATTTACCGTCACAGCTTCCAAGTACCCGACGGCGCGGCGAGCCTGACCCTTCCCAAGGACAGCGAGCTGCTCCTCTTTGCCGCCACGGCGGTCGAGGGCTTGCGTTTGACAGAGGATATGGACGTGGTTTAAGAACTAGAAGCCTGGCAACATGAGATGCTTTACACAGGCGGATGTAATTCAGTATTGCAAAAAAACGCTCCACAACTAAGCGGAGCGTTTTTTTGATTTTATAGTCGATTATAGTCTCCTAACTTGAAAATCGGCTATATCATCTTTTACGGCGCGGGAAAAATCTCACCAAATTCATTGTCTTTACTGTACCTGCCATTGTTACTGTTATTCAACGCTTCGTTCGGCTGAATATATATGACGACCCAAAATTCCTTGCTATCCTCAAGATCAAGTATTAGCTCGCCTGAGCCCGTCACAACATCGTTTACAAGATTTTCATCTGTTGTTGAATAGGCATATCCAGTGTAGAAAAAGCATTGGGGAATTATTGGATTAGGCTTTACCTCGCTGTAATCGCGTTTAGTCCCGATTTGAATATCTTCGAACAATGATGTACCCATATTGCCCACAGCGCCGTATTGTTCGCCTCCATAACGTATGTTATAAAGCGCTTGTTGGGGCGCTGTATCCCAATCAATCGGCAAATTTTCGGGGTTTTGTATCTCTTGTCTCAAGTGCAGTATCATGTCTTTTTCAGGCTCAATCCTGAAGTACCCCTCAACGTCATTACTTGCCAACTCGGACATCTCCGCTGCACCGCCCATAAGGAGTTCCATAGCAAAATTCGTACCGGAATTTGACATATTAGCGTGTCGATAGGTCACGATGCGATATTCACCAGGACTCAACTTCCAGGAAGCGACGTCAAGAACAAGAGGCGCATTCAGCACACTGCTGTCCCCAATCAACTCATCCACAGGCGTCCAAACGTCATTGACTTCGTCCGTCAATAGCTCAATATGCCAGTTCTGTGACACATCAAGGAGCTTGTCGTAAGCGGTAGGACCCAAGGTAATGGTTTTGGGATCGGAAATCGCATCGGTGACCTCCTCGTTGTAACCGCCAAAAACGATAGTGGGGTCTTGAATTTCGCGGTTGCGGTTGGAAAGGCGCCTGAAGGAGGATGTGTTGTCCTCCATGTATGGGAATGTGGAAGTATCCCAAATTGCCGTGTCGGAGCTTGCCCGCAGATAGCCGTTCGCGTCCACCATGAAGCTTTCGTTGTAGCCTCCCGCAAGGTCGATTATGGGATGATAATTGGACTCGCCGTCTTTTTGGTAGATGTCAATGGAGGTGCGGTGACGGCTATATGCGGCAGTGTATGTCGCCGCGTTTGGGGACATTGTGGAAATCATCTGTAGGTTTGAACCAACGGGTTGCGCAATTTGCAATGTGACAGGATTTGCCAAATAGCCGAGATCGTGGTCAATACCAGTGCCGCGCTGACCAGCATCGCCATTTGTAATACCAGACTGCGCCTGATTGCCCTTGCACTGAAATCCTAGGTCAGAATGGTCATTTGTACCGCAAAGCCAAATCATGCCGTCGGTGAGCTGAATGGCGGTGGTGATACCTGTGCGGAAAATTCTTTCCGCACGCAGTCTGGTGGTGGAGGTAGTGGATTCCGTGGGCATGACTACACGGTGGAACGAGCCGTAGTTTGTACCGCCGGTTATTCCGTCACCCCAACCGCGCACGCCATTTTCTCCCCAGTAGCTATAACCTGTCATGTAGACCTGTCCTGTGCCTTCCGGGTCGTCTTGCTCATTGACGAGGATGAAAATATTCCTTGAGTGGGCTTCCATCTGTAAGATATTGTTGGCGTCAAGGTCAGGACCGCGAACCGCCGTACCTGTATCTGTAATAAAGGTTCGAGTATCTACAGCGCTCAAAGCGCTGTTTGTAACGGTCGCCCCTTTTGCCAAACGACCTGCTCTATTTTGTCCCGCAGAGTACATTGTCCGCTGTCCCTGCGCGTTTTCGCGGATTATATAAAAGGCGCTGTTTGTGTCCTCGATGACCTTGCTAGATGTCAGCATAACAACCTTGCCCTGTGGATCGGCAGCACGAGCGAGGACAATAGGGCGAGCTTGGGTAGCGTTGCCGTTGAGTTGAAATTCCGAACCAAGTCCCCAACCCCACAAATTCCCTTGATCGTCAACAGCATAGGCAGTTTGGCTGCTTGCGGAAATTTGGGTAATTCGTACATCATCGTAGCCGCTAGCTGATAGCGTAGCGTCGCTAAAATTAATGCGTGTAAGCCTTGACACACTGGCACTGAGAGCCAAGCCCTGCCCCAACTTGCCGTTGGTGTTGCTGCCGCAGGTATAGACATAGCCCAAATCGTCCAGTAGCATGGTGTACTCATAACCGATGCTCACGTCCGCAATCCGCCCCTCAACGTTACTCAAATTCACCTTTGTGGGGGAGTTGAAGCGATATGGATTCTGAACTCCTGCAATGTCCGCACCTGAAGAACCTAGGTTGGATCGTCCGCCCACATAAAGGCTTTGATTGCCGTTTTCTGGATTTTCTTTCAGAAACATCATCATGTTGGGGTTTGTGACAGTTCCCCCTGTCATAGATGTGCCGTATCCCGCAAAAACGCGGGTGATGTTGCGAATTGGCGCGGGCCAGGTTAGGATTTTGAAGGAGGGTTCGCCCTTGTGATTGCCGGGCCAAATGTAGCAGGAGGTGTCGCGGTGTGTGGCGTAGAAAGAACCGGAAGCACGCAGTCGCCCTTGGGCATCGGCAATAACCGCTGTGCGAACGCTAATCATCATGTCCTTGATTGGTGCGGGGTCGCCGTTTTCGTCCTCATATATACATTCGCAGGATTTGTTCTCCCCATTGGCGAAGCTGCTCACGTCAAAGTTTTCGGCAGGGGTCAATTTCCGGTTAGCGCCGCCTGCTATTGGAGCCGCCATCTCCATAGTCACAGGATTGACGAGGAAATTGGCGTAGTGGTTGGTCAGGTATGCGCTTTCTGTGGGAGAGCCTGCCGCCGTTCTGTGGTTTGTGACATAATATCCCAATTGCCCTGAACGGTTGTCGCCGCAGCCCCAAACTTGGTTGTCGTTAAGTTCAAGCCAGGTGTTTTCGGGGGAGCGGAAAATCCGCTGTGCAGTCATCTGGCTGCCAGTGGAGTCATAGGGCATGATAACTTCTGTCAATCGGGTAATGTTACCTGTCGCACTTGCTCCAGTACCGCTTTGGTATGCGGTATTTATCCCGCAATAGAATACCTTGCCGTCGTTGCGGAGCATCAAAAAACCGTATTCACTAGCCTCAATCTGTTTAATGCCAAATGGAGTATCGGACGGCGCCGTGACATTGGGCGTATCTGTGGTGATGTAGGTCATGTTCACCCAAGCGCTGGAGTTGGCTGTACTGCCACGTCCCAGTTGTCCGTTACCCCCAAGCCCTGATGAATAAAGGGTTTCCACTCCAGAATCATCCACACAAACAGCGTAAATACTGCTGTTGACAAAACGTCCGCCAGTGTGACTTGCGCTTATCATCTTGTAGGCTTGTCCCGCAGGAGGCGGGATGATTACAGGGCTATTGTGTGAACCGCCGGAAGCTCCAGGGGTTTGTCCGGCATTGTTGTTGCCCCACGCAAAGAGCCGCCCTTGATTCGTCAAAGCGTAGCCCGTTGCGGCAGCAGCGGAAATATCAACAATATCCTCATTTGCGTTGAGAGGAAAGGTCAGCGGCGTGCCGTAATGGTGTTGGTTAGCAGTCCCACCGTTGCCCAAACGACCATTAGCCCCGTTACCGGAGGTATAGACATTATTTTCGCTGTCGAGCAATATGGAATGCTCGTGACCGAAATCAACCTTTACCACATCACCTATCACCGCGTCCCGAATGACCGTTTGGGTGCTCTTAAAAAATGAGTTGATACCCCACCAGTCAAAGGAGTTGCGACCGCTGACGGTGGTGTTTTTCGCCACGCTCAATTCACCAACTTGGTTAGTTCCGCCCGCGTAAAGACCGCCGTCGCTAGTGGTGAACATCAGGTAATTGGAGTGACCCGCGTTCTCCCCCGCAAGACCCGTGGCGTTGGCGTTGGCAAAGAGGGTGTTGACGCGGAAGTTGTTGTTGTAGGTGGTGCCTGTACCTGAGGGTTGCTGAGTGGAACCCGCTTGACTGCGAGAGCCCACAAAGACTTTTTCCACAATTGGAATTTCGAATGAATCACTGAATACGTCTTCAGGAACAACGGGGTAGGCGGGGATTGTAGCGATTGTTTCCTGTGTTTTCACAACGAAAACTAACGCCATCACGAAAATATAGAGTGCCAGTGTTATGGCTAAACAGCGTTTCATCCGTTTTTTTTCATTTTTGAAGAGCTTCATCTCTTGCCATCTCCTATTCAGTAGCCAACCCTAACGCCATCAATGAAGAACGCGCATCGCCTTTTGTTGGTGTGACGAGGCAGAGCCACACCAAGCGCGCCCTTCATTCATGGCATTAGGGGTTGGGTGCTGATGAAAATTTGATTTCCTCCAGAGAGGTGCTTGCCAATTAGCATATAAAAGAATAAACCCTCAAGTTACTCAAGGGTCAATAAATTAAATCTATCTAAAATCTAAAATTTTGATAAACAAGCAAATCGCATACTATTTTTCACGCTGTATCATCACCGCTATTTGAGATACATACTTGTCAATATCGCTTATACAAAGCTCGTCCAAGATGTACAAAGAGTAAACATTACCAATAGTTTTGAGTTTATTTTTTTTGGAGAACTCATCCATTTTTTTGGGGATATCCCCAAAATTGCCGTAAAACCCCTGGGCGTATCCCACTAGATATTCCCCTGCGGGTACACGGGACTGCCCTTTCACGTCCGAGGAGAAAAAATATTCCGGCTCTCCTGTGGCTTCCAAAAAATTACTCCAACTCTTGTGGATACCGCCGATCGGGAAGCTCAAAATTATGCCTTTGTTTTTCGCTTCCTTACAGAAAGTGACAAATGGGTTATAGAAAGCTTTGCCTTTCTCCCAGTTCGTCGGGGAGCCGATTGTGTAGCTTTTTTCGCGCCAGTTTTCCACTTGAACCGTGCCAACCTGAGCCTTTTTGCCCCGTTCTATCAGCGTTTTGCGCTTCGCCAAAATATCCTGAGCATTGATTATTAGCTGTTTTTGCTTTTCCAACACGTCATATTGCTCGTCGATTAGCTTTCCAATTGAGTCTGGAGTGCGGATTTCCCGCTCGTGGGCAATGCGTTTTAGCGGAACCTTTGCGAACAAAAGAGTTTTCACAAAGTTCACCGTGACTATCTGATCCAGTGTATAGAACCTGTAGCCGTTTTCTGAATCACGGAAAGCGGGCTTAAAGATGTTTTCCTTATCATAAAAGCGCAGAGTTGTTACACTAATTCCCGACATATCGGAAAATTCCTTGATTGTGAGATTATTGTTCACCTAGTTTTACCCCTCGAAAAAATATTGCTGCCCCTCTTCAGCACTATAGTATAGTGTGTTTGGTTAAACTTGTCAACTACTTGAGTTTTGCAGCTGTAATTCAAGCCTCCATTTGCTTTTTCTGGCAATTTATGCTATAATCCATATGTTAGTATAACCATAAAGTGAAAGGACAGAAAAATGAGCAAAAAACCGATAATGTCATTCCTTGAAAACAATGCGGCGAGCTTCCCGCAAGATTGCGCACTGGTGGAGATAAACCCCGAAATGCGCCGCGACAGCACAAGTTGGAGTGAAGCACAGCTAGTGGAGGCGGATACCCACACAGCCTACCGCAAAACCCTCACCTGGCTTGAATTCGACCAACAGGCAAACCGAATCGCCAACTATCTCATCGCCGACGGCGTGAAAAAAGGCGATAAAGTCGCAATTCTCATGATGAACTGCATCGAATGGTTGCCCGTCTATTTTGGCGTGCTGAAAACCGGTGCCTTGGCGGTTCCCCTGAACTTTCGCTACGCTGCCGACGAAATCCGCTATTGCCTTGATTTATCTGACGCGAGCTTAATCATCTTTGGCACGGAATTCATCACCCGCATGGAGGCGATTCAGAGCGATATGCCCAAAATCCGCAAACAGCTTTTTGTGGGGGACAACTGCCCTGCCTTTGCCGAAAACCTCATGAGCCTTGCAGAAAATCAGAGTATCATGCGTCCTCAGGTGGAAATTTCCATTGACGATTACAGCGCGATTTATTTCTCTAGCGGCACAACGGGCTTCCCCAAGGCGATTTTACACAGCCACGACGCTCTTGTTTTTGCCTGTGAAGTGGAGCAGAATCACCACGGACAGACCAAGGAGGACATTTTCCTGTGTATTCCTCCCCTGTATCACACTGGCGCGAAAATGCACTGGTTCGGCTCCCTCATTGTTGGCGGTACCGGCGTGTTGCTGCGAGGAGCCACTCCAAAATGGATTATGGAAACCGCTTCAAGCGAAAAGGCAAGCATCGTTTGGCTGCTTGTGCCGTGGGCACAGGACATTCTGGACGCCATTGAGAGCGGCGAGATTAAGCTTGAGGAGCTTGACCTGAGTGCGTGGCGGCTTATGCATATCGGGGCGCAGCCCGTGCCGCCCAGTCTTGTGAAGCGTTGGCAGGAAATTTTCCCCCATCACGACTATGACACCAACTACGGACTTTCCGAGTCAATCGGTCCCGGCGCGGTGCATTTAGGTATCGAGAATGTCCGCAAGGTCGGCGCCATCGGCATCGCGGGATATGGTTGGGAAACCAAAATCATCGGCGAGGGCGGCGAGCTTGTCAAGCAGGGTGAGGTAGGCGAGTTGGCGGTAAAGGGTCGTGGAGTGATGAAATGCTACTACCGTGACGAAAAGGCGACGGATGAGGTGCTGAAAGGCGAATGGCTTCGCACTGGCGACATGGCGCGCCAGGACGAGGAGGGATTCATCTTCCTTGTTGACCGCAAAAAGGACGTTATTATCACCGGCGGTGAAAACCTATACCCCGTCCAGATTGAGGACTTCCTGCGAGCACATCCCAAGATTAAGGATGTGGCGGTTATCGGCTTGCCCGACCACCGTTTGGGTGAGATAGCCGCGGCGATTATCGAGATCAAGGCGGGTTTCACGGCGACGGAAGGGGAAATCATGGAATTCTGCAACGCTCTGCCGCGCTACAAGCGCCCCCGCCGGATTTTATTCGATACAGTCCCCCGAAATCCCACAGGAAAAATTGAAAAACCCCGTCTGCGGAAAAAATATGTGGGCGATAACCTTGTGGAGAGGCAAATGCGGTAGCATAAGCCCTTGCAATTTAGCGTGAAAAATGATAAAATAAGCTAACATATTTGTTTGGAGGTAGAAACATATGAAAGCACAAAATGCTGTGAGGGATTTCAATGTGTCCCTGCGGGAGTGTGCGAATTTTGCCAAAAAAGGCATTACCCACATCTGCAAAAACATTGGCGACGGCAGTGTTTTCGGAGGCCGCGGCTGCGGTACCCCCGAGGAACGCAAAGCACAGGAGTATATGGCGGATCAAATGCGCAAGTACGCCGATGAAGTCAAAATCGAGGACTTCAAGGTCGCCCCCTGGGCGTTCATGGGCTGGGTGCTTGTAGACGTGATTCTCGCTCTGTGCGGCACCCTTATATACTGGTTGCCCCAAATCCCCTACAACAAATTCATAGCCTTTGGGTTATTCTGTCTGGCACTGCTCTTTGCCATCATGGAGTTTTTGTTCTACAAGCAATTCCTGGACGTGTTTTGCCCGAAAAAAACTAGCTGTAACGCCGTGGGCATCTACAAACCCGAGGGTGAAGTGAAACAGCGCATCATCTTTAGCGGACACGCCGACAGCTCACAGGAGTGGCGTTTCTCACACTGGGGAGGTCCTCCTGCCTTGTTGGGCGGCATTATAGGCGCTTTCAGCGGCTTTGTCGTCAACCTGGTTGCGGGAATACTCTTTATTGCCAACCACTTTGCCGGTGAGCCGTTCCTCTCGGACGACGTACAAAAATACATGGTCTGGGGACTTACCGCCTGGGTTCCTCTTTACTGCGTGTGCTTCTTCTTCTGCACCTGGGGCAAGTATGTTCAGGGGGCAAACGACAACCTCACAGGCTGTTACGGCGCAATATGCGTATTGAAGTTCCTAAAAGACAACGATATCCGCTTCAAGCACACCGAGGTTGTGGCTCTGACCACAGGCGGCGAGGAGTGCGGACTGCGCGGCGCAAAGGCATACAGCAAGGCGCATAACAAGGAGTGCAAGGAGATTGACACCGTCTTTGTGGGACTGGAAACCTTTCGCGATTACGACCACTTTGCCATCTATAAGCGCGACATGACCAATACCACCGCCAACAGCCCAATCGCCTGCGCAATCCTCAAGGAGGGCGCCAAGCGGGCGGGTCGTGACTTACCCTATGAGAACGTGTTTTTCGGCTCCTCCGACGCGGCGGCAGTATCTCAAGCAGGGATTCACGCCACCTGTCTTGCGGGTATGGATCCCGCTCCTCCCAGATATTACCACACGCGCGGCGATACCTATAAAAATTTGTGTTTCAATTCTCTTGAAAACGGCATCGAGATCGCAATCCAAACCGCCTTTGTGTTTGATGAAGTCGGTTTGAAAGAGCCCCAGTAATCTTTGATGTCATTATGAAAAAAGCAAAAAAATGGTGGAAAATACCCCTCATAAGCTTTGGCGTGCTGTTCGCCCTCGTGTTTGTCTTTGCCATCGCGGTCGCGTGGCAGGGCATGGCGGGTATGGGCAAGTGGCGGGAGTGGCAAAAATCCCACCTAGCGGCTCTTGAATCCGAATTTGTTGTCATAGACAACGCCCAGTCACTGGAGAAAGAGAAGCTCCGCACAGGCATTGACATCGAACAGGCAATCGCCGAAGGCGTAAGGCTCAACCAACTGCGGGGTATATTCACCCACAACAGCTACAAACAGGGATTGACCCCAATGAGCCGAGTGCTTTACAATATCCTTACGCTTTTGGGTGTGACGGAAAAGGATTCGTACACCTACAGCTTCCCTCCCATCACCGAGCAGCTTAACAGCGGCGTTATGGGGCTTGAACTGGATTTGTATCAAAACAAGGCGGGGGAATTTATGTTCTTCCACAGCCCTGTTATTGACATGGAATCCACTGGCATAAACGCACAACTGGCTTTGCGGGAGGTTTCCCTGTGGAGCCGCGCCAACCCAAGCCATCTGCCTGCAATCCTCCTCATAGAGGCGAAAGGCACAACCGTCGCCCCCTTTGGACTTTACGGCATGAGCGGGGAGCGCGTAGAAGATTTTGACAATCTGGTGCGGGAGGAGTTGGGAGAGAACGTTCTGACTCCTGCCGAACTTCTGAGGGATTACTCCACTTTTGCCGGCATGGGAAAGGAAAAAGACTGGCCGCTCCTTGAGGAAACTTTGGGTAAGGTGTTGGTGTTCCTCCATCCGGGACACGCCACACAGGACTTTTTGGCTTTGGACGAAACCCTGCGGACACAGGCGATGATCCCTGCATTTTCCCACGGCAACCGCGACCATGAACAAGCGGCGATGGTGTTGGTAAATGATCCGGTGAACTACGGCGAGGACAGCAGACAGATTGTCAATGAGCGCGGCTTGTTGGTGCGAAGCCGCCTTGATGTCTGGCCCAACCACTTGCCCCAACGCTATGAGGCGGGGCTGAATAGTGACGCCCAGTGGCTCAGCACGGACTACCCCATAGGTCTGTACGAGGACTACTCGGCGGTGTTTCCTAATGGTTTCACGGCAGATATCCGACCTTAGGCGGAAAAGAGCGTATACCATCCATCCGTCCATTGCGGGCCCCTAGATACCCCATATTTTGTATCATCAATGTGGTGAAAAATGTCAAAACTAATTGTCCTAGAGGGGCTTGACGGCAGCGGCAAGTCCACACAGATGGAACTGCTCCAACGCAATGCCGCGGGAGTGGTTTTCAGGCACATAAAATTACCGGATTATGACAGCCCCGCCTGCTCCCCCGTTAAGATGTACCTGGGCGGCGAATTGGGCGGCAGTCCCGCCGACGTGAACGCCTACGCCGCATCGTCATTTTACGCTGTGGACAGGTACGTGAGCTACAGCACAAAGTGGCGGGAGATCTATGAGCGAGGAGAGCTTTTCCTTGCCGACCGCTATACCTCCTCCAACGCCTACCACCAAATGGTCAAGCTGCCGCGCAAGGAGTGGGACGGCTTTTTGGCGTGGTTGGAGGACTACGAACACGAAAAATTGGGATTGCCCCGCCCGGATTTGGTGATATATTTGGATATGCCAATCAAGGTTTCCCAGGCGTTAATGAAAAAGCGCGAGGAACTGGACATACACGAAAAGGACATCCCCTACCTATTGGCGTGCCGCAAAGCGGCGATGTACGCGGCGGAAAAATGGGGTTGGCGAGTCGTTTCCTGCGGCGCCGGGAGTCAGGCGCTGCCCATCGAAAACATCGCCGGGGAAATTTGGCAATGCGTCAGTGAGGTGTTGGAGTGTTAGAATTCAGAAGCATGAAAATCGAGGATTACTCCTGGATGAAAAAACTTCAGGAAGTAAGCGAGCAGACCTCATGTGAATATCTCCCAGGGAATATCTACCTTTGGGGGGATTTTTACGGGACGAAAATCTGCCGACTGAATGACGATTTTTTCGCCACTTTTTCCGAGATGCGCAGGGCGTATTGCTTTCCCGTGGGGGACTTTAGAAACTGCGGCAAAGCCCTGGAAATCCTGGAAAAAGACGCAAAAAAACGTGGGATTCCGTTACGTCTTTACGGCGTTTTGGAGCATAACCGACAACTTTTAGAGGAGCTTTACCAACAGCAATTCACCTTCAAACGCAATCCCGATTTAGAGGACTATGTCTACAACAGCGACGATCTAATCAATCTTCCTGGGAAAAAATACCACCAAAAGCGTAACCACATTGCGGCTTTTTTGCGCACACGCCAGTGGGAATACATCTCCATTGGCAGGGACAATTTGGACAAATGCGCGGACTTTCAAGAGGAGTGGTACAGGGCAAACATGGCGAAAAACCCCGAGAGCTTGGCTATGGAAAACAAGGTGGTGATGTCCGCTTTAGAGAACTTTTTCGCGTTAGGATTTACCGGCGGCGTGCTTTACGCCGACGGCGAGGTGGTGGGATTCACGCTAGGCGAGCGTATCAACCGCGACATTTTCTGCACTCACATCGAAAAGGCGAACAGCGAAATTCGCGGAGCGTACCCCATGCTAAATCAGCAGTTTGCACAGCACGCCCTTTTGGACTACAAGCTCATCAACCGCGAGGAAGACATGGGGGACGAGGGTTTACGCCGAGCCAAGCAGTCCTATCATCCCGCTATGCAGGTGACAAAGTTCTTTGGGGAGAGGAACGCGGCAACTTGAAAGTGGGGGTAGGGGCGGATAGTCTAACATCCCCGCCTTGCGCATAATCTATAGACAAAAAAACATCTGGGATAATTATGCGCAAAGGCTTTTTGTTTGTTACAGTGTTCGTCTTGATTTTCGCCTCGCTGCCCCTGAGGGCGGTCGGAGCGGATTTTGTTGTATCCGCAAGGGCGGCGGTGTTGATGGTGGCGGAAACGGGGGAAATTCTCTTTGAGAAAAATGCCCGTGAAAAACGCTCCATGGCAAGTACAACGAAAATAATGACCGCCCTTTTGGCGTGCGAGGAGAACACGCCGGAGCGGAAAATCACCGTCACTGACAACATGAACCGGGTTGAGGGTACCAGTATGGGGCTGAAAACCGGCGACAAGGTGACACTGGAGGCGCTGACAATCGGCGCGCTGCTCGCAAGCGGCAACGATGCGGCGAATGCCATCGCCATTGGACTGGCGGGAAATCTTGATAAATTCGCCATCGAGATGAACGCACGCGCCATGCAAATCGGCATGGAAAACACCAACTTTGTCACGCCCTCGGGCCTTGACCACAAGGAGCATTATACCACCGCATACGACATGGCGCTGCTCGGGGCAACAGCGATTGAAAATCCCGCATTTGCGCGTATTTGCACGAAAAAGTCTGCCAAAGTCGCCGTGGATGACCGTGCGGCGCATTACAACAACCACAATCGTCTTTTGCGGGAGTATCAGGGCTGTATCGGCATGAAAACGGGCTTTACAAAGAAGTCAGGGAGGTGCCTTGTAACTGCAGCGCGCCGGCGCGGCGCAACGCTGATTTGTGTGACTTTGAACGCCTCCAGCGACTGGAGCGACCACAAAAAGTTGCTAGATTTTGGCTTTGCCGCACTGGAAAAACGCGTGGGAGAATCAGACGAATACGCCCTGCCCTTGGTGGGCGGCAAGAAGAAATTTGTCACGCTGAAACCTGCTCAAACCCCGACCCTGCCAAAAAAAGGCAAGCCCGTGGTTGTACCTCTGATTCGCCCATTTGAGTACGCCCCAGTGAAAAAAGGCGCGGTGGCAGGTGAGTTGCAGTATTGGATCGGCGGAGAATTGGTTGCACGGGTGGGGTTAGTTGTCGCATAGGAAAAGAACTTCATGTCAAGCAAATTTGTTGATTTTTCACCCACTTTCTGTTATACTGTGCCTATAAAACACCCAAGGAGTGCCCTATGCTCAGTAAAAAAAGGCTAACCATCGCGATTATGTCGTTATTTCTCATTTTCTCGTTTATCCCTCTCGTTTTTCTTGCCCTAACGTTTTCGATAAATTTTCTCCTTCTGGCGGCAATCATTTTGCCCATTGCCGGCATAGTGTTAGCAATTTCAGTTACAGCTGAAAAAATTGCCGACGCGGACAAAACAACAAAACTTGCCCGAAACATTGCCATTCTCGCCCTGTGCATCCCACTAGTGCTAATAATCCTTATACTGGTTTGGATCACTTCGGGGATGATAACCGGCGAAATCTTAGGGATGTAGGTGAGTGAAATGGGAAAATACGCCAAATTATTTTTGCGCCTATCCCTCACTTTCGCCCTCGTCTGCGCGGGATTTTACGTTCTTGAAAAGTATGACTACATCACCCAATTCTCCCAAATCGACAACGTTTTAGGGCTGTTGCCTGTGATTTTTGTTATCCTCGCCGTGGGCGGGCTTATTGTCTTGCTGTGGATAAAACACAGGGAAAGACTTCCTGTGACTATCACTCTTGCGATTTTTGTGCTGCTGTGCGCGGCACTGTTTCCAACGGCGTTGCGGGGGAACTGGTGGTTGAACGCCCACGCCCCCGACGGCACGGAGTCCGCCCCCGACCTAACCTTATATGCTCCATTCAAAGAGGACACCCTAGCCGCCAAACTCGACGAAAAATCCACCCTCGTGCTCGCTGAAAACCTGCCCGTATTGGACGGCGCCACGGCGCTTTATCCCCTATACGCCGCCTTTGCACAGGCGGTTTATGACCAGGATGCTTTCAGCGATGACAAGGTAATCTGTACCAACACCCGTGCGGCGTATCAGGGCATAATCGAGGGGAAGCGAGACATCATTTTTGTGGCGCAACCCGCCCAAAGTCAGCTCGACACAGCAAAAGAAGCGGGTGCGGACTTGGTTTTCACACCCATCGGCAAGGAGGCATTTGTGTTCCT
>WRKY01000029.1 GCA_009777895.1 Oscillospiraceae bacterium
TTCAGGGTTTGGAATCGCTATCACCTGGAAATTCAGGGACGGCATATGGCTGAAATTGTGCGGGAATTTTCCTTTTTCAAGCCCAAATATCACATAAGCGGCAGCGATTTGCGCATTGAAGGCGACTGGCTAGCAAAACAGTGAACGAAAGGAGAACACACATCAGAATTAAACCAAATACTTTTTTACACATTTCATTCACCTACTTCTTTATAACATAGAACACGATAGCACTAGAATAAAAATTCACGGTACTACCCAAATTCCATCCACCATAGTAAGACGTGTTTGCGGCGGAATTTGCCGGATCCATTTGCCCGTAGGCTTGTTTGTTTTTTACAGACATGAGTAACCTCCTAAATGTTTCAGTTCGGCTGACGACTCAAGTTGAACCGTCAGCCTTTTGGGTTAGTCTTTAGGTTTTTCTTCGCCTAACGTAATGATTTCAATCGTTGAAAGTGTGTCCTCGTATAGCACATTAAGTTCTATTGCGTTTCCCAAATAGTGAACGAAAATTGCTATACCGTCACCCATACGATATACATCTCTCACGATACCACTACCGAAATAGCTGTCAGGTTCTCCCACAACTTTATAGACCTCTTCCCGCGTGAAAACCTCGAGCGTTTTAAGCGTGTCAATAAATTCAGTAACCTTTTGGTTATTGTATTTATCGGTGGTCAAGATGGGGTCGTCAGAGGTGACAGGTTTTTCAGTACACGCGGCAAGAGCAAGTGCAACTGAAACACATACGAGGATTAAGCAAAGTATTTTTATACGCATTGTAATCACCTATTCCTTTATCGCATAGAAAACTGTGGCGCTAGAATAAAAATTCTGATAAATTACATTACCATATTTATCCTTTATTGACCAGCCTCCATAGTAAGACGTGTTCGCGGCACTGTTGGCGGGATCCATTTGCCCGTAGGCTTGTTCGGATTTGTTCAACATAAATAACCCCCTTAAGGTTTCAGTGCGGCTGACGGCTCAAGTTGAACCGTCAGCCTTTTGGGTTAATCTGCAGGTGCGTCTTTGCGTAACGTAATTGTATCAATTAGCGCAAGATCTTCTTCATATCGAACATCTACATCTATTGAGTTCGACCAATAAAGAAGATAAATAGCTATACCGTCACCCATACGATATACCTCTCGGACAAGTCCACTACCTGAATAGTCGTCAGGCTCACCCACAAGTTTATGGACCTCCTCCTCTGTGAAAACTTCAAGAGTTTTCAGTTTGTCGATAAATTCAGTAATCTTTTGGTTATTGTATTTATCGGTGGTCAAGATAGGGTCGTCAGGGGTAACAGGATTTTCAGTACACGCGGCAAGAGCAAGGGCAACTGAAACACATACGAGGATTATACAAAGTATTTTTAAGCGCATTGTACTATTCCTTTCATAATTGTGCAGACAACTCAAGCGAGCCGTCTGCACAACAGCGGTTAATTATCGGATGATGACTCGCCTATTGTAATAAATTCTTCTTCACCATTTTCATAGTAAATCCTTACCGCAAGATGATTTACTCCACAAAAAACAGCAACTTTAGAATTATCACCAAGAAAGTATATGTCAGAAGAGAGCCCAGAACCAACTCTTGTATCTGGTTCGCCCACAACGTCATATACATCTTGTGGCGTGAAACTTTCCAAACTTCTTAATTTGCTTATAAACTCTGTTACTTCAACCGTGTCTTGTCTGTTAGTTGTTTTAGGAGTAACATCACTTGGTTGTAGATCTTTACAAGCTACAAATACAAATAATGAAAGAAGAATTACAACAGAGATTATAACAATATAGCTTTTTTTCATAGCATTTACCTCTATTTCTTTATAACATAGAACACGGTAGCACTAGAGTAGTAGTTAACTGTGTTGCCCAAATTCCAACCACCATAGTAAGACGTGTTCGCTGCACTGTTGGCTGGATCCATTTGCCCGTAGGCTTTTTCGGAAGCCAAATACCAACCATGCTTGTTGTACCACGTACCATTTTTAGCTCTGTACCAAAAATGATAGTCATAGTCATAAGCACCACCATATGAACCAACACCAACCCGCATTGCAACCATCCACTCATCTGAAGCTATGGTGTAGCTGTAGCCGCCAACCTCGTACCATTTTCCAGGGAATTTTGCGTTAAGCCAAGCTTTCATGCGTGTTTTGGTCAAAGCAAGTGCTTTTGCAACAGTAACACTACTACAATACGCGGCATCGTCATCTGTGAAGTAAGCTGGAGAAAACGTATCGCGATTTTTAATTGTCCATGTTTCAGGTCTATCAAAAGCATAAATTAAACAATTTATGTTTTGCGTTGTTGTCTGTGGAGCACTCACAGTGCCGCGCTTCCCATTATAGAAATACGTAACAGTCAGCACAGGCTTGGTGGAACCCTCGGCGGTATAGATGGATTTGGATTTTGAGGCATCAGTTTCACTGGTAGTGTTTTTGAAAATGATACCCTTAGCGCCTTGGGCGGAGCTTGCTTTCCAATCCCGCACTGCTTCAGAGATGTTGTATTCCTTTAATGTTGAGTTTGGATACGAGAAGGCTTGGGAAGCAATGGAGGTGCCCACGCCGTTGTAGACCGAGGAGCTGTAGACAGTGCTTTCTGTCCAGGCGGGTCCTGTGTAGTTATAGGCGTGGATTGTTCCGGAAGCTGAACCGCCCGAACATTCCTTAAGGGTGAGAAAGGCGGATTTGATGCTGTAGTCGGAGGTCATGAATGATTTGCTCATCAAGCCGGGGAAACGCATCAGCAGCCTGCCCGAACCATAGGAATTGCTCACAAAACCAACCACACCAGTGGGATTACTGCCCGTTGTGATGTTGGACGTTTTGTTGTAAACAGGAGTGTCAAGAATGGTTTTGCTTGAACCGCTGCCTGTGGCATTAATAGTAACAACGGTGGGGTCAATTGTCACTGGGTAAACGGTGCCGGGATTGCTTAAGAATTCCTCGTCAACCGTTATGACAAGTTCAAATTTCCCGTCCTCAAGAACCGTTGCGTCGAGTTGATTGTTGGACGTGAAGTGGTCTGCGCCGTCTTCAGTTGCACCTTTGATACTGTCGTAAACAAAGATTGGGCTAATTTCAGCGACTGCTTCGCCAACGGGGTCAACAAGCTTCAGTCCGCCATTTTCCGCAACAGGAGTTAGCCCCTGCGCTTCTAAGATGAACCGAAAAACGTTTCCAACGTTTTCTTCAATGATGATCTCTTCTTTGAATCCACCGAATTGAGGCTCGTATTTGACTGACGTTCCCTCGCCGAAAACCTCGTCGTAGTAGATTGCGTTTTCGTCCTCGGCAAGCTGAACACCGGCCTCTTCCTGTGTGACAGGGTACATCTCAATGGTGACGCCGTCGAAGTCAAGGGAAACGCCCTCGTCTGTCTTTAATTCCTCCGGAAAATAAGTGTTTACGTCATTTTCCAAGGTCGCGTACGCGTAATCGACGAAACGTTCATCGTCAATTTCGCTGAACAATTCGTTGCTTTTGTCCGCAACTTCCCCGTCATCATCGATATATTTAACGGGTTCGTCGAACAAATACAACGTTTCAGAGCCGTCGTCATTGGCAAAGACAATGCTGTGCAAGTCATCCTCTTCGTCATAAAGACGCTCGATGTGTCCTTTTTCTTCAATCAGCGCCTCGTCAATGACTTCGGGAATGTCGTCAGCCGATAGGGCGATAACTGTGTCGTTAACGCTATCGAGAGCCAGTCCCTGAATTAGCAAGGGGGATTGAAAGAGAAACATGAACACTGCCAAGACCAACGCAAGCGTGCGTATAATTGATTTTTTCATAGGAATTTACCTCCGTTTGATATGTGGCAACGTCTTTCGGTATCGCCGTGATGTATTTTTTGAGGAAACTTCCCGAGTTTTCCAACAAGAAGCCTGTTAAAAAACTTTAGTGAAATAGGACGTTACGGGGTGGTTTTGACAAGATGTCGAGAAGCTTCCTCCAGAGAGAAAACCACCCCGCCCTCGTCTGTATGAACCATCGGAAACACCTCCCTCTATGATTTGATGCTGTTAGTATATCACTTTACTATAGAGAAAGTCAAGGTTATTTCAGGATTCTCAATGAGGCAACGGGAATAAAAATAAAAAAGCAAACCACATAGTCAGCGCGGTTGATGATATCACTGGCACTTGGACATGACTTTTCGCGAGGATAACAATCACACGCTTGAAAAACAGGCGGCTTTCAACCTGAACATTATCCG
Organism: Oscillospiraceae bacterium; assembly: GCA_009777895.1. Lineage (GTDB taxonomy): Bacteria > Bacillota > Clostridia > Oscillospirales > Acutalibacteraceae > WRKY01. The sequence goes on from WRKY01000029.1 coordinate 4,239, forward strand.
AAAACTGGCGCTGAACATTTTGAGGATTTACGATGCCGGGATACCTCTGAGCATGAAAAAGAAACGCTTTGTCACTTCTCTCAACTCTGTGAAGCATTTATCGCGTATTCTCGAACTGTGAGGTTGATATTTTCCCCGCTGACTTTGCTCGAAATATGAGTTCGTTCGTTTGGCGTGAGACCAAGCGCCACAAAGCTTGTATTTTATCCTCAGTTGTGGTAAAATATTACGGCATACATTGGGCGCATACTTTTCCTGGCAACACTGTGGTAATAAAACGGATTTTCTCAATAAATAACGGAGGCGTATATGTCAACAAAGTTCATTTTTGTAACAGGCGGGGTTGTTTCAGGGCTTGGCAAGGGAATTACCGCCGCGGCACTGGGGCGGCTGCTCAAACAAAGGGGGCTGAAGGTCGCCGCCCAAAAACTCGATCCTTACATGAACGTGGATCCCGGCACAATGAGTCCTTTTCAACACGGCGAGGTGTTCGTTACCGACGATGGGGCGGAAACGGATCTTGACTTGGGACATTATGAGCGCTTTATTGACGAAAACCTGACCAATTTGAGTTCCCTCACATCGGGGAGGCTCTATTGGAAAGTTCTGGAAAATGAACGTAACGGCAAGTACTTGGGCGGCACGGTACAGATTATCCCCCACGTCACAAACGAGATTAAAAACTTTATATACGCCTCGGCGAAAAATAGCGGCGCGGATGTGTTGATTACCGAAATCGGCGGCACGGTGGGCGACATCGAAAGCCAACCCTACCTTGAGGCAATCCGCCAAATCTCACTGGAAAAGGGACGCGACGACTGCCTGTTTATCCATGTATCCCTACTGCCATACCTTAAGTGTTCAGGGGAGCATAAATCCAAACCCACACAGCATTCCGTAAAGGAAATGCGATCCATCGGTCTTGCACCGGACATCATCATCATCCGCGCGGACGAGCCTATGGCGCCTGATATTCACGGGAAAATCGCCCTATTTTGCAACGTGAAAAAGGACTGCGTAATCGAAAACCGCACCCTGCCGTCTCTCTATGACGCACCGTTAATGCTCCACAAAAACGGGCTTGACGCCGTGGTCTGCCGCGAACTGAAAATCGACGCTCCTGAGCCTGATTTGAGTGAGTGGCGGGACATGACAAAGAAAATCGCCGCCCGCAAAAAGGAAGTAACAATTTCTATAATCGGGAAATATATCCAACTGCACGACGCCTATCTGTCTATTATAGAAAGCCTGAACCACGCAGGTTTCCAGAATGCCACGCGGGTGAATATACGTTGGTTGGACAGTCAAAACGTCACCGAACAGACGGCGGACAAGCTTTTGGCCGGGTCTGACGGAATGATTGTCCCGGGAGGCTTCGGCGATAGAGGTATCGACGGCAAAATCGCCGCCTGCCGTTGGGCACGGGAAAACGACATCCCTTATTTGGGTATCTGCCTGGGTATGCAAATCGCGGTTATCGAATACGCCCGAAACGTCTGCGGACTTGAAAAAGCCCACTCATCAGAGTTTGACGAGCTATCCCCCCACCGCGTCATCGACATCATGCCGGATCAAATCGGCATGACGGGCAGCGGAGGCACAATGCGTCTTGGGGCGTACCCCTGTAAAATCGTTGGCGGTACTACCCTTGAGAGCCTTTACAAGGCGGCGGAAATCTCCGAACGCCACCGCCACCGCTATGAGTTCAACAACGATTACAAGGAATTGTTGGAGAAAAACGGGATGAAAGTCTGCGGACACTCCCCCGACGGCAAACTTGTTGAGGCAATTGAGTTGCCCGGCAAACGCTTCTTTGTTGGGGTACAGTTCCACCCCGAGTTCAAAAGCCGCCCCAACAGAGCACACCCCCTCTTTTCGGGTTTAGTCGCCGCCGCATTGGAAAAACACGGTCGTGACTGGGAACTGGAAACCAAGCAGCGTGTGAAGTTTATCCGTGAGCTTTTGGAGACCTCCGGCGCGTCCGGTGTGGTATACGGCAACAGCGGCGGCAAGGACAGCGTGTTGGTGGGTATACTGTGCAAAAAGGCGTGCGACAACACTTTGGGAGTGATTATGCCCTGTGCTTCCAAGTGCAATTACGAGAGTGACAAGATGGACGCATTGGCGGCTGCGGAAAAATTTGGCATTGACGTCCGGGAGGTGGATCTGACGGATACCCGCAGCGCCATAACAGGGGCAATCAACACTCAGCTTGCCGACCACGCCCTTGCAAATATCGCGCCCCGCTTGCGCATGACCACTCTTTACGCCATTGCGGGGGCAGAAAACCGCCTTGTTGCGGGGACGGGCAACCGCTCCGAGAGACACATGGGCTACTTCACCAAGTGGGGGGACGGCGCTTTCGACTTCAATCCCATCGGCGACTTAACGGTGAAAGAGATTTACGAGTTTTTGTGCTATCTTGAAGCCCCGCCGGCAATCATTGAGAAAGCACCGTCGGCGGGACTTTTCGAGGGACAAACAGACGAACAGGAGATGGGCATCACTTACGCCAAAATCGACGACTACCTCCTCAACGGTGCGGCAACGGAGGAAGACATCGCAATAATCGAGAGATACCACAAAGCGGGAGAGCATAAACGGAAAAATCCTGCGGTGTTTGGGTGTAGCTAGAGCTTAGACAGATTACAGGGGTTATGTAGTTGTCTGAAAATTTAGAGATATTGAGAAATATCAGCTTTGAATACGGGCGGGCTAACCGTCCTGCAAAAAAAATTATCCGAGGAGAGATTATGAAAATCGACAAAGCATTAATCGACTACCTAGAGGAGCTTTCCTGCCTGAGCCTGAGTGAGGAGGAAAAAATTCGCCTTACAGGGGATTTGGAGAGCATTTTGGCGGCGATGGACAAGCTAAACGAGCTTGACACTGTAGGGTTTCAGGAACGCAACCACCCCTTTGACGGCGTGAATTCATTCCGTGAGGACATCGTTTTGCCCTCCCTTGAGCGGGAACTGGTTTTGCAAAACGCTCCGCAGCGTAATGCCGAGGCGTTTGTCGTACCGAAAACGGTAGAGTAACCAAACGCGAGATTGCGGAGGAATCCGGCTCTCGCGTAATAAGCGGAGTATCTATGTACCTAAGAAAGGGATAAACGATGACAGCAATTGAAATTTCAGCGGCAATCAAAGCCAAAAAATTGACCGTCCTTCAGGTGGTTGAGGATTACCTGAAAAAAATTAAGGAACAAAACGACGTAACTAATGCCTTTCTTTATGTGGCGCACGAGCAAGCACTGGCGCGTGCGGCAGAGGTTCAGGCGCAAATTGATACGGGTGAATTGGACGACAGCCCACTGGCGGGAGTTCCCATCGGTATTAAGGACAACATCTCCACCATGGGGATTGAAACCTCCTGCGCATCAAAAATGTTGGAGGGCTACACACCTGTTTTTAACGCCTTTGTTATCGATAAGCTTGAGGCGGCAGGGATGATAATCCTGGGCAAACTGAACATGGACGAGTTCGCCATGGGCGGCTCCAGTGAGACGGGCATTAAAGGCGCGGTACGCAATCCCTGGGACACCGCCCGCGTGGCGGGGGGATCCTCCGGCGGCTCGGCAGCGGTTGTCGCCAGTGATTTAGTTCCCCTGGCACTGGGGACGGACACAGGCGGGAGCATCCGCCAACCCTGTGCTTTTTGCGGCGTGACGGGGATCAAACCAACCTATGGCGCTGTGTCCCGCTACGGTGCGGTGGCGTTCGCCTCGTCCCTGGATCAAATCGGTCCCATCGGCGGTAATATCGACGACTGTGCCGCTCTCCTCTCCGTCATCTCCGGCAAGGACGAGCGGGATAACACAAGTGTTATCGACAAGCCCTTTGCGTTCGGCGACAGTACTGACGTCAAGGGTATGAAAATCGGCATCCCCCGCAATTATTTCTCCAACGGCATTGACGACGAGGTGAAAAATGCCGTGTTGTCCGCGGCAAGAACACTTGAGGAGCAAGGGGTAATCATTGATGAGTTCGATATGCCTATGCTCGACTATGTGGTGCACGTCTACTACATCATCGCCTGCGCGGAAGCTTCCAGTAACTTGGCTCGTTTTGACGGCATTAAGTACGGCTACCGCAGTAAAAACGCTGAAACTCTGGCGCAGGTCTACAGGCTCTCCCGCTCCGAGGGATTCGGCTTGGAGGTCAAACGGCGCATTATGCTTGGTTCGTTTGTGCTCTCGTCAGGCTACTATGACGCCTACTACAAAAAAGCCATGCAGGTTCGCGCTATCATAAAGGACGAATACAGCAAGCTTTTCCAAAAGTACGACATGATAATCAGCCCTGTTGCACAGTCCACGGCATACAAAATCGGCGAGAACATCGACGACCCTGTGAAGATGTACATGAACGACCTGTACACCGCCTCCGTCAACTTGGCGGGACTGCCCGCCGCGGTGCTGCCTTGCGGTTTTGACGCCGCGGGCTTGCCCATAGGCTTTCAGCTAATCGGCGACGCTTTCAGCGAGGACAAATTAGTGACAGCGGCGCGTGCATTTCAATCTGTTACGGATTATCATACAAAAAAAGCGGGAGGTAACAATTCGTGAAAGGTTACGAAGTTGTAATGGGCTTGGAGGTTCATGCGGAGCTCTCCACGAAAACGAAGATTTTTTGCGCGTGCGCGAATAAATTCGGCGGCGCGCCCAACACCCATGTTTGTCCCGTATGTACGGCGATGCCGGGGGCATTGCCCGTGTTCAACCGCCGTGTACTGGAGTATGCTGTGCGTTTGGGGCTTGCCCTGAACTGTGACATCACACGCTGTAGCAAGTTCGACCGCAAGAACTATTTCTATCCCGACCTGCCTGCGGCGTACCAAATCTCACAGCTTTACGCTCCGATATGCAAAAACGGATGCATGGAAATCGCCCTTGAAGACGGCGGAACAAAGACCATCGGCATCCACCAAATCCACATGGAAGCCGACGCGGGCAAGCTGATTCACGACCCCGCCAACGAGCAGACCTATGTGGACTACAACCGCTCTTGTGTTCCCCTGTTAGAGATTGTTTCCGAGCCTGATTTTTCAAGCGCGGCACAGGTTATTGCCTATCTCACAAAACTGCGTGAAACCCTGTTGTACCTCGGCATTTGCGATTGCAAAATGCAGGAGGGCTCCATACGGGCGGACGTGAATTTGTCTGTGCGCCGTCCTGGGGAAGCACTTGGGGTTCGCGCGGAGATGAAGAATCTCAACTCTTTTAAAGCAATTGCCCGCGCCATTGAATACGAGGCGGCACGGCAGATTGAGGTACTGGAAAAGGGCGGAACATTGGTACAGGAAACCCGACGTTGGGACGACAACAAGGGCAGGAGCTACCCCATGCGTTCGAAGGAGAACGCCAACGATTACCGTTATTTCCCAGAGCCTGACCTCCTGCCCATGCAGATTGACGACCAGTGGATTGAGGGCATTCGCGGCTCTCTGCCCGAGCTCGCTCACGAGAAGCGAGCCAGATACATCAAGGATTTCGGGCTGTCCGAGTTCGAGGCGGGGATAATTACCGCCCACAAGAATATTTCCGACCTCTTTGAGGAGATCGCTCGCCAGAGCGGTCAAGCCCTTGAAAGCGCAAGGCTTGTCACGGGTGAGATTATGCGCATGATGAATAACACCGGTATCCTGCCTGAGGATTTGTCTTTGGACGCGGGGAAACTTGCGTATCTTGTCAAACTTGTGATAGAGGGCAAAATCAACCGTAATTCCTACAAAGACGCATTGAATGCGGTCTTTACCCGCAATGTCCAACCTGCGGACTATGTCAAGGAGAAGGGTTACATCATCGTCAACGACACAAATGCCGTGGCACAGGCGATTGAGGCTGTCATTGCGGAAAATCCCAACGCTGTCACGGACTATAAGAGCGGCATCCAAAAAGCGTTCGGTTTCTTAATGGGACAGGTTATGCAAAAGCTCAAGGGTGCGGGGAATCCCGGGGCTGTTAAGGCGGCTTTAACGGAGGTTTTGGGATCATAGAGTAGTGAGGAATGAGGATACAGGGATAAAAATCCAACTTGTCGGAAAAATCCGTGGAGGTAAAATTATAGTCGATTAACTTGAAAATCGGCTCAGGGTTTGCGAGAATATTTTTCGCCTGGCAAGGAAAAAAGCGCTGGAATACTTTCGCATTACGAGCATTTTTGACGACGTCAGATGGAAAATAGACCGCAAAGACCAGTTGATTTTCAAGTTAGGAGACTATATAATGCCGATTGATTTTAAGAAGCAACAACAAGACCTCTATCAGCCCAAAACCAATGCGTCCATCGTTGATGTACCGGAGATGGTTTTCATCGCCGTTGACGGAAAAGGTGATCCCAACACAAGCGAGGAATATGCCGCCGCTATTGAGGTTTTGTATGGATTATCATATGGTATCAAAATGAGTAACAAAGCAATCCTGGAGTATGTCGTTGCGCCCCTTGAGGGATTGTGGAGCGTGGACGGTGAATATGAGGGATGCGGCATCAGCGAAAAAGATAAATTCTACTGGACTGCGCTCATCCGTCAGCCGGAATTTGTGACAGCGGAGATTTTCGAAGCCGCCAAAACTGCTCTCGCCAAGAAAAAATCGAAGCTCGATACATCGAAAGCGCGGCTTGTAAAAATAACTGAGGGCTTGTGCGTTCAGGCAATGCACATCGGCTCATATGACGATGAACCCACGACCATCGCCGCAATGGAACAATATGCCGCCGCGCAGGGATATACCATTGATATGAGCGATATCCGGCGACATCACGAGATTTACCTGTCAGACCCGCGTAAAGTTGCGCCGGAAAAACTGAAAACGGTAATCCGGCATCCCGTAAGGAACAGAAAGATATGATAGAATATACAAAAATCGAATTGGAAGAAGCCCAATATGCCCTGACATCAACACTTCATAAATGCGAAAAGGTACAAGAGGGCAAAAAGCTAGGCAAGTCGCAGGAGACACTGTTGGTACGCCGCATTAATGCGCTGCGGTTGGCGTTGGCTCTAATTGAAGAAAAAATGGTAACCGCACAACAATGTCCGAAAAGCTAGCGAATTTTCCGAACGGTAAATCAAAATCACTGTTGCGGGAAAATAGAAACCATCGACCAGTATAGTCGATTAACTTGAAAAACGGCTCAGGATTTGCGAGAATATTTTTTGTCTGGCAAGGAAAAAAGCGCAGTAATACTTTCGTATTGCGAGCATTTTTGACGAAGTTAGATGGAAAATAGATCGCAAAGACCAGTTGATTTTCAAGTTAAGAGATTATACATCTGCGAACAAACGCAGACTGTACAGCCGATATTAAACTGTATATGCAAGCAATCCTCCCGCCAACAAAATATCCCTCTGGCGAGGTGTGAAATCCGTCACAAGGGGGTATTTTTCCCCTGTGCGGGTGTTCAAAAGCTCCAATGCTTCGCCGTTTTCAAGGCGTTTGCGGACATAGGGCAACTCCAACACATCGCCTTGGTTGATTTTGTCGTAGTCGCCCTCATTGGCAAAGCTCAGGGGCAAAATCCCCGCATTAATCAAGTTCGCCTTGTGAATGCGTGCAAAACTCTTGACAATAACCGCCTTTACACCCAGATATAACGGCACTAACGCTGCGTGCTCACGGCTTGAACCCTGTCCGTAATTCGTCCCGCCGATAACAAAGGACGCCTCCAACGCCTTACAGTTTTTCGCGAAATTCTCGTCACACTGGGCAAAACAGTATTGGGACAAAAAGGGAATATTGGAGCGGTAGGGCAAAATTTTTGCGCCTGCGGGCATGATGTGATCTGTGGTGATGTTGTCGCCAACCTTTAAAACCGCCGTGGCTTTGATGTTCGCGGGCAGTGCCTCGGTGACGGGGAGAGGCTTTATGTTGGAACCGTAAACAATCTCAACACCCGCCGCATCCTCTTCACTTGCGGGCAGTTCAAGGAGGTTGTCATTGCGCAAAAACGCTGTGGGTTGCTCAATTTTCGGTGGGTCACCGAATGTTGTTGGGCAGGTGACAACGCCTGTGAGTGCCGCCACTGCTGCTGTTTCGGGGCTGACTAAGTAAACGCCAGCATCTGCCGTGCCGGAGCGACCCTCAAAGTTGCGGTTGAAGGTTCGCAGGCTCACCGCACCGCTTGCGGGGGACAAACCCATACCGATACACGGACCGCAGGCACACTCCAAAATCCTCGCTCCCGCGGCGATGATGTCCGCCAACGCGCCGTTTTCGGCAAGCATAGAAAACACTTGCATAGAGCCAGGGCTGATCGCCAGGCTGACGTTTTCGTGAACACGCTTACCCTTGAGTATCGCCGCCACCTTGAGCAAATCCTCAAGGCTTGAGTTTGTACATGAGCCGATACACACCTGATTGACGGGCAAGCCCGCAATCTCCCTAACTTTTTTCACGTTGTCGGGCATATGGGGCAATGCCACCATCGGGACAAGTTCGCTGAGGTTGATATTGACAACGTCGTCGTATTGTGCATTTTCATCGGCGGAAATCTCAATCCAGTCGCCGCCCCGTCCTTGGGCTTCCAAAAACGCCCGGGTTGTATTGTCTGAGGGGAAGATGGAGGTCGTCGCCCCCAACTCTGTTCCCATGTTTGTGATAGTCGCTCTTTCAGGTACGGACAGGGTTTTCACACCCTCACCGCCGTATTCCATGACACATCCCACACCGCCCTTGACGGAAAGTAGCCGCAGTACTTCCAGTATCACGTCTTTCGCGCTGACCCAAGGGGAGAGTTTGCCGCTCAGGCGCACAAGGATGACTTTTGGCATGGGGATACAGTACGCTCCGCCGCCCATCGCCACGGCAACATCCAGTCCCCCCGCCCCCATGGCGAGCATTCCCAAACCGCCTCCTGTGGGGGTGTGGCTGTCGGAACCTATGAGGGTTTTCCCTGGTACGCCGAATCGTTCAAGGTGGACTTGGTGACAAATTCCGTTGCCTGGACGGGAAAAAATCAGCCCGCGCTTTTTTGCGCAAGAGCGGATAAAGCGGTGGTCATCGGCGTTTTCAAAACCTGTTTGGAGAGTATTGTGGTCAACGTACGCCACCGAAAGCTCGGTTTTTACCCGCGCAGTTTCGGGGTCAGCCATTCCCGCGCAAAGAGCTTCAAGTTCAAGGTACGCCATGGTTCCTGTGGCATCCTGAGTGAGAGTCTGGTCAATCTTCAGCTGGATTTCTGCCCCTGGGGTCATTTCCCCCGCGACAAGGTGGGCGGCGATAATTTTTTCTGTGATGTTTTTTGCCATTGCGCTCTCCTATAATAATACAAAAATGAAATGCAACACGTCGAGGTGTTTGTGCAATTGCTTGCCCAAATTGTTCGCGCTTGTGAAAAACGCGGCTTGCGCGATATTATACCATATTTTTGTGGTGAATACAAATTTTGGGGAGCACTACGGAGTGGACAAGCAGCGTCTTTTGTGGTATAATATAGACATGAGAAAACAAACAATCGACCCCAACCGGGTCTGTCCAAAATGCATATCGAGCAGCCAATGCATACTCTCAAGCGACCACTCGGCGCGAGCGTGATAAAGCAACTCTTTTGCACTCAGCTTGCGGCTAGAAATGTAGTAATGCCACTCATTTGTCGTGCCGTTTTTTGTTGTAAACTGGGTGTTTATCGCGCCGAAACTTAGTTATCGCGGGAAATTTCGCCCATTGATGGATTCTTTTCAAGTCACGAGGTCCGCAAAACGAGCCGTACAAAGCTATCAAAAGCGCATCGTGAGCGGAATAGAAATATCCGTCGTGGGGCGCAGGATTTTCATCTCGGCAAGCTTTTTCTTCAATTCCTTTACTTGTTCATTCTCTATACTATACCATTTTTACATGCTTGTGACATTTCGTCCATTTTCAGACGGATTAGCCAAAATAGAAAGCATGATTGACAGCAAAGAACCACGATTCGCCATAGATCCTTAGTGAACAAATCAATGCGAACGGAGTAAAAACAGACTGCTTTTTGTCAACAGCAAAAGGCGGTTTGTTTTTGCGTAGAACGCATAAAATGGCGGTTGGGGTATGGGGGAAACAAAAATATGTAAATCGTTGAAACATTAGGGCTTGATTTTTTGCTCTTAAATATGCTATAATTCTTATAGATGGGAGCATTCATAAAGCTGTTAGGCGTTTTGGACACATCACAAACGTGAGCTACGCTGAAAACTTTGAAGATATGCTGAAGGCGAACATTGCTGCGGAAAAAGCGGGAATTGCTAGCTACAAAAGTCACGCCACCGCCACTAAAAACCCCAGTGTCAAGGCGTTGTTGGAGCGTATT
>WRKY01000030.1 GCA_009777895.1 Oscillospiraceae bacterium
CCTCGCCGATTGGTGTTTCCAACGAAACCGGCTCAAGTGCAACACGCATAATCTCCCGCACCTTGTCCACGGGCATATCAATCTCCTTGGAGACCTCCTCGGGACTTGGGTCACGCCCATTGCGGTGGAGCAAAACACTGTTTGCTTTTTTGATGCGGTTGATGGTCTCTACCATGTGCACCGGGATACGAATGGTGCGCGCCTGGTCGGCAATGGCGCGGGTAATCGCCTGGCGAATCCACCAAGTGGCGTAAGTAGAAAACTTGAAGCCCTTGTCGACATCGAACTTGTCAACAGCCTTAATCAAGCCCAAATTGCCCTCTTGAATGAGGTCGAGGAACTGCATTCCGCGCCCCACATAACGCTTGGCGATGCTGACTACAAGGCGCAAATTCGCTTCGGCAAGGCGCTTTTTCGCCGCGTTGTCGTTCTCTTTGAGCCGCTTGGCAAGTTCCAATTCCTCTTCCTGCAGGAGCAGTGGAATCCCACCAATTTCCTTGAGATATGCCTTTACGGGGTCATCAACAACCACAGCGACTTCCTCGGGAATCACGTCCTCCGTTGAGGTCACTTTCCCTTCGCCGCCAAAGTCCATTGTATCCAAAACAAGCGCATCAGGGTCGTCCAAAACCTCAATGCCGTGAGCCTCAAAGACCTCGTAAAGCTTGTCCAATAGGTCAATGTCGAAATCTGTTTCCAACATGACCTCGTCTATCTCGATAGACGAAAGTGAACCTGCAATGGTTCCCTTTTTCAGCAGCATTTGCACTGCGGGGTTGGACGAAAACGGATTGGCGGGCAGTTTTACAGAGCCGCTGTCAATCAGCTCGTCCGCCAATTTCTCGATGTCCAACAGTTCATCAGCGAGTTTTTTTCTTGACATTTTGTAGTCCTCCGATAGTAGATTAGATGATGGTTTTTCAACGAATAATATATTTTAGCTATGTCTGCATTCTGGATTTCAATAGCGTCAACACTATCCAGTAAAAAGTTTGCGGAATGCGTCGTCCGAGAGAGCCGTCACATCGTCTGGGGGTCTATCCCGCGCCTTTGCAAGGACAGCGATACAGTCACGGCATTCCCGAACGCTGTCGGTTTTGCCGCCGCGCTCCATCTGTAGGCGGGTGAGGGTCGCCATGTCCTCGTAATTCAGCTCTTGAGCAAGGGAATTGGGATCCTCACCTACCTCCAACCGCTCCAGTAACAACTTAGCAAGGCTGGAGTGGAACAGCTGTGCCCTTATTTCCCCACGCAGCTTGGGGTAGAGCTCGGGAGAGCGTATCAGTGACGACAATATGGTCTCCTCGGCAAGGCGCTGCTCCACGGGTATCGTGCCTTCTTTGGCATAAACCGGCGCGAGATTTGCGGGGATAAACTCCCGCTCTCGCTTTTTGCTCCGGCGTTGGAGGATTTCTCCCCGCCGTCGCGTTTCCTTTAGTATGGCGTCCTTGCCCACGTTCAACTCCTCCGCCAAACGCCCCGCATAGATGTCCTGTGTGGTTTCACTCAAGCGCATACTTGCCATGATTTCACAAACTCTGGCTAAATAGTTCCGCTTACCGTCGTCTGTGCTCAAGTCAAAGCGCGCTTTTTCCGCTCGCAGCTGAAATTCTACATCGTTTGCTGCCCCGTCCAATAAACGCTGAAAGCGTTCACTGCCATGACGGGCAATTATCTCGTCGGGGTCTTTTCCATCCCGCGCTTTGTCCCAATGCAGCACCCGCACTTTTAGCCCAACACCGTCAAAGATAGAGATTGCCCGAGTCGCCGCCCGCTGCCCTGCCTCGTCCGCGTCGTATGAGAGAACTACCTCGTCGGTGTAGCGGCGCAAAAGCAGTGCCTGCTCCTTTGTCGTCGCCGTACCCAAACACGCTACTGCGCCGTTGAAGCCCGCCTGGTGCAGGGCAATTACGTCCATGTAGCCCTCAGCGAGGATTAGCCGCCTTTCTTTGGCGTTTTTGGCGAAATTCAGGGCGTAAACCCCCGCGCTTTTTTTGTATACAGGGGTGTCGGAGGTGTTTATGTATTTGGGCATACTGTCGTCCATGACCCGCCCGCCAAAAGCGATAACCCGCCCCCGCACGTCGATAATCGGGAAAATTATCCTGTTCCAAAAGGCACTGTTGATCCAAGAGCGCTCCCCGCGGCTGTTTTTTCGCGCAAGATTGGCGGCGATTAACACGCTCTCGCCGTAGCCCTTACTCCTCATATGGGTCATGAATTCCTGTCCGTTAGGGGCAAAGCCCAATCCAAAATGGCGTATTGTTTTCCTTGTGATTCCACGGCGCAGGAGGTATTCCAAAGGTTCACCGCCGGAAATTAATCGCTCGTGATAGAAGCGCGCCGCCTCACGGTTTGCCTCAAGAATTTGCGCTCTCAGACGCTCCATTTCCCGCTGTGCAGCGTTCATTTCGGGCATATGCAGACCGGCTCTGTCGGCAAGCTCTTTAACCGCCTCCATAAACTCCAGATTTTCGATTTTCTGTAGAAATGTGACGGCGTTGCCCCCCGCACCGCAACCAAAGCAATAGAACAGCCCTTTGTCAACGCTGACGGTGAAAGACGGGGTTTTCTCGCTGTGGAAAGGACACAACCCAGTAAGACTGTTGCCGCCGCCGCGCTTGAGACGCAAATACGGCGCAATTACGCCCTCAATGTCAGTGACAGAGAGCAGCTCTTGAAAAAAACTGTCGGGCAGTCGGGGCATGGGTTCTCCTTTCGCTTAAAACTATGTTGAAAAGCTAGATTTTGTTTTTACTAGGCGGCTCACTACTGAACAGCCCATTCCCGGGGCACAAACAGTTCATTAAACAGCTGTACGGCATAGCGGTCGGTCATTCCGGCGATGTAGTCGCACACGGCGCGCTCAACGCTGTCCTCCCGGGAAATCTCGCGGTAAAGGTTGGGCATGGTGTTTGGGAAATCACAGAAGTGGGCGTAAAGCCGCTGCAGCAACGCCACAGCCTTGGTTTCTTCGCTCTTACACAAAGGATTTGTGTAGACCTTGTCAAACATAAAGCGATATAGCTCATCAAAGGCGTCCTTCACCTCTTCCCCAAGGCGAATATCGTCGCCGCTGTTTTGCACACAGGACATGACCAAGGTGTTGATGCGGCTAGCTTTCGTGTGTCCCAAAACGGAACGCAGACATGACGGAATGTCATGTTCTGTCATGACCTCGGCGGCTATAGCGTCCTCAATGTCGTGGTTGATGTAGGCAAAGCGGTCGGCGAACCGCACGATTTTCCCCTCCAAAGTTTGGGGCATCCCCGCCTGGGTGTGATTTTCGATGCCGTCCAGTGTTTCTGCCGTCAGATTCAGCCCCAGACCGTCCTTTTCAATGCATTCACAGACACGGCGGCTCTGTGTGTAGTGGACGAACTCCACCGAGGAAACTGCGTTCAGCGCCCGCTCCCCCGCGTGACCAAAGGGGGTGTGACCCAAGTCGTGTCCCAAGGCGATTGCCTCTGTCAGGTTTTCGTTTAGACTCAGCGCTACAGCGATAGTGCGGGCGATTTGGGAGACCTCTAAGGTGTGTGTGAGGCGTGTGCGGTAGTGGTCGCCTCGAGGTGAGAGGAACACCTGGGTTTTGTGTTTCAGACGGCGAAAGGAGTCGCAGTGGACAATGCGGTCCCGGTCGCGCTGAAAGGCTGTGCGCACCTCACACAGAGGCTCCGCCCGTCCCCGCCCGCAAGTGCTGTCCGAAAACGCCGCCAAGGGCGACAGGGTTTCTCGCTCTCGCTTTTGGGCAAGCTCGCGAATGTTCATGGTGTCCCTCCCTTTTTGGGATTTTATGGGTTGCCGGGGTTACAGCCTCCCAACGTGAAAATCAACTGGTCTTTGCGGTCTATTTTCCATCTGATTTCGTCAAAAATGCTCGTAATACGGAAGTATTCCTGCGCTTTTTCCTTGCCAGACAAAAAATATTCTCCCAAATCCTGAGCCGATTTTCAAGTTAATCGACTATATTTGTGATTGGATTGCGCCCACCGAACCTCCTCGAAAAATACGTTCATGAAGGTCTATTTATTTTTACGCGAAAAAAAGGGGTTTCCCTTTTTTTTATGTCGACAGAGCCTGCATATAGTTTGACACCCTAGCAGAATTTATGCTATACTCTACCAACACACAACAGAAAGGACACGCCCTTGCGCTTAGATGTTTACTTAGTAAAAGAGGGATATCTTCCCACACGTGCCAAGGCACAGCAGGCTATCAGAGCGGGTAAAGTGAAGATTAATAACATTGTTTCCAAGAAAACCGGCATAAATGTGACAGAACTTGACGCGGTGAAAGTCGCGAATACGAATAATTTCGTGGGACGCGGCGGAGAAAAACTACAGTACGCTCTGGAATATTTCGCCCTGAATGTGGAAGAACTCGCCTGTTTGGATGTCGGCGCGTCAACGGGTGGCTTCACTCAAGTCCTGCTTCAGGCGGGAGCAAGGCGTGTTTTCGCTGTGGACGTGGGGCACGGACAGCTTGATGTTTCCCTGCGCAATAACCCCCGCATTGTGAATCTGGAGGGAGTGAATTTTCGCTATTTTGACCCTGAAATTCTCTGGGAATCGCCAAAATTTGCCTGTGTCGATGTGAGCTTCATCTCCCTTAAGCACATACTGCCAAAACTCGCCCAATGCCTTGTAAAACCTGCAAAGTCGGTATGTTTAGTCAAGCCCCAATTCGAGGCGGGGAGAGAATTTCTAAATAAGCAAGGTGTTGTGAAAGACCCTAAAATCCACCAATTAGCGGTAAAAAATGTTATGGAATACGCAGAAAATGCGGGATTTGTAGTGAATGGTATTTGCGAATCACCGATTTTTGGAGGAGCGGGGAATAAGGAGTTTTTGATGTTGTTGAACTATAGTCGCCTAACTTGAAAATCGGCTATAAAAACAAAATCCAGTTTTTCAACATCGCCCTCAAAGCAACTGCCGCTTTACAACTTCCTCCAACTCTGCGGCAATAGTCGCAATGAGCTTGCCGTCTAGCCCCTCCACCATGACCCGCACAAGAGGTTCCGTGCCTGAAGCGCGCAGCAATACCCGCCCGTCGCCCCCGAGGATTTTTTGCGCCTGTTTCTGGGCAGTGGCGATTTCCTCGTCGTCGCTAAGGCGCAGTTTTCCCAATTGGGACACGGGGATATTTTTCAGTACCTGTGGGTAACTGGACATCACTTTTGCCAGTTCCGACAAGGGTTTGCCTTGTGTTTGCACAACCCCCAAAAGCTGCAGCGCGCTCAATTGCCCGTCTCCCGCAGTGCTGAATTCTGTGAAGATGATGTGTCCCGATTGCTCGCCGCCAAGTGAGTAGCCTCCTGCCAAAAGTTCGTCTAAAACGTAGCGGTCACCCACTTTTGTAGTGCGCAAATGTATGCTATTTTCCCGGCAAAACACACTCAGCCCGAAGTTGCTCATAACCGTCGCCACAAGGGTATCGCCCAAAAGCTCCCCGCGCATTTTTCTGTCCAAGGCGCAGATGGCAAGGATTTTGTCACCGTCAACGATTTTGCCGTGTTCATCCACAGCCAACACGCGGTCGCCGTCGCCGTCAAAGGCAAAACCCAGGTCAAGTTTATTTTCGACCACTAATTTTTGTAATTTTTCCGGGTGCAGAGAACCCGCGTCATCGTTGATATTGTAGCCGTCAGGGCAGTCGCCGATGGAGTGTACACTCGCCCCAAGGCTCTCGAACAGGATTTTCGCTGTGGCGCTTGCCGCGCCGTTTGCGCAGTCAACGCCTATGCGTAAGCCGTTTAAGCTTGCCGGTGAGCTTGCGCGGAGGAAATCGACATACTCCTCGCGGCAGTCCCAAAACGCCAGGCTGCCAACCTCATCGCAACGGGGTAAAATCCCCCGCAAAAGCCGCCACTCTATCTCATCCTCAAGGGCGTCGGGCAGCTTGCGTCCGTCCGCGCCGAATACCTTGATTCCGTTGTATTCACTGGGATTGTGGGACGCGGTGAGCATAATCCCCGCCGCCGCTTTATGCTTTTTCAGCAGGTAAGGCACGGCGGGGGTGGGCAATACGCCAAGGGACGCGACCCGCGCCCCGGTCGCCAGAAGTCCCGCTGTGACGGCATTCTCTAGCATATGCCCGGAAATGCGGGTATCCCGGGCGATGAGGAACAGCCCCTGTTCAAAATCTTCCTGATCGTTGTTTGCCTCTTGCCTTTTGTAAAGTACCTTGCCTAAATTCAGCGCAAGTTCTGCCG
Organism: Oscillospiraceae bacterium; assembly: GCA_009777895.1. GTDB lineage: Bacteria > Bacillota > Clostridia > Oscillospirales > Acutalibacteraceae > WRKY01. Next base: position 6,215 of record WRKY01000030.1, read on the forward strand.
TCAACTCCTTGTTGGCAACGCCCCGAATACCGTCCGTACCAAATAATCTACCCATTTTCTCCTCCAACGCTTAGGACCTGTATTCAGCAGCTTGAAACGATCTCTTTTTGGCTCTTTATCCGCCAAGCTTCGTTAAAAATTGTCCGGATACTCTACTGAATACAGGTTCTTACTTTGTTTAGTTTATGTACTTGCGCGGGAAATTAGTCTGGGTAGGGGGGACACACAGCGATGCTTGCCCAAAGATAATATTTGGGCTTGTTTTATAGTCTCCTAACTTGAAAATCGGCTCAGGATTTGGGAGAATATTTTTCGTCTGGCAAGGAAAAAAGCGCAGTAATACTTTCGTATTGCGAGCATTTTTGACGAAGTCAGATGGAAAATGCACCGCAAAGACGAGCCGATTTTCAAGTTAATCGATTATATTTCTGCATTCCTGTAACCTCTTCAACTAAAGCTAAAAACTCCACCGCCATCTTATACCCTTCAAAGCCATACCCCTTGAACGTTTCCTCACAGGCGCGGGAAACATAGGACACCCGCCGAAACTCCTCGCGCTTGCCAGGGTCGGACAGATGCACCTCCACGGCGGGCAAATTTACCGCCTTGAGGGCGTCCAAAATCGCCACACTAGTGTGGGTGTAGGCGGCGGGATTGATGACAATACCGTCAAATTCTCCCAAAGCGGACTGGATGCAGTCCACAATCGCCCCCTCATGGTTGCTCTGGAAAATCTGGCACTGAACGCCCAAATCGGCGCATACACTTTCGCAGTACGCACACAAATCGGCATAGCTTTCCCTGCCGTAAATTTCAGGCTCACGAAGCCCCAGGAGGTTCAAGTTCGGTCCGTTAATGATGAGTATTCTCATGTAATCACCGTTTCCTTGGCGGTTTTGGCGGGCTCAATCCTGTATCCTCACCCCTCAACCTTATAAATCACCTCTTTAGCCCTTGAACAAGCCATAAAGTCTTTCTCACTCGCCAAGAACAGCCCCTTGAGATTTTCGGGGCAGACAACAGTTGCATTGTCAATTTCTGTTCTCATGGAGAGATTCTTTTCGGATTTGTATTTGCGAACCTCAGCTATTGCGTCTTTTAATATCTCACCAAACCGGATGATTTCGCCGTCAATCTCCATGGGTTTTGCCCATTGGGTGAGGTGAATCGACTTTTCACCCACAAAGTCCTTGAAGCCTTTGAGATAGATGTACTCCGTTTCGTGTGGGATGTAGATGGCGTACATTTTCAGGACACTCAAAAGGCAGTAGTATATGGCGTACTGGGCGGATTTTCGCTCTTCCTCTCCGTGAATGTCTGGTTGATACAGCCGATCCTTGACAATCTCGATGTAGTTGTCGCAAAGATCCTTCCAGAAAAGATCGTCCACAATCTTGCGGGCAAGCCCGATTTCGTATTCGTCCAACCACCTTGACACGTCAAGAATCGCCTGGTTTGTACGCTCAATGATCCACCTGTCCGCAGGGAGAATTTGGGCGGGTTGATAAGCGGGATCGAAATCCTGTAAGTGAGATAGCACGAACTTTGATGAGTTCCACAGCTTTGTAATCAAACGCCGCGACGAGTCCTGCATATCCTGAATATCAAAGTACATATCCGTGCCAAGGCGGGCGTTTGCCGCCCAATAACGAATTGCGTCGGCGGAATATTGGGCGATGAGCTGTTGGGGTGAGAGCTTGGAATTGGACTTGGATTTGCTGATTTTCTCACCGGGCTTCGCCAGGACAAAACCGCAAATCATCGCGTCTTTCCAAGGGATGTCTCCTGTGTGATACAGGCTCTTGGCTATGGTATAAAATGCCCACGTGCGTATAATCTCATGTGCTTGAGTGCGCATACTCATAGGCATAAAGCCCTCGTCAACGCCGTAATTTTCGGCGGTGTCAAGATTCAGCTGTGGGGTGATTGAGGATGTCGCCCAAGTGTCAAATACCGCTTTTTCCGGTACAAACTCACTGCATCCACAGCTGCAAACTCCGTGGTAGGGGGTTTCCAATGGGTTCACAGGCAACTGGTCAATGCTAGCAAGCACAGGCTTTTCGCAGCTCTTGCAGTACCACACGGGGAAAGGGATGCCGAAATAACGTTGACGGGAAATACACCAATCCCACTTGAGATTTTCCACCCAATTGACGTAACGGTTTTTCATCTGGGCGGGATACCAATTAATTTTGTCTCCCGCGGCGAGCATCTCCTCCCGCTTGCTCAACACGTCGATATACCACTGGCGGGAGGGGATAATCTCCACTTCCGTGCCGCAGCGTTCGTGGACAGACACAATGTGCGTCAGCTGTTCGGACTTGATGAGAAGATTTTTCTCCTCCAACAGGCGGATAATCTCCTTGCGCGCCGCCTTTACCCGTAAACCCGCAATAAAAGGCACGTCAGCGGCGATTTTGCCGTCGGGAAGGACGACTTTTTTGTATGGCAGAGCGTGGCTCTCTACCCACTCAACATCGGTAGTGTCGCCGAATGTGGCGCACATAACCGCTCCTGTACCCTTGTCAACCGCGACCTTATCGTCTGTGAGGAGCGGCACTTCAAAATCATAGAGTGGTACCTTTACCATCTTGCCTACCTTGTCCTTGTAGCGCTCGTCCTCGGGGTTGACAAAGACGCAAACCACGCCGAAAAGCAGTTCGGGGCGGGTGGTGGCGATTTCCAATACCTCGCCGTCAATGGTGAACGGGATGTAGTGGAAGTGGGTGTCAAGCTCTTTGGAGTCCAGTTCCGCTTGTGCGATGGAGGTCTGACATTCCGTACACCACAGCACGGGGGATTCCTTTATGTATGCGTGACCCTTTTGGGCAAGCTCCAAAAATGACTTTTGGGAGAGCCGTTGGGTATTAGAGCTACAGGTGGAGTAGACTAAATTCCAGTCGCATGAGAAACCCATGGTCTTCCACAAGTCCATAAACTCCGACTCATAACGCTGGGTCACCTCGATGCACTTGCCGCAAAACTCACTGCGGGGGATGTCGCAGGCTTTTATCCCGGTTTCACGCTCAACAAGTCGTTCCGAGGGCAGTCCGTTGTCGTCAAAGCCGAAAGGATAAAACACGTTATAGCCGCACATACGGCGGTAGCGGGCAATCATCTCCGCCTGGGTGTAGCTGAAGATATGTCCGATGTGCAGGCTTCCGCTCACCGTTGGAGGCGGCGTATCGATGGAATAAAGTGGGCGGGATTTGTCCGGGACAAAGTCATAGATTTTGTTCTCCTCCCAGTACTTTTGCATCTGCTTTTCCACGGTTAAGCCGTCATAGCGTTTTTCGAATTCAGTCATGTTTTTTCCTCCGTGATACGAGTTTTTTAGGGGGGTACTGTTCATGCGGTCCGTATAGATTCAGTATTTGCCAGAATTTGCGTGACAGTGAGGACTGTGTCCGTCACTTTCTCAATATTATACACCATAATAGTAAAAAAAGCTATACTTTTGACGTGGATTGTCGGGAAATCGTTTGACATCAGCCGAAACGCTGTTTATTGAGTTTGCGGGAGTGTAAATTACCTGCCTCTTGACTTTACAACCCTAAAATGGTAGAATTAGCGCATCAAGTCATACACATCAAGGAGAGAATCAATGTTATGTTCAAAATGCGGCGAAGCGTTAAGCCCTGTCGAGCAATTCTGTAGTTCCTGCGGCGCGAAAACAAAAGAAGCTTTTAGCGTCGCTATCCCAGATAGTCCCACACCAAAACCCCCACGAAAAATGCGCCGCACACTGCTGTTATCGGGAGGCATAACCCTTGCGCTGTTGCTTGTCCTCAGTACGCTTTCTTTGCCGATTTTCAAGCACAATTACGGCATTGAGTTGAATATTCCCGTTGTAAAAAAGATTTACGACATGAACCTGAAGTTGCCATTCATGAACCCCATCACCGATGTTGACGGTGACAGCGATGCCGACAGCGACAACGACGCCGACATCCCCGCGGACTTTGAGGGGTTGGTTTGGGCGGTTGAACCGACCTTTGACTACACCACGCACAAGGATTATAAGAACCTTATTGAAATATATGGTGACGACTATGAACCGACTCTTTTCTATTGTCCTCTGTGTAATACTTACAGTTTTGGTCATGAAATAATACTTGATATAAAGACAGGCGAGGTTTCTGATGAGGCGAGATTGGGCGGACATGGCGGAGGTTATGTTGAATTATTGTATGACGCGGAGAAAAAATTGTTCGGTGAATATATGGTAGGCGAAGGAGTTTCCAGTCAAGAGTGGTTTTCTGAAAAAGAAGCAATTGACAAATTTTCCAATACTATGCAAGTTTATCATTTAATAGATTCGGACAAAATCACAAGGACAGAAACAGAATACGACGGCACTCTCTATGACCTTAGCAAAGCATATTCGGGCAAGTTTGCCGCCGCTGTCGGAACAAAATTTGTCACCGACTTTATATACGAGGGTGATTTTTCTGAAGCCCGTCTACATGACAATCTTGCGCTCTTAAAGCTTGACGGCAAGTGGGGTATTGTTGACATAAACGGGGACATAGCTGTGCCTTTCATATTTGAGGAGTTACTGCTAATCTATGAATATGAAAAAAACTATGACGTTCTTGGTCGTAGCTATGACAGCTACAAGGTTACCACCGCCTTTGCCAAATATGACGGCAAATACGGCATTTTGAACATCGCGGAAACCGCGTCAAATTTCGGCGTTGAGGTAGAGGTAATCACTAGAGAAAACACTCCCATAGAATCAGGGGAACCCTACCGCGTAAACACGCCCAAAAATGCCTTAAACTTAAGGGCAGAACCGAAAGCTGACGCCGCCATTCTTGATCGGATACCCCACAAAACATCTTTGGTCATCACGGAGATTTACGATGGTTGGGCGAAAACTACTTATAATGATAAGACAGGTTGGGTTTCTTTAGAATACTTAGAGAGGATAGATTAAGTGCTAAAAGACATCACTTTCGGGCAATATTATCACTGTGACTCCCTCATCCATCGCCTTGACGCCCGCACAAAAACCGCCCTGACATTCGCGTTCATCGCCGCAACGTTTTTTTGCCGCAGCTTTTTCGCGTTAGGACTGATGGCACTCGCCACAATTGCCCTGGTACTCCTCTCCCGGGTACCGCTGTATATGGTGTTTCGCAGTGTTCGCCCCCTGCTGTGGATACTGCTCTTTACGTCAATAATGAACATATTTTACCAAAAAGAGGGAACGATTTTATTATCTTGGCGCTTCATCCATATCACCACGGGCGGACTAATTTTGGCGGCGTTCATGATGATTCGCATCATCTCCTTGGTGATTATCGGCTCGCTCTTGACCTACACGACCACGCCCACACAACTCACCGACGCCATTGAGCGGCTGCTCTCTCCCCTGCGCTACCTGAAAATCCCCATCCACACCTTCGCCATGATGATGACCTTGGCGTTGCGATTCATCCCCGTGCTATTGGAGGAAATCGGCAGGATTATGAACGCCCAAAAAGCCCGGGGAGCCAGTTGGGAAACCGGCAGTCCTCTGAAACGGGCTAAGGCTCTAATACCAATTTTCGTGCCGCTCCTTGTCAGTGCGTTCAGGCGGGCGTACGACCTCGCCCTCGCTATGGAATGCCGTTGCTACACAGGCTCTGAGGGTCGTACCCGCATGGAACGCAGCCAATTCGCACTCCGGGACGGCGGCGCTGTATTGGTTTATGGGGTGCTTTTGATCGGCATCTTTTTGCTTAATGAGATATGGCGGGTGCTGTAGCTCCATACAGGTTCTTATCTTCCTAACTAATAGACCTCCTGTGAAACTATGAACGCGAATGGAGTTTCTGAGGAGACCAAATACTGAATCGGAGTAAAATATGCTACTGACCAATCTGTGTCTTGTCACTGTCAGCGGGGAAACAATCGAAAACGGTTGGATTTTGTTTGACGAGAAAATACGTGCTATGGGGGACATGGCAAATTTTCCCCACAGCGGCGCAACGGGGGATATCTTCACCCAAAGCCGGGATTTTTCCGCCGCCCCGGTTTCATGCTACCCGGGCTTCGTTGATGCACACACCCATCTGGGGCTTTTCGGCGACGCCCAGGACTGGAACCACGCCGACGGCAACGAGAAAACAAACCCCTCTACGGCGCAAATCCGCGCCTTGGACGGCATCGACCCATTCGACTTGTGTTGGGCGCAGGCACTGGCGGCGGGGGTTACCACCGTCTGTGTCACCCCGGGTAGCGCGAACCCGATCGCGGGGTTTGGGTGCGTCCTCAAAACCTACGCGATGGGCTTGCCCTCTTGGCGGATTTTGAACGGGGAAAACGCCATGAAGCTTGCGCTAGGAGATAATCCCAAACGCATATACGGCAAACGGGATCTCCTCCCCTCTACGCGCATGGGAACTGCCGCTTTCCTGCGCCAAAAACTAGCTCTGGCGCGCAATTACGAGGGCGACGATATGGAGCTGAACGCTCTGTCACGCCTATTCACGGAAAAACTCCCTGCACACATCCACGCCCACCGCGCCGACGATATCCTCACCGCCCTGCGCCTTGCCAATGAGTTTTCGCTGGAATTCGCCATCGTCCACTGCACCGGCGGACACGTGGTCGCCCAAGAATTGTCGGGGAAAAACGTCCTTTGCGGTCCCTTATTACTGGCACGCTGCAAACCGGAACTGGCACAGGAAACACCGAAAAATCCCGCCTTGCTCCACCGTGCAGGGGCAAATGTGGCAATAGTAACTGACCACCCGGAAACTCCCGCGCAATACTTGCCGGTGACGGCGGGATTGGCAGTGAGGGAGGGGTTGCCCTATGATATAGCCATTCGGGGAATAACGCTGACTCCCGCTGAGATTTTGGGTATAGACAAGCGCGTTGGCTCACTGGAAGTAGGCAAGGACGCAGACATGGTGCTCTTCAGCGCCGACCCGCTGACAATCGCCGCCGGACCCGTCAGTGTGGTGACGGCGGGAAAAATGCAGGTGTAAGGGTATCGTGCCCTTGAGTTTACTGGGCGTAAAAGGTGACATTTTGTCTAAAATGTGATATAATATATCCTGAAAGTGAGAAGGGAAAGGAATACTTAAAATGCACAATAACAGTGACGGCGCGAGAGTTTGGGACGCGGCGATTATTGGCGCGGGAGTGACAGGCTCGTTCATCGCGCGGGAGTTGACACGAAAGGGATTATCCGTTGCCCTGTTGGACAAGGCAGGGGACGTTTGCATGGGTGCGAGCAAGGCGAACAGCGCCATCGTCCACGGCGGTTTCGACGCAACGCCCAACACTCTTAAAGCGCTGCTCAATCTGCGCGGCTGCCAACTCATGCCCAAGGTCGCCGATGAGTTGTCTGTGGACTACGAACAAGTCGGCTCACTTGTACTGGGCTTCAGCGAGGAAGAGCGGGTAACGCTAGAAGAGCTTTTGGAGCGCGGACGCGCCAACGGTGTTTCTGAACTCTCCATAATCGAGAGGGA
>WRKY01000031.1 GCA_009777895.1 Oscillospiraceae bacterium
TGCTAATTTTTGGCATAATGATTCCCCTTTATTTTATATGCAGATTATGCATTTTTATGACAATTACCTACATAAAATCCAGTTCAAATTATTAAAATCCAGTGAACCGCGTATATTATACTACTATAACGGAAAAATGTCAAATTATTTTGTATGTAAACGCTTATTTTTAAGCTCTTGTTTAAGTTATAGTCGATTAACTTGAAAATCGGCTCAGGATTTGCAAGAATATTTTTTGTCTGACAAGGAAAAAAGCGCAGGAATACTTTCGTATTGCGAGCATTTTTGACGAAATCAGATGGAAAATAGACCGCAAAGACCAATTGATTTTCATGTTAGGAGACTATACTGTAGTTGGAGATACTTGACGTGGAGTAAGCTTTGGTTCAACGTTCTCTTGATACCATTCGAGAGCAGATGGCTTGGTAGTGAGAAATTTTTCTTGGAAGTTGAATACGCCCCCCTTGACAAATCAATCCAGATAGTGTATAATACATACTATACCACTATGAATTTAAGGTGTTAAGGAGAAAAATTATGAAAATCAAGAAATCATTCGGCGATTTGGTGGGCAGTACGCCGCTGCTCGAACTTGGGGGATACGGCAAAAAACACGCCATATCCGCTACAATTCTAGCAAAGTTGGAGTACTTCAATCCCGCAGGCAGTGTTAAGGACAGGATTGCCAAGGCGATGCTCGAGGACGCTGAAAAGCGCGGCTTGCTCAACGGTGACAGCGTAATAATCGAGCCGACAAGCGGCAACACGGGCATTGGGCTAGCCGCCATCGCCGCCGCACGGGGCAATCGAATTATCCTCACTATGCCGGAAACCATGAGCGTGGAGCGGCGCAAGCTGTTGGCAGCGTACGGCGCGCAAGTCGTCCTGACCGATGGTAAAAAAGGGATGAAAGGTGCGATTGAAAAGGCGCGGGAACTGGCGCAGACCACCGCTAACAGCTTTATGCCGCGGCAGTTTGAAAATGCCGCCAATCCCGCCGTACACAGGGCGACGACGGGACCTGAAATTTGGCGGGATAGCGGCGAAAAGGTTGATGTTTTTGTGGCAGGTATCGGCACTGGCGGCACAATTTCCGGCGCGGGAGGCTACCTCAAGGAGCAAAATCCCGCTCTGCAAGTCATCGCTGTTGAACCTGCCGACTCGCCCATACTCTCGGAAAACAGGGCAGGGCCTCACAAAATTCAGGGCATTGGCGCGGGCTTTGTGCCCGACACGCTAGACACAAGTATCTACGATGAGATTGTTGCCGTCAGCAACGATGCGGCATTTCAAACCGCCCGGGAGCTTGCCAAAACCGAGGGTATTTTGGTGGGCATATCCTCCGGCGCATCGCTTTGGGCGGCGACTCAAGTGGCAAAGCGCGAAGAAAACGCAGACAAAGTTATTGCGGTGATTTTGCCGGATGCGGGGGAGCGCTATCTTTCTACAGCATTGTTTACCTGATAAGAGGGCAATAAGGGCAATACTAAGGGTGGGATTGTTGTTTAGCAATTCCGCCCTCCCGTAACAAAATATTTACCCACAATACACATAAATACTTTAATTTTTCCGCGGAATGTGATATAATTATGCACTGGTGGCTTTAACATCACTCTGATAGTGAAACTAGCGCGAACATCGCAGCGCGGCAGAAGAATGGAGTTTATATGAGTATTATTTCTGTGCAGGGTCTCTCTAAGTCCTATGGACAAAAGGAGGTTCTGAAAGACGTCAGTTTTGACCTTGAGGGAGGACAGATTATCGGTCTGCTCGGTCCCAATGGATGCGGCAAAACAAGCTTGCTCAAAATCTTGACGGGGCTTATTCACGACTACACAGGCGAGGTTTTAATTGACGGTATGCCCATTGGCGTGGAAAGCAAAAAAATCGTGGCGTTTCTTCCTGAACGCAGTTATGTGGCGCGGTGGATGAGCGCAAAGGATGCAATCGAAACCATCGGTTCACTCTTTGACGACTTTGACCGCGACAAAGCTTACGACTTCCTGTCCCGTTTCAAGCTGACCCCCGACATGAAAGTCAAGAGTATGTCCAAGGGTATGCAGGAAAAACTACTGCTCACACTGACCATGTGCCGCGACGCTAAGCTCTATGTGATGGACGAGCCTATGGGCGGCGTTGACCCTGCCGCGCGGCGGGATATCAAGGAAACCATTTTGAGTAACCGTCCCAAGGGGTCGGCAATGCTGATTTCCACTCACCAAATCCACGACCTTGAGGACGTGTTTGACCACGCCCTGATGATACGCGAGGGCGATGTAATAGCTAACGAGAGCGTCGCCGACATCCGCAAGAGCGGACAGAGCCTTGAGGAGTATTACTGCGTAAAGCACGGCATCCCAAATAAATCTAAGTCCGCGAAGCCCGAGGTAAACCAAACGGCACAGTTCCTTGAAACCCTGCGCCTGACTGACCCGGAAGAGTATTTGCGGTTGCTGAACGCACAGCTTGAAAAACTGCGCTTGAACGATACCGAAAGCTATGCACAATTAATTATCGCGCAAAAGGAGGGTGGCAAACAATGAAAAGACTGCTGAAAAACGAGATTAAATCCACCGCCCAAAGCATGATGGGTATCTATCTTGCCACAGTAATCACCCTTGCGGTGATGCTCCTTGCCCAACTGGCAAACATCAACTGGCTCACAGGTGTCAGCTATATCGCCCTGCTCATTGTGGGCTTCCTTGTGTTCTTTGTCACCATGATTACAGTCATCCGCAACTTCAAGCTCTCCCTTTACGGCAACGAGGGCTACCTCAGTTACGCCCTGCCTGTGAAAGGCGGCACCTTGCTAGGGGCAAAAACCATTGTGTCGGCGATGTGGATGCTCATTTCATTCGTGCTGTGGATTGGGGTATGGGTCGGCTCAACGGCGTTCCTGATGAGCCGCCTTGAGGAGGAGGAAATGACTATCCTCGAGGCAATCAAGGAGCTGCTACCCATGTTGGTGGATATCCCTGGCACTGGCGTTTTGGTGTTGAGTGTTTCCTTTATCGCCTCCTATATCTTCCTGCTTATGCTAGTTTTCGTGGCGGTAATCTTCTTCGCTATCACCGTTGCCCAGACCCGTTACTTCTTGAGCGGCAGCACAATCTGGTCCATTTTGCTCTCCTTTATTATCTTCCTACCCGCCTTTGTAGTGAATGTGTACCTGACGAACAACGCGCCGCTGACATTCGTTATTACTGCGGGAGGCGTGGGATTCATCCCCCACTCAATGCAGGATGCCCGGGAACGGGTATTTGACTATATCGAAACCGCCACATGGAACTTCCCCTTCGGCGTTGCGGGAATGATTTTCATGCTCCTGATGTCAGCGGGGCTGTTCATTGCTTCAGCGTGGCTTATGAATAACAGGACAAACGTGAAGTAATAACTATGAAAAAAATGCTAATTAAAATATTCCTCTTTTCCCTGATTTTCGGTCTTGTGTCTTTCGTCGCGTTAATCGGCATTAACCGTTATATGATTGCCTCGGCGCGGGAATACATCATATCCACCGAACAAGCGGCGGAAAACGGCGATTACGACTGCGTTTTGGTTCTCGGCGCAAGGGTTCACAGCCCCACACGCTTATCCCATATGCTGGAGGATAGGGTGCTTTTCGGCATCGATGCCTACAAGCAGGGGGCGGCTCCCTGTCTGCTCCTCTCAGGAGATCACGGACAAAAGGAGTACGATGAAGTCAACGCAATGAAAACCTATTGCGTTGAGCAGGGCGTTGATCCCGACACCATCTTTCTCGACCACGCCGGCTTCAACACCTACGAATCTATGTACCGCGCCAAGGAGGTTTTCGGCGCGGAGCGTATCCTCATCGTCACCCAGGAATACCACCTCTCACGCGCAATTTACATCGCTCGCGCCTTGGGGTTGGACGCACAGGGCGTCGCCAGTGACCCCCGTGTCTACGGCACAAAAGTCTACGACACTGTCCGCGAGTTTTTGGCGCGTATCAAGGCGTTCGGCTACTGCATCATCAAGCCGCCGCCCACCTATTTGGGGGAGGCAATTCCCCTGAACGGTTCGGCAAGGGCTAGTGACGATAGGGAGTATTAACTGAGGGCTATCTAAAAATAGATTCTGGATTGTGGAAAACTCAACCTCTAGCGTCTAGCGGCTGAAAGGAGCGGCACAGTGAGCAAATACGGTATCCTTGGAGGAAGCTTCGACCCGCCCCACATTGGACATCTGCGCCTTGCAACAGCGGCGGCGGATTCCATGGGTTTGGATACAGTGTTCATTGTCCCTGCAGGTCATTCTCCGGGCAAGCGTTTGCCCTTTGCCGACGACTATGACCGCTTGCTTATGTGTGAACTGACATTTGAAGAAGACGGTCGCTTTGTCGTGGACGATAGGGAACTGCGCCGCGGCGGTATCAGCTATACTATCGATACCCTGCGAGAGTTGCAGCGCGAGTTGCATCCCGACGCGGTGGGCGGTTGCAACCTCGCCAATAATTGGTGCATAATCGCAGGAACGGACTGCCTTGAGAGCTTCCACACATGGCGTGACTACCACAAAATCCTCGATCGCGCCTTTCTCGCAATCGCCCGCCGTGAAGATAGTCACGCTCCCCTGAAGCGCTCGAAGCTCTCCCCCCAGGAACGCTCAAGAGTGCATTTCATCGATGCCGAACCCATCGTATTGAGTTCCACAGAAATCCGCGCCGCCATCGCCCAAAGGCAGGATGTGAGCGAATTTGTCGTCCCTGCAGTGATTGACTTTATTGATAATGAAAAACTTTACAGATGATAGATACTAGGTATAATATAGTGAATCTCCGCGGGAAATACGTTCGCGACAGCTTTAAACAAAACAGAGGTTTATCCCATGACAGAATACCAACGCCTGCGCGAGGAAATCGAGCGTCACAACAGGCTTTATTACGAACAGGACGCGCCGGAGATTTCCGATGAGGAATATGACGCCTTGCAGCGGCGCTTACGGGCTTTGGAGGAGGAAAATCCAGAGCTTGCAGACGAGGATTCCCCCACCAGGCGCGTTGGCGGAGCTGTCAGCGCAAAGTTTTCGCCAGTACCCCACGAAGTGCCGCTATTGAGCTTGCGGGACGTTTTCAGCGATGAAGAAGTTAGAAAATTTGTGGAGAATATTTACGCAATAGACCCCGACGCCCTCTTTATCCTTGAGCCGAAAATCGACGGGCTGTCCGTGTCCTTGGAGTACGAAAACGGCGTGTTCGTCCGCGGAGCGACCCGGGGCGACGGCGCAGTAGGGGAAGATGTCACCGAAAATTTGCTGACCATAAAGTCTTTGCCGCGCAAGTTGAAAGGGGATTTCCCAACCCGCTTGATTGTGCGGGGTGAGGTGTATATGCCCTTGTCAGTTTTTAACAAATTGACCGCTATGCAGACGGAAAATGAGGAGAAAGCTTTCAAAAATCCACGCAACGCGGCGGCGGGTTCACTGCGCCAAAAAGACGCGAAAATCACCGCTGCCCGGGAGCTGTCCCTGTTCGTGTTTAACATCCAAGCCCCGCTTGAGTACTATCTTTTTCACCACCAATGCTTGATTGATATGATGGCAATGGGACTTCCGGTCGTTCCGAATTTTTCTATGCAGCACACTGTTGATGACATAATTTCAGCCATACAAGAATTAGGAGAAAACCGCAGCACACTGGATTTTGACATGGATGGAGCGGTGCTGAAAGTCAACTCTCTCGCTCTGCGCGAGAAGCTCGGCGCTACGTCGAAACATCCCAAATGGGCGATTGCCTATAAATATCCGCCAGAGGAAAAACTGACCACTGTGTTGGGTATCGAGGTGCAGGTGGGACGAACGGGGGTTTTAACGCCCTTGGCGGTACTTGAGCCTGTTTTGCTTGCGGGGACGACGGTTTCCCGTGCCACGCTCCACAATCAGGATCGCATTGCCCAGTTGAATTTGCGCGTTGGCGACACCGTTTTAGTCCGCAAGGCGGGGGAGATTATCCCCGAAATTTTGCGGGTGACAAGCTCGAATTTCGCAGGTGAGCCATACGCCCTGCCCGCCCAATGCCCCTCCTGCGGCGCGGAAGTGGTTCGTGAGTGGGGCGAGGCGGCACTGCGCTGTGTCAACGCCGTTTGCCCCGCCCAACGTCTGCGCCACCTGATACACTTCTGTTCCCGCTCCGCCATGAATCTCGAGGGCTTCGGCGACGCGGTGATTGAAAAACTGGTCGCTGAAGGCTTGCTGAAAACCCCTGCGGATTTGTACAGACTGGATATGGAAGCACTTTTGAGACTTGAGAATATCAAGGAAAAATCTGCTAATAACCTGTTGCAGTCAGTGGAGAATTCCAAGAAAAACGACCTTTATCGCCTGATTTTTGGACTAGGTATACGCCATATCGGCGAAAAGGCGGCGAAATTATTGGCGCGTCATTTTAGAAATTTACGGGAAATTTCTAATGCCAAATTGGACGACATCTTAAAGATTGACGGCTTCGGCGAGATTTCCGCCCAAAACCTCGTTGATTTTTTCGCCTTAGAAGAAAGCGCCAAGCTCCTTAACGAGCTTGAGGCGCAGGGGCTGAACCTAAACTGCCTTGAGGAGCGGCAGACGGACGGTGTTTTTGCGGGAAAAACCGTTGTGATTACAGGCACCTTGCCCACGTTGAGCCGGGCGGAAGCTAGTGCCTTGGTGGAGAAACACGGCGGAAAGGTCAGCGGCTCGGTGTCCAAAAAAACTAGCTTGGTTTTGGCGGGAGAAGCGGCGGGGAGTAAGTTGGCAAAAGCGCAGAAGTTGGGGATTGAGGTTGTTGATGAGGCGGCGTTTTTGGCGATTTTGCGCAGGTGAGAGCTTGTGTATGTCTTTAGTTTGTGGCATCTACAATTTTTAAATCGCAACTTAATTTACTAAGAAATAAACAAACCGCCCGAGACTTAAAGCGGCGGTTCGGGTTAACATATTTTTTTAATCCAAATCTAGCCTAAGAAAACATATAGTCTCCTAAGCCTGAGCCGATTTTCAAGTTAATCGGCTATAGAGTTTTTAAGATACTGTGGCGGAGATAGGGTGGAGGTATGAGTTTGACAGAGAAAGTTAATGAGGTAAGCTTTCGCACAATTTCTGCATCCTCATTCCTCGGTCAACAAAAAACTGCCGCACTAAACAAATCACCCACAGGCAAAATTTTCAGCTCTGGATGAGATAGCCAGAAGCGCCCAACCGCTTCTTTGACACCCTTGTATTCCTCCGAAAAATAGTCGTGGATCACAATCACCCCGTTTTTTGACATACGCGGATAAAAATATTCAAGCCCGCCTAAAGTGGGTTTGTACAAATCTAAGTCAAGGCTCACAAAGGCAAATTTTTCCTCCAAGCCCCACGCGGTATCTGGGAAATAACCCTTTTTGACAACGCATTTTTCGGGATACGGCATTTTTTCAAGAACAAGCTCCTCACTGGTTTGGCTGAAAAGACCAGGTTCTTTTAGCGAAAAACCTTGAGTTACCTCATCTTCCAAATCCTGTACGTGAAACCCCGTAAAGCTGTCGAAAAGATAGAGTGTTCTGTCACGGAAAACGCGGTTAATCTCTTTCGCAAAATCTCCCTGAAAGACTCCGGCTTCTGCTGTCGCACCCTGTGTTCCTTTCAGCATTTCCCCCAGTTTTTCCAAAAATAAAATCCGAGGCAGGGCAGCCAAACAGGCAAGTTTCCAGTCAATATCTCCAAAACTCACCCCCATATCCAACAACTGAGAGATGATATTCTCCATCTGTTTACTGCTCGCCAGGACGATTTTTTGGTAATCCGCCTTGTGAATAATTTCGGGATTGCACACAGGAATGCCTTCAATGCTGCTGTTCCATTTGCTTTCATCGTTGTCAAGAAATGCAGTAATATGGTAATCACGCTCAATAAAGGGCAAGAGGGACGCCGCCCCCGCTCCCGCACCGAAAACCAATACTTTGGGTAGGTTCTTACTCACTGTCCTCTCCCTCAAAATTTAGCCTGCACTCCTCAAAAACTAAGGGGCGTTTCATCACATAATGTTGGATATTAAGGACGTATTCCCCCAACATACCTATGAAAAACAACTGCACTCCTGCCAAAAAAAACACGGCGACAGCCAAAAAACTCAAGCCCCAAGCCGCGATTAAGGAAACAATACCCACCAATAAACTTCCGCCGCACAGGAGTATCCCCAGAAACGTTGCGCCGCGCAGGGCGACTTTGGTGTGGCGTGTGATGCCCTGCATTGCATGGTTATAGAGGGTGAAAAAGTTGTTGTGGCTCTTACCTTTGGCGCGTTTTGGCTGTGTGTAGGGGATGGTAGTGATTGACAATCCCAAATCTGCCGACATTCCGCGAATAAAGTGCCCTGTCGTATCCCAATTGTGAAAAAGCTCCAAAACACTTTTGTCCCAAATCCCAAATTGAGAGAAGTGTTCAATTATTTCTATATTGGAAAACGATGTGAGAAATTTGTAATACAATGTACGCAAGAAGCGTATAATCGAGTTCTCCTCGCTTTTTGTTTTGACCATGCAGACAATTTTACTGCCATTTTCCCAAGCCTCTATCATTTTAGGTATCATCTCCGGCGGATCCTGGAAGTCGGCACACATCCCTATGGTGCAATCTCCCGTCGTTTGCAGTCCGCCGTAATATGAGGACGCGCTTGCGCCGAAGTTTCGCGTGTTAAAAATCGCCTTGACCCCATTGTCCATAGCGCAAAGCTCTCTAATTTTCCCTTGGGTGCCGTCCTGGGAATGGTTATCGATGAACACAATCTCGTAGTCGTATTTTTCCCGCAATGCCACAAGCTCTTTACGCACGGCTTCATAAAGAGGAATTATATTCTCCTCCTCGTTATAGGTGGGTATTATGACGCTTATTTTCTTGCGCATTCTTGCTCTCCTTTAGGGCATTTGCCGTGAGGGCAACGCCCTGCTTAAAGCTGATTTGCGGACAAAAGCCTGTATCGCTAAATATTTTCCTTGTGTCAGCCTGCAAACTTTGGAGAGTTCCCAAGTCAAGCTCTCCGAGTCCAAGCGGTATTTGAGGATTGAGCGCATCCCGCGCCATGGTGATATACTCTCCTAGGGGGCAGGATTTTCCATAGGCAAGGTTATAGACACCACTGCCCTGCTGCGCCAACAGATACATCCCCCTCGCCCCGTCGTCGCAGTGGAGGTAGTCCCAAAGCTGTTCGCCCGATGTAAATGACATACGCCTACCCTCAAGGAGTGAGATAACCCAAGACATCATCATGTTGCCGGGGTTGTCGCCCTGTCCGTACAGACTGAAAAGCCTTGCCCAGACATGGCGAATGCCATAGCTCTCACAGAGCCTGTGCGACTGCTCACCCGCTGCCAACTTTGCCCTGCCGTAGGCGCTTTGGGGATTGGTTGGAGTGTCCTCTGTGATAACGCCGTGAACAGGTCCGTATTCAGCCTGGGAACCTGCTCCAACAAAGACCTTGCAGTCCAGTTTGTGCGCCAAATTTACGCAGTCCAGTGTGTGTACCACATTTGTCCTCTGACGCGCTTTGTCCTCACGCTCTTTGCCGCGAGTACCAATCCACGCCAAATGAAAAAAAGCATCGTAAGTACCCTGGCTCTCAAGAGAAAAGGGATTCATCAAATCCCACTCAAGTACTGTTGTGTCACCGGACACATCAAGCCGCCGCTCTGAATTTGTACGAACCAGGAGAGTAACAGACACGCCCTCTTTCACAAGCTCCCGCTCAAGTGCAAGCCCCAACATGGAACTCCCGCCTGTTATTATAGCACGTTTCAGTTCCATAATCAAGTACCGTGTGCAGTGGGAATATACATATTCTCCGCCAACTCCTCCCGGGGCAAAAATGGGGCGAGATCCTCAAGAGGCGGGGTGTAAAGTGTACCGTCCCCAAGTATTTTCCCCTTTGCCTTTGGCTCAAAAACTTGTTCCTGTGTGACAAAAACCTCACACAGGCAATAGCCCTCACAGGCAAGAACGCTGTCAATCACAGGCATTTCACTGTTGGTCGATATGCTGAAATATGGTATTCCATAGGCGTCCACCAGTTTTTCCATGGAGGGGAATGACAAATCCCCGCTGTCCTCGCCAATCCCGTGTTTCTCATATTTCGGGAAAACATTGTCCTGAGTCTGGCGAATGGAATGGTAACCGCCGTTGTTAATCACGAAAATCTTGATGGGCAGTTTGTGGTGAACAATAGTCTGGAGTTCCTGCAAATTCATCTGTATACTGCCGTCGCCGGTGACTAAAATCACCTGTTTGCCCATAGTACTAAAGGACACGCCAATAGCCCCGGGGAGACAATATCCCATGGACGCCGCCCCCGAATTGACGTAAAACCGCTGATTTTTTTTCATTCTCCAAGCGTGAGAACCCACCACACAGGCGGAGCCGTTGCCCACCACAACGTGAGAGTTTTCAGCAGCTCTCGCACTAAGCTCTGCTATAAAACAGTAGACGTTAGCGCGTCCTGTCTCCTCGTGATGTTTGGGCAAAACCACGGGATATTTTTCCCGCCATCGATGGCACTGCTCCAACCATCCCTCGTTTTTGAACAGCGGCGCTTGGCGGTTATTTTTCAGCAGCAAGCGCATAAATTCGCCGCAGTGGGCGTGTATGGGCAGGTTGATGTTGAGGGTGGGCTTGATAAGCTCGGCGGGGTCGATGTCCACCATGATTTTGTACGCCCCTCTTGCCCAATTTTTGTGATTATAGCCCACCTGACGGATGCTAAGGCGCGTCCCGACGGCAAGGAGTAGGTCACTGTTTTCCACGGCGAAATTCCCCGCGCGGTCGCCCATAATCCCGCCACGCCCCGCGTATAGAGGGTGGTCGTCCCAAAGGAGGTCAATGCTGTTCCAACAGGTCACCACGGGAATTCCCAAAGTGTCAACAGTACGCAAAAAGTCCTCATAAACACCGCCAAGACGAATTCCATTGCCGGCGTAAAATACCGGACGTCTGGCGGCTTTGATTTTCTCATGAATACGGGCGATATTGAGTTGTGACAGAGAAAGGATTCTCTTACCCGAAAATCCTGTTTCTTGCTTCTTTTCTTCTATAGGCGAGCAGCAGGTTGCAGTTTCTGCAATGTTTATCTTTGCACCCTGAATATCTAGGGGTATATCCAACCAACAGGGACCTTTGCGCCCCTCTTGGGCAAGATACAGTGCTTTTTCAAGGCAATAGGGGACTTGATCGGGGTCGGTTATCATGGCGGCGTATTTGGTCATACTCTTGGCGGTGCTGATTATATCAAATTCCTGGTCTCCCATTGCCCGCAGGGGCAATTGCGTACAGCGGGCGGTGTGGTCGTACTTTACCTGCCCCGAAATTATCAGCATGGGTACGCTGTCCAAAAAGCCCCCGAGTACCCCAGTGAGGGCGTTGGTTCCTCCCGGTCCGCTAGTGACACAGACGGCGGCGATTTTATTGTTAACGCGGGCGTAGCTCTCTGCCGCCATTGCGCAGGCTTGCTCGTGGTGATTGTAGATACAGCGCAGTTTTTCGTGCTCGGCAAAGGCGGAGTTGAGGTACATTGCCCCGCCGCCAACAACGCTGAAAACGTGTTCAATGCCGTTTTTCGCTAAAAAATCGGCGATGTATTCACTTACCCGCATTATTTTGCCTCCTTTTTTTGTTTGTGTGTCTGTTTTTTTTGGGGGGTACTGTCCGCAGCGACCTGTAAAAATACCGCCCTTAAGCTGTATCCTCATTCCTAAATTTTGACTTCAACTGCCTCGCTTAAGGCTTTAGCCATCGCCCTCAAATGTGTTTCATTCAAGCCGGGATAAACTCCCAACCAAAAAGTACGTTCAGTTATAATGTTTGTATTTTTCAATCCACCCGCAACGCGGTAGGAGGATTTTTCCACGCGGTCAAAACAGGGATGGCGCAGGATGTTCCCCGAAAAGAGCATTCGCGTCTGAATGTTTTGGCTCTCAAGGTACTCCACAATCTTTCGCCGCTGTACACCCTCACGGCAGGTTATGGGGAAACCAAACCAACTGGGGCGGGAGTTGGGCAGTGCTTGGGGTAAGATCAGTTTATCTTCCAAAGGCTTTAAAAGTTTATAGAGATACTCAAAGTTGGCGCGGCGTTTTTCGATAAAGCGGGGTAATTTTTTCAGCTGTTCACAGCCTATTGCCCCCTGCATATCTGTCGCCTTGAGGTTGTAACCAAAGTGGGAAAACACATATTTGTGGTCGTAGTCAGCAGGCAATGTGCCGTATTGTCCCTGAAAACGTCTGCCGCACAGGTCGTCATGTCCCGCGGGGCAGGAGCAATCTCGTCCCCAATCCCGCACAGAGCGCACAATTTTCGCCAACAGCGGGTCACTTGTACACACCGCGCCGCCCTCGCCGGTGGTGATGTGGTGTGGGGGATAAAAGCTAGCAGTACTGATATCGCCGAAAACTCCCGTCAAAGCAGTATGCGCATTCCCCATATATTCTGACCCTAGGGCATCACAGTTGTCCTCGATGAGCCACAGACAGTGGCGGTCACAAAACGCCTTGACAGCGGCGATATCAAAGGGATTGCCCAGTGTGTGTGCGAGAAAAACCGCCTTCATCCGGGGAGAATACGCCTGTTCTAATGCGGTAACGTCCACGTTGTACTGGGGGATGCTCACGTCCACAAATACAGGCGTCGCGCCGAACTGAAGTATTGGCGCTACGGTTGTGGGGAAGCTTGCCGCCACTGTGAGAACCTCGTCACCGCGTTTTATTGCCCGCTCTCCCAAAAGAGGCGAGGTCAACGCCATAAACGCCAATAAATTCGCGCTTGAGCCAGAGTTCACAAAAAAACAGTGCTTTGCGCCGAGATACCGGGCAAAGAGTTCTTCAAACTTTTCGGTATAGCGGTCAGCGGTCAGCACAAAATCCAACGCGCTGTCAACCAAGGCGGTCATCTCGTCGCCGTCATAGATTCGCCGGGAATAGGCGATCCGCTCACCCGCGCTCCAGTCACCGCCCTGACTATGGAAGTTCCGGCAATATTCACGCACCTTTGCCAAAATTTCAGCCCGCGCCGCCGATTCATTCATATTGTCACCAGACTTTCCAAGGGGCTTCGCCGCTTTTCCAAAGTTCTTCAAGGGAGAGCTTGTCCCTTAGAGTGTCCATGCACTGCCAAAAGCCATCATGCCAATAACCCGCAACTTGTCCTTCAGTGGTGAGTTGCTCGATGGGGCGCTCCTCTAGTGGGAATTCTGCTTGGAGATAGGGGAAAATTTCTGGTTCAATTACCATGAAACCGCCGTTAATATGTCGGCTGTCCTGACTGCTTTTTTCACGAAACAGGGTCAGATTTCCCTCTTTGTCTAGCTTTACCGCGCCGTAACGCTGATATTCACGCACAACAGTTATGGTAGCTAGCTTGTTCTTTTTTTTGTGGAAATCCAGTACCGCGTTGATGTCAACGTTGGACACGCCGTCGCCGTAAGTGAGAAAAAAACGCTCATCGCCGATGTAATCGCGCACCGCCAAAAGGCGTCCCCCCGTGGTGGTATCCAACCCAGTGTCAACAATGGTCA
>WRKY01000032.1 GCA_009777895.1 Oscillospiraceae bacterium
TAGATCAGTCAAACCCTGCACGTTAAGAGAGGTCAGTTGGTTGTCGGAGCACCATAGATGTTCTAGCTTAGTCAAGCCCTGCACGTTAAGAGATGTCAGTTGATTGTGGGAGCAATATAGATCTACTAGATTAGTCAAGCCCTGCACGTCAAGAGATGTCAGTTGGTTGTAGGTGCAATATAGACCTACTAGCTTAGTCAAGCCCTGCACGTTAAGAGATGTCAGTTGGTTGTAGGTGCAATATAGATACCATAGATTAGTCAAACCCTGCACGTTAAGCGAGGTCAATTGGTTGGCGGAACAAGATAGACCTACTAGATTAGTCAAGCCTTGCACGTTAATGGAGGTGATTTGGTTGGCGTAGCAAGATAGATCTTTTAGCTTAGTCAAACCCTGCATGTTAAGAGAGGTCAGTTGGTTGCTACCACAATATAGATATTCTAGATTAGTCAAGCCTTGCACGTTAAGTGAGGTCAGTTGGTTGTCCACGCAAAAGAGGGACCGAAGGTTACTCAAGCCCTGCACATTGAGAGAGGTCAGTTGGTTGTAGGAGCAATATAGATATTCTAGCTTAGTCAAGCCCTGCACGTTAAGTGAGGTCAGTTGGTTGTCGAAGCAATTAAGCTCTTCCAAAGCTGTAAAATACTCAATACCGCTCAAGTCGCTGATGTCACTCTCTTCAACATCTAAGTAAGTCACCCCCGCAACATCTGCCGGCGTAAGCTCGGCAGCGGGTTTGCCCACAAGCTCACTAATTGCCGCCGCAAAGTTCGGGTCGGGGAAGTAGGGATTGGATGCCTGGGCAGGTTTAATCGGCACTGTCGCCCAAAGGCTGAATACCAGTACGACGGCAAGAAAAATACTTCCCGCCTTTCGCCAAAGCCCTGAGGGCTTGCCCGTTGTTGCGCCGTAAACGGCACTTGTTGTTGTTTCTGTGATTTTCATAAGTTTCTCCTTATGTTTTTTTATAAAATAAAGCGACAAAACGCTCTACTTACACAACAAAAAGCGGCTACCCCACACAGGGGCAACCGCCGAGGTTTACTATATTAACGCCAGACACGCCAAGGTGCAACAAACAGGCAAGGCTAGCTAGTTGCTTGCTAATAGTGTAGCACATTTCCATGGACGCGTCAAGCCTTTCGTGTAGATTTTTTGTGAACTTTTGGGAGGAGGAAATGGGAGTTTTGGGGGAGGTTCAAGCGTGGATGCTATTATACAGGAATAAAACGGAAATGTCAAGTGCGCAAAAAGCTAGACCTGTGCAACAATCCCCCGCACAATTCCCAACACGCTTTCAATGTCCCGCTTGTCAATCACGGCGCAGGGGGAATGGATGTAGCGGCAGGGCAATGAGATCGTCAGGCAACGCACGCCGCCGCGGCTTTTGTGTATCGCCCCGGCGTCGGTGCCGCCTGCCACAACGCTCTTTGCCTGCACGGGTAAACCCTGTTCCCGGGCGGCTTTGAACGCCAAATCGAAAAGGCGTCTATCATACAAAGTACCGTTGTCCATAAAGGAAATCGCCGCGCCTTTGCCCTGCTCACACACGCGCTTTTCAGCGGCAACATCGGGAATATCAGCCGCCGTCG
Source organism: Oscillospiraceae bacterium (assembly GCA_009777895.1). Classification (GTDB taxonomy): domain Bacteria; phylum Bacillota; class Clostridia; order Oscillospirales; family Acutalibacteraceae; genus WRKY01. The sequence continues at coordinate 1,593 of WRKY01000032.1, forward strand.
TCGCCTCCAAAACGATGGCAATTTCGGGATTCATGGCGTACGCCGCCGTGGCGGCACCCCTCGCGCCAATCTCCTCCTGCACCGTAAAAGCGGCAGAAATTGGCAAGTCCTTATCCCGCAGCAACTCCATCAACAAAGCGCAGCCCGCCCTGTCGTCCAGTGCGGGAGACATGATTTTACCGCCGTGGGTTTCACAGTAGTACCGCTCAAAATGTACCGCATCCCCCACTGACACCAACTTTTGCGCCTCCTCACGGGAGCTTGCGCCAATGTCTGCGTAAAGGCTATCAATTGCGGGTAGCTTCCCCATGTCGCTCGCGGACAACAGATGTACGGGCTTCATGCCAATTACCCCCTGTACGGGCTTTTTGCCCACGGTGACCCTCGCCCCCAGGGCGGCGGAAACCAGTACTGCCCCTACACTGCGCAGGAGCAAAAGCCCGTCCTCGGTGATGTAACGCACCAAAAAACCCACCTCGTCCATGTGGGCAAAGACAGTGACTTTCGCCCCCTCCCGCTGTGCGATGACGTTACCCAACGCATCAACCTTATGGTCGCGTTGAAAGGAATCCAACGCTGCGCAAATGAACGCGGAAACATTTTGTTCATTACCTGAAATGCCGTTAATGCCGCACAGGGACTTTAGAAAATCAAGCATAATTACTCCTAATTTACAGTTTCAATCCGCCTTGCTTTTGAACATTCTAAGCAAAGCATCATCATCCATTTCAACAGGGTTGTTTAACAGGTTTGGGTGTTTGCATTTCTGGACGAATTCGGGCAAATCCTCCGCCCTCAAGCCGATTTCAGCCAGAGTGCACGGCATTGCCATGTGTTTTTTCAGGCGGGTAATCTCGTCTCCCATCGCCGCCGCGCCGGAGAAGCCCGCGTCCCGCGCAAAGTCGTTCAATCTGCCATTTTCCGCATCGGCGTTGATGTGACACAGGCTGTCTAGGGTGAATGCGCACGCCTCGCCGTGAGGCAGACCGCAAACGGAGGTGAGAGGGAAGGAACAGGCGTGGGAGGCGGCGGTTTTGGGCAGGGAGAAAGTCATCCCCGCAAGCACAGAGGCTTCGCACATTTTTTCCCGCGCTTCAAGGTCAGAACCGTCGTCGTATGTACGCTCCAAATACCGGAAAATCAACCTCACCGCCCGCAGTGCCAAGGCATCGCATATGGGCTGGTGGTTGCGGCTCCAAAATCCCTCAAGGGCGTGGGAGAGGGCATCCATTCCCGTCGCCGCGGTGACATTTGGCGGTACGGTGAGGGTCAGTTCTGGGTCGATAATCACCAGTTTGGGGTAAAAATAATCGCTGAACATGGGAGCTTTGAGTCCCAGAGCGGGTTCGCTCAACACAGCGACACAGGTGGCTTCCGTGCCTGTCCCCGCCGTTGTGGGGACGGCAATCAGGGGCAGTGTGGGATTTACGACAGTTCGCTTGCCTGTGAGGTAGTCCAATGCGCCGCCGCCGTTTGCCGCAACGGCGCAAGCGGCTTTTGCCAGGTCAAGGGCGGACCCTCCGCCCAACGCCAACACGAAATCAAAGTCATCGCCGCTCAATATTTTCGCGCAGGAATCTGCCTGTGTGACAAGGGGATTGGGTGTGATATCTGAAAAAACGGCGGTAATTTTTCCCTGTGTGGATTTTACCACCTCATCCGCCTTGCCGTTTTTCACGAAATAGGAGGTACAGACCAACAAACCCTTGCGGTATCCCAATTTTTCAAGCTCTTCCCCCAAGTCTTTCAATCCCCCCGTCTTAAAAAGTATGCTCACGGGTTGTTTGTAAAACCAGTTCATAAAGACACCTTTATCCTTTTATATTCCAAAATCGGTAATACATAGTATACCTTGCCGCCGAAAAAATGTCAACCGCCTAAAAAACTTAACAAAGAATTAACGAAACCCGTGGTAATTGCCCTTGCTTTTTTTTCTTATATTGTGTATAATGTCTGTGTAGAACTTCAACTATACCCATAACAACCTAAGGAGAGAAGAAAATCATGCAAAAACAAACAGTTCAAACAGCCGCGCTGAAAAAGAGCAAAGGTCACGGGAAACGCGCATTCGCGATTTTTGCCGCGCTGCTGATTATGCTCACCATGCTTCTAGCAGTTCCTGTTGACGCTCAGGCGGCGACAAAGAAATTGGTCAAGCCCACAAAGATTGTCACTACCCTGGGCACAAAGACATTGACTGTGGACGCGGGGAAAACCCAAAAGGCTGTCGGTCTAAAATTCACCCCCACAAAGAATGTCAACAAAGATGTCACCTACAAATCCTCCAACATTAAGGTGGTCAAGGTTAGCACCACGGGCGTGCTCACCCCTGTTAAACAGGGTAAAGCCACAATCACCGTAACCTCTAAGGCTAACAAAAAGGTTAAGGCGACATACAAAGTCAGTGTACGTCCCGCGCCGACGAAAGTTACAATCAAAAGCCCCAAGAGCTACACACTGGCTATCGGGCAAACAGCCCCTATCAATACCACTGTCACCCCCAAGGCTTCCACCAATGCCCTTACTTACTCCCTGAACAAAAAAGGCGTTGCCACAGTGAGTAGCAAAGGCGTCATCAAAGGCGTCGCCAAGGGCAGCCGTACAATCACCGCCCAGACCTATAACAAGAAAAAGGCGAACGTTTCCGTCAAAGTGGTTGAGGGTCCCGCCAAGAAGGCAAAGCTGACAGGCTTCAAGAAAGCTCCCGCCAATAATCTCCTCTATGTCGGATCAAGCTACACCCTCGATAAGCCCTATCTCAGTGTGTTTTCTCACATTGAATACAGAGGTCTAAACGCCAAGGGCGAGCCTGTTACCAACTGGTCACGCACCAAACCAAAAACCGGAATTTTAAGCACAAGTAAATCCGTTGATGAGAGCCGTATACACAAGGAAACAGTATACAGCAAAGCAATCCACGCAACAAAATGGTCATCGAGTAATCCCAACGTTTTAGCTGTCAACCAAAACGGTAAAATCACCGCCAAAAAAGTGACTAAAGCCGAAAGTGCAACAATCAGCGCCACGTTTTATAACGGCGCAAAAGCAAGCGTGAAAATCACTGTGCGTCCTCTGCCGACAAGCATCAGTGTCACGCCGCGCAGCGACACATTGGTCATGAGTCAAAAAACAACCACACAGCTAAAGGCAAACTACAGCCCCGCCGCATCCTCCACCTATGGCAAAGTTTCTTGGAAGAGCAGTAACACCAAGGTGGCAACAGTCAGCAACACAGGGCTTGTTACAGCAGTCGCCGCGGGCAGCGCAACAATCACCGCAAGCCTGAAAGTGGGCGACAAAACCTACACAAGTACAAGCACAATCACTGTTGAGGACTACATGGCGGCGTACAATAACGCCACGGCTGCCTTTGAGCGCAGTACCGTTTCATACACAGAAGAAGCAACACTGAAAATGGCAAACTTCCAACTTTCCAGTGGCTTAAATACCCTTTTGGGGGCAATTGAGCAAGTTACACAAGCTGATTCGGGCATGGGAAGTATTTCTGGTGAATTGCAAGACGCTGTGAACATGGAGGACTACAACAAGCAGGTTATTTCCCGCAAAGCTCCTTTCGAGGAGTCCGACCTGAAAAAAGCTAGTTTAAACGCCTCTCACCTCAAGGCAAACGGCGCGAGCAAGAGCGGCAATGTCTATACGTTTAGGATCAAGGATGAGAATAAATCTACAGGCTATAACGCGCTGAGTGCATTCACCGCAAATCCGTTCGGCGAAAAGGAACTTCGCGCCATGATGGGCTTTGACACCATTACCGACCCCCAGATGAAATCCTTCATGGACAGCTTCATCTCCGGCTTTAATGTCAGCACAAAGGACATCGTTCTTGAGGCGGAAATCCTGCCGAACGGTCAATTCAAGAGGGTTACCCAGTATATCTCCGTGAACCTCTCACTCTCTCTGAGCCAAAAGACTATCGAACTTTTGATTGACGACTCGTTCGACAAAACTATGGCTGCTGCGATAAAAGCAATTATGTATATACCTTTCAGAATAGCAGGCGGTAAACTCGACATCTTCACCGCCGACGCCACACTAAAACTCGACTTTACGGAGTTTACCTATCACTAAATTCCGGACTCAAAGATACTGGATGTTGGATTTTCAACAATCTAACATCTAGTGTCTAGATACTAGGGGCTGTCTGAAAAATAAAATAACTAGTCTATTTTGGCTAAAACGGGCTGCAACATCGTTGAAACTCATCGGAATACGAAAATATTCCTGCGGTTTTCTCCTCGTTTCGCTCCGTTTTACCTCAAGATATCCAACGTTTTTAATTTTCAGACAAGCCCCATAACACACTTGGAGTGTTCCCTATGAAGTTACTCAAAAAAATGTCCGCAATCCTCTTTGCCATGCTGATTGTCTTGGGCGTTAGCGACCTGGGCATTGTGGTCGCCGAAAGCTTGCCCGCAACAACGAGCGTGGCAATAAGCACCAGTACCCTCACCGTTGGGGCTGGTGAAACCCGCAGGGTTAAGTCCTCTGTCACACCGAAAAAAGCGGCGGCAGTGAAGTGGACGTCCGACAAAAAGAGCATCGCAACAGTTGACAACAACGGAAATATCACGGGAAAAAAAGCCGGTACGGCGAAAATCACCGCCAAAAGCGGAAAGATGAGTGCTGCTGTCACCGTGACTGTTAAAGCCGCGCCCAAAAAAGTGACACTGCCCAAGACGATGAGGCTTTCTGTGGGGCAGAAGAAAACCCCAAAGGCGAGTGTTGACAAAAACGCGCGCAAAAAACTGACCTGGAAAAGCTCCGACCCGAAAATCGCCGCTGTTGACAAGAAAACAGGGAAAATCACTCCCCTCAAGACCGGAACTGTTACAATTAGAGCCACTAGCTACAACAAAATCAAGTCAAACAAGATGACATTGACCGTGACAGCGCGCCCGGCTCCAAAGAAAATCACGGGTAAAAAGCTCACATTGGGCGTAAAACAGACGGGGAAGGCAAAGGCACAGCTGACATTTAGTCCCAGTTACGCCAGTACCTCCGTAACCTTTGTCAGTACCAACGAAAAAATCGCGACCGTGGACAAAAAGGGCGTTATCACGCCGCGCAAAAAAGGCACAGTGACCATTAAAGCGATTTCCGCAAAGAACAAAACGGTAGTGGGCAAATTCAAGCTGACCGTGCTTGCCGCGCCTAAGTCCATCAAGTTCACGAACAAGAAAACAACCCCTGAAAACCGCCTTGTCTTGGGTATGGGCGAGAAGTTGAACCTGAACATTGATATCAGCGGGCTTACCGCTAAACAGGAAAAGACAAACGCGGGTAAGCGGACCTATAAGGTCGGCAATTCTAAGGTTGTCAAGGTGGACAAAAAGACGGGAAAAGCCGCCATTGTTGGCGTTGGCAAAACCACTGTCACCGTCACCACCTGGAACAAAAAGAGCGCTAAGTTGCACATTCAGGTGAAGCCCGCCCCAACGTCTTTCAGTTTTGAACACAGCAATATCACCATAACGGCAGGACAAAAGTTCACCAACCCCATGACTGTCGCGCCTCTTAACGCCCACAGCTCTTGGGTATACTCCACAGACAACGCCGCCGTGGCAACTGTCAACGCCGCCAAAGGTGAGTTTCAAGGGCAAGCGGCGGGCACGACCACCATACGTCTGCGGGCATATAACGGAAAATCAGCATCTTATAAGGTAACCGTAATTCCTAATGCCAACGGCGGTACCGGCACTCCTCCCGCTGCTACAGTGAACAACACAAAGAACTTCACCCAGGCGGCAGAGCTTTTGAACAACGCCACCAAGAGCGTTAACGACAACCTTGCGGGCTACAAATTCGCAGGAACGACAACCTCTAAAGGTTCTGTTTCCGTGGCAAAAAACCTGAGCCTGTGGCAAAGCGTTGCTGTAGGATCCGCACTGACAATAATCAAGGCAACCCCTGAATACAAACAACTGGAAAAGGGCGAAACCTTCAGGGACAGCAGGACGGTGCCAAAGGGCAAACCTAGCGACGCTCTCCCCTCAAGCACCTTGCGCGCGACGGATATTTCCGCCATGGCAGTAAAGAATATCGGTGCCAACAAGGAGTACACACTCCTGATTAAAAATGCCACCAACCTGAATTCCGCATCGCCAATCAACCGATTTAGTCCCGAAAAGTGGGATACAGAATCTGTTCAGGAGATGATAGGCGAGGGCTTACAGAAAGGGGCGAATGTTGGCGTCCGCGTGCGCAACACCTCCGTTGTCATGGAACTCAATCCCCAAGGACGCCTTGTGAAGCTCCAGTATAATTACACCATCGACATGGATATGTCCATGGACGATGAACTGCCGATTTCCCTTGTCTTAACCAACACCATTCGCCACAATTATACGGATTTTGTGTATTGATTATGCGAAAAATACTTGTTATTACTTGCTGTTTGACAGCCGCTGTGCTATTGCTCAGTGGCTGTTCCGCCTTGAGGATACAGCACCCGGAGAGTCTCATGCGGCCGCCGGAGCCTTTCGGTGAGCATGGAAAATTATTGAGCGCCTTTCGTAAGCACGCGGGAGAGGAGGCGATCTTAGCAAGCCCATCCCAGGGAGAAAACCGCGCTGTTGTGCGGCTCTTTGACAGTGACTGGAACGGTATAGACGAAAGCGCGTTGATTGTCTATTACCCCGACGCGTCTATGAAGATACTGCGCTATTCGATTCTCACTATGGACGCCGACGACTGGATTTTGGTGCTTGATGAGGTGGGCTTTGGCAGTGAATTTCTTTGGGTACAGACGGCGGATTTGACAGGGCGTTGGGAAACACATCTCCTTATTTGTTGGCGAATTGAGGGCGCGGAAGAGGTTTTGAGTGTATTGAATCCCTTTAGAAACATCGGTGCAATACGCGGCGAAAACTTCACCGTGGTGAATATTGACGGCAAGAGGAACGCGGAAATTTTTTACATCAAGCGGGAGATAACTCACGGTGTAACCCGCCTTTGGGGCGAGATTGACTACCTGAACGAGGGAGAGCTGATCCAAAAAGCGCGGGTGAGCCTTGACAGTGAAGTCAGTGCTTACGGCAAACTGCAGACTAATGGCTCCCGGTTATTGCTCAACGCTTTCAAGGGGGCAGAGCATATGATTACGGAATTGCTTGAGTGGGACGGCGAGAGCCTCTCCAACCTTACAATCGACCCCATAACCTTGACAAACACCGCCACCTTGCGCACAGCCAACCTAATGCCCAAGGAGCTAAACGGCGACGGACTTTTGGACATCCCCGCCTATACTGAAAAGCAGAGAGTGCTTTTCAGTCCCGAAACCGCTGATACAGCTCTGCAGAGAATCAGTTGGTATAGTTGGGACAAAAAGGGAAGCGAGTTGCTTTTTGAGAGTATTTTCAGTACGCAATGCGATTGGTTTCTTCGTCTTGATAAAGTTTTTTTGGAACTCGATTATAGCATGAAGAAAGATGAATTTCGTGCATACAGCGGAAAAAAACTGCTTTTTTCCCTCTCTCAACCAGGGGAAAAACCCGCAGGTATGATCTTGACAAACGGCGACAAAAGCGTTAAACTTAGCATAACAGAGCAGGGAATATCTCACGGGATTACGCCAGAGAAAATCGACGAGAATTTGTTTTGGCGGTAAACAACATATAAAGGGGGGGATTAAGCTTGCGTCGAGTGTTAGTTTTGGAGGACGAATCGGCGATTCGTGAGTTTATTGTGATTAATCTTGAGCGAGGCGGCTATGAAGTGGTTCAGGCGGAGGACGGCAAGCAGGCTCTTGCCATTTTTGAGAGCGAGAATTTTGACGTGGTGCTGTTGGACGTGATGGTTCCGTTGCTTGACGGTCTGGAGGTCTGCAAGCAACTGAGGGCAGAAAGTCCCACATTGGGGATTATCATCCTCTCGGCAAAAGGGCAAGAGATGGATAAGCTAAAGGGACTGATGAACGGCGCGGACGACTACATAACCAAGCCTTTTTCCCCGTCGGAGCTTGTGGCGCGGGTCGACGCGGTCTATCGGCGGGTTTCGGTGAGCAATCAGTACCCCCGTCCCAACACACATATTTTGCGCTCAGGCAACAAATTTGAGCTGAATACTTTAACACGCACCCTTTTTAAGAGCGGACAAAAGATTGAGTTGACCCAGCTTGAGTATCAGTTAATGGAGTATTTTCTTCTGAATATCGAAGTTCCCCTGAGCCGTACAGCGATTTTGGACAAGATTTGGGGAAACAATTACATCGGTGAAGATAAAATCGTCGACGTGAACGTGCGGCGGCTGCGCAAAAAACTTGAGGAATATCCCTCCGAGCCAAAGCATTTGCAAACGGTTTGGGGGTGCGGATATAAATGGTGTGTTTGAATTGACATCCCACCCCAAAAATGCTATAATATCCTAGGCGAGTTATACCCTGGCAAAGGTTTTTGAAACATCGCCGAAAAAAAATAAAAATACTTGGGAGGCGCAAATGGAAAAAATGCTGTATGAAGGAAAATCCAAATCAATCTATGAGGGTCCCGACGACAAAAGCTATATCGTTCGCTACAGAGATACGGCGACAGCTTTTGACGGAAAAAAACGCGAAGAACTCGACGGTAAAGGTGCACTGAACGCCGCAATCTCACACATCATCTATGGTTACTTAGAACAAAACGGCATCGAAACCCATTTGATTAAGGTCATCGATGACACCACCGCTCTGGTTAAAAAAGCCGAAATTGTCATGGTCGAGGTCATTGTACGCAACGTCGCCGCGGGCAGTTTTTCCCGTAAATACGGCGTCCCAGAGGGCACAGAACTTCAGAACGTCACCACAGAATTCAGCCTGAAAAGCGATGAGCTTGGCGACCCTATGATTAACAACAGCCAAATCACCGCCCTTGGCATCGCCACCGCCCAGGAGTTGGACTACATGACCGATCAGGCACTGAAAATCAATGACCTGATGATTGGTATGTTCTCAAAGGTGGGCATTCGCCTTGTTGACTACAAACTTGAGTTTGGTCGCTGTGACGGCAAACTGATTTTGTGCGATGAAATTTCCCCGGACTCCTGCCGTTTTTGGGATATTGAAACCAACCAGAAGCTCGATAAAGACCGCTTCCGCCGTGACTTGGGCAACGTCCTTGACGGCTACCGCGATGTGCTTTCAAGGTTGACAGGGGAATAGGTTTTTAGAAATTAGGAGAAGACTGTGTTCGCATCCTAAAATACCAATATCGCATAGCTGAAGTGGAAGCACTGAAAGTTATGCGATTTTCGTATTTTCTGAATATTCACAGCAGTCAATTTATAGTCGCCTAACTTGAAAATCAACTCGTCTTTGCGGTGCATTTTCCATCTGATTTCGTCAAAAATGCTCACAAATCCTGCGCCGATTTTCAAGTTAATCGACTATATGTTTTATAAATATTGATTATTGAGGTGAAATCAGTCATATCTCTGCCCCGCTTCGCATAGCAATAACCTACAGCATTTTGTGGAGGCGCCATATGTTACTGCGGATTTTCCTGCGTTGGTTGGGCGGAAGTGTGCACTTTTCGGCGGCGGGAGGCTTCGCCGAGCGATTTTTGAACTTGGCAAGGCAGGCGGATATTGAGCTTTGGGATACTCAATTGCGCGGAGGTGTACTCTATTCATTCGTGAGCGGACGAAATTACCGTCGCCTGCGCCACATCGCCCGCCAAAGCGGGATGCAAATCCGAGTCTGCCGAAAATTAGGGCTACCATTCCTAATTTTATCCCAACGTCGACACGCGGGAATGCTAGTTGGCTTCTGCTTTTTTGCCCTCCTGTTCTTCACTTTGTCCACGCGAATTTGGATCATCAATATTGACGAAAACAACATAACGGAACGACGGATTATAGTGGAAGAATTGAAAAAAAATGGTGTTTCTGTCGGCAGCCGACGCTCAAAATTGGACGTGAAAACCCTCAGCAAGGAGATGACCGATTGCCTGCCCCAACTGAATTGGATCGGAATAAATCTCCGCGGCAGTGAACTGGAAGTGCGAATTCGCGAGCATTCCATAGAGAATCGAAAGCCTGTAAACAACAAGCCTGCGGACATTGTGGCGACGCAGGATGGGCGTCTCGTCAGTCAGCTAATTTGGGCGGGAACGCGCCTGTTTACAGAGGGTGCGGCGTTTGAAAAGGGTGACGTTCTCGTGGAAGGTCGCACGCGCAACACTGACGAAAGTACTACTCCCATCCGTGCTAGCGCGTACATTGTCGCCGAAACAGAGCGGCTACTGGAGCAGGAGCAGTCCAGTGCGCCGAAAGCCTTACGCCGACAGCGTTTGCGCCGACAATTTACCCTACGTATATTTGGCTTGCGTCTGCCTTTGTTTGTCAAATCATGGGAAAATGCTTGGGAGAGCGTCAACCAACTATCCATGAACGATGTGTTATTGCCCATAGGCATTGATAGCCGAAGTTTGCCAATTTTCGCCGAGGATGACACACTCCTGACCTCAGAAAATGCAGAACTTTTAGCGTTGTCCAAGCTCCACGCCAAAGCGGTAAAGTTGCTTGAACATAAAGAAATTCGGAGCTTAAAAAACACTCGTGAGGACACTGATGGTGTTCACCTTAGAACTACCTATATTTTATGGGAAAATGTGGGTGAAATCAAGGAGTAAAAATCGAAAAAGCAAACATTAATAAGCAACCAATATTTTATAGTCGATTAATGCTTTTTTAACGAGTAAACATCTCGCTTTCACTCCCTACTTTCAACTAAAAACCCCCATAGAAACATCCAACGCAATAACGCTGTGTGTCAACGCTCCCAAGGAAATCACATCTACACCTGTTTGGGCAAATTGCCTGATATTCCCAAGATTTATGCCGCCGCTCGCCTCAAAAATAGCTCGACCCTTGCCCAAAAGTACCGCATCTCTTATCTGCGCGGGGAGCATATTGTCGAGCATAATCACGTCCGCATTAGAATCCAACGCTTGGGTGACCTCCTCTAAATTGCGGGCTTCTACCTCGATTTTTACCATATGTCCGACATTTTCACGCACCTTTTTTACCGCCTGTTCAATGCCACCCGCCGCGTCAATGTGGTTGTCCTTGAGCATCACCGCGTCTGAGAGAGAAAAGCGGTGGTTGCGTCCGCCGCCAATGCGTACGGCGTATTTCTGCAACGCCCGCAACCCTGGGAGCGTCTTGCGGGTTTCGCTTATTGCGGCACCTGTACCCGCCGCTGCCGCCACGGCTTGCGCCGTCTGTGTGGCGATTCCCGATAGGTGTTGCAGAAGATTCAGCCCCGTGCGTTCTCCCGCCAATAGGGTTAGCGTTGCGCCTGAAAAACGGCATAACTCATCGCCAACACTCACCCTGTCGCCGTCCTTGAACGCCCAACTAAACTGCACATTTTCGTCCAGTAGCTCAAAGACACGCTGAAAAAGCTCACGACCGCACAACACTCCCTGCCCTTTTGCCGTCAAGCGGGCGTTGCTCTTGTCGCCGGGTGAAAAAACCGCCTGTGACGTGATGTCTCCAAAGGGCATATCCTCCCGCAACGCGCCGAGTATGATGTCGTCATATGGTGTCCTCATGGTGTCCCTCCAGAATCAGTTTTGCCGCTAAGGCTATTGACTTTAGTTCGCAGTTTTCGGGGCTATCATCAAGGCTTTCTATCGTCCCGTATATCTCGTTTACACGGGAAATCGCGGTAGGTATCGCCATAGCATCGGCGAAAACAAAACAGGTTTTCTGCAATATCCACCGCAGTTCAGTAAGCAACTGACAGTGTTCAGTATCCAATCGGCTGTCGGCAGCGGACACCCGCCAATCCTCATTCCTGTATCCTGTATCCCCCCCCCCCTTGGCCCTGTCCCCCCTGCCTAAATCCCGCAGAAT
>WRKY01000033.1 GCA_009777895.1 Oscillospiraceae bacterium
CTGCCCCGCCGCGGCAGAGCCGCCGGCGGCAACGCCAAAAAGACACGGAAAAAACGCCGCCTCAAGAAAGAAGCCGCTCCTGTACAGGAAAAAGCCGCTGTCATATCTCTCGCCATTTTCGGCGCGGGCAATCTTGGTTCGGCGATTGTGCAGGGCATCGCCTCTAGCGGCAAACTCAACATGAAGAACATCGCAATCTACGACAAGGTTTTGACGAGAGCAAAAGCGGCGGCGAAAGGCTGTAAGGCGCGTGTCGCCGAGAGCGTTCGCGACGCGTTGGACGGTTGCGAGGCAGTGATTCTCGCCGTCAAGCCCCAAAATATGCCGGAAGTCTTAGAGGAGGTTCGCGCCAACCTCACATACACAAGTCCGCTGATTATTTCCACCGCCGCAGGTTGGCCGATCTCACAGATAGAGCTGCTTGTGGGTAAAGACTTCCCCATCGCCCGTATCATGCCAAATATCAACGCCGCTGTGGGACAATCGGCGACGGTGTTCAGTGTCAATGGTGCGGTTACCGAGGAACAGAGCGAGAAATTGTGCAAAATCCTCACCGCTTTCGGCACCGCTAGCTTGGTTGAAGAGAGCCATTTCGCGGCTCATTTGGCGCTGAGCGGCGCGGGTCCTGCCTTTGCCTATCTCTTTGCCGACGCCCTTGCCCGCGCGGGCGTTCGCTTGGGATTACCCCGCGAAGAAGCGTTGACCGCAGCTATCCAAACACTTTTGGGCAGCGCGGAAAACCTCAAAGCGAGCGGTATACACCCACAAGAGCTTGTTGACCGAGTCTGCTCACCTGGGGGCATCACTATCGAGGGCGTGCTTGCCCTTGAAGAAACAGGCTTTGCCGCTAGCGTTGCGGGTGCTGTTTCTGCGGCTTTTGAGAAAAATTTGGCGTTATAGTTTACCTATGATTAGAACCTGTGTTCAATAGATTAAGCAGACTGTTTCTGAGTGATTTTTTGCCAAACGAGGCAAAAACGCAGAAATGATTTGTTCATTTCGAGTATTTTTAACGAAGTTTGGCGGATAAAGCGCAAAAAAGAGACCGTTTCAAGCTACTGAACACAGGTTCTTAAGATAAGCAACAGCAAAATATTTGCGTTATGGGGTGAACTCGCGTTCGCCCCGTTTCGCCAACAGAGGATTTCCATATGCCCAAGCTAAGCCTAATCTTCACCCTTGCCGCACCTGGCGACACATTGCAGGAAGCTCTTGAGAGTCTGCGCCGTCAGACACTCCGGGGTTGGGAGTTCATCTGTGTCGCCGCCGACGACATCCCTGAGGAGGAACTGCGCAAGCTGCGGGGATTCGCAAATCACAGACGGGGCAAGGTGATTATCGTCCCCACGGGCACGCCCCTAACAGAACAGCGCAACGCAGCATTAGAGGCTGCGACAGGAAAATACTGCGCGTTTTTACACAGCAAAAACCGATTCACACCGCGCTTTCTCAGAGGTCTGCTGAACGCGGCACAGCGGGAGGATGCTTCCTTGGTCATCGGTCGTCAGCGCAGCTTTGGCACCCTTGGCGGGCGGGACTTCTCCTCGGCGGAAGCCCTGTCCACGCGACGCTCCATCCACTGCACTGACTACCGCCTGCTGTGGAATCCCTCCCTGAGCAACAAGCTCTATAAACTGGAGGATTTGCGCCGGCTAGGACTGCGCTTTCAGGATGATTTCGGCTTTGCGGCTGATGCCCTCTTTAGTCTGAGCTTCGCATTTGCCACAAAGTCTGTGGCAAGCTCGCGGCGTGGATTCGCCGAATGGCGGGAAGAGCCTTTGGCGGGGGACGCCCCTCCAACACAGGCGGAATTGGCGAGCTATATTTCCGCTTACGGGCAAATCGGTATGCTTGCGGAGAAATACTTTGACGGCAAACTTGAGAATATCGACCGCGTTTTTTTGCGCGGGGAGATGAAGCGCAACAAGGCGGCGTATCTCGACCAGGTTCACAGCAAGCTTTTGACGGTACTGATTTACAGATTCTACCGACGTTTTTACTCCATCGATAAAATGCTTTTGAATACGGCATCCAAAGCGATTTTGCTTGAGTACGACAAACTTAGCGATATGGGCAAAAGTGCGTTGCGCAGGGTGCATAGGGATTTGCTGCTCGACGACAGTCTGCCCAACAGTTCCCAAGAGGCGATTGAGAACAACAAAATTACCGTTTTGCTTTGCGGAAACCGCACAGCTGCCGAGTTGACAGCACAGCTTGACAGTCTGCGTTCCCAGACATTGCCGTTTTTTGAACTCCTCTGTGACGAAAAACTCAAAACTCTTTTTCCCTATTCTTACCTTGAAGATCCCCGCCTACGCTTTTTGTCCGCCGCAGAATTTGTAAAAGGTGAGCGCTCGGCGGCAATCAAGCAGCTTGCCATGGATCAAGCGCAAACCAAGTATCTACTGATTTTGGAATGCCCTGCACTCCTTGACAGTAAGGCGCTTCAGCGGCACTGGCACGCCATAAAATCCGAGCATGAGGTGGGCTTTACCACTGCCAATTATTCCCGCTTTGACGGGCAAAAGCTACACCACTACGACACGGCGCGATTGTTTTTCGACTCGGAGAAAATAGGAGGGCGCGAGCGTGTTAAGGACGCGCCCTACTATCCTCTCGACCTGTTTTGGGAGAACAAGCTCCTGCGCCTGCGTCATCTCAAGGGATTGCACTTCACCTTTTCGTCAAACTCCGCCTTGGATTTATGCCGCCTGTACGAAAATGCTTCATTCCTGCGCCTAAAAGCAAATTTGCTGTATCTCTCCATCTCACAGGATCAGCTGCTGACAGCGTTGCGCCAAGAGGAACTCTTGTTGCCCCCAGAGGTACGCATAAAGACCCACTACCTGCGCCTGAGGAGCTTGCGCCAGGGGATTTCCCGCAAAACGGAGAGTGTCAAACGTGAGCTTGCGCAGTTGAAAAAAATACCAGGGCGGCTGATTTTACGCCTTGCCCGCACGATCTTTGCCCGTCTGCCCCTGCGGGACGAGATTTTGTTCTACACCGTCCGCCCGCTACCCTATCCACGGCGAAAAAAAGGCGCGAAAAAGCCCTCCTCAAGCGCGAGCTTGCCAAAGGATTTGCGATTACTGTATAAAGAGATACAGGGCAAAAAGCGGGTATTCACTAAGCGCTTGCCCCACAATTTCAGCGGAAAAATCAAGAGTTACAGCGCCTTGATGCGGGCAAAAATCATCGTCACCGACAGCAGTATTCCCGCCTTTGGGGATTTTCGCTTGCGCAGTGAGCAAAAAGCGTTGCAGATATGGCACTCCTGCGGTGCGTTCAAGCGTTTCGCACTGGATGCCCCCAACTCCACCGATGCGGAAAAGGTGCATTCACAGTATACTGCGGCGGTTACTAGCAGTGAACACAGCCGCGAAATCACCGCTCACGCACTGGGTTTGGAGCTCGAGCAGGTGTTGGCGTTGGGGTCGCCACGAACAGACACGATGCTTGACGCCGAGGAGATGAAAGCCCGCCGTCAGCGCATGGAACGCAACCACCCCATACTGCGCGGCAAGAAGGTTTATCTTTACTGCCCCACCTCCCGCGAGGGGAGGTTCGACCCGAAAATACGTTGGAAAAAACTCTCACAAGCTTTGGGGGAGGACGAGATCTTCATCATCCACCGCCACCCGCTCAGCGCGGAAACCTACATCGCGGGGCGCTACTATCGCCGTGTCCGCGACTATTCGTACGAACCCTTGGCGGATATGCTCGCCATCTGCCATGTTTTGGTGACAGACTACTCTGCCATCGGCTTGGAGGCGGCGTTATTGGGCAGACCCCTGTTGTTTTACTGCCCGGATTGGGAGGAATATGAGCGGGACTTTTACTTGAATTTCCCGGAGGATTTGCCCGGGACGCTAGTGACCCATTACTCCCAACTTCCCGAAGAACTGCGCAAAACCCTGGAAAATCCGCCCCGCGCCAAGCTTGCCAAGTTCGCCGAAAAGCAACTGGGCGCTTGCGACGGCGGCAGCACACAGCGGGTTGTTGAATTGATTAAAGCGTGGCAAGGAAACAGTTGCGATGTGTGATATAAAGATATCACCTAAGTAGCATAGTCGCCTAACATGAAAATCAACTCGTCTTTGCGGTGCATTTTCCATCTGACTTCGTCAAAAATGCTCGTAATACGAAAGTATTCCTGCGCTTTTTTCATTGCCAGACGAAAAATATTCTCGCAAATCCTGAGCCGATTTTCAAGTTAATCGACTATAAATCTTCAATACTGTATCTTCATAGCAATTTCGTTCACACAATAACCTAACCCACTTAAAAATTAGAGTATATACTATACGCTAGGCTATTTTTGCCAAAAACGTCAGTAGTTAGGTGAAAAAATGTTCGAAAAACCACCCAAATCTGAAAAAAACAAGGCAGTCGATGTCCGCCGCGCCCACACCGAGCCGCGCAACATCACTCGCCTCTCTTTCGGTAAGTCCTGCGACCTGCCTCTCTATGAGGCGTGGTTCAGCGACATGGCGGCTAATGGGCGGCATCTTGTTTCCTGGGGAACGTACTTTTGTAAATTCGCCGAGCGCAACCCCAAAAACGTTCGATACCGCATTGAGCTGCGGGAAAAAAACGAACACAAAAAACGCCCTCGCCACGAGGACTGGGACTTCGTCTGCAAACACGACGACGCTTACGTTTACCGCACAGACAAGGACACGGATTTCTTTGTGAACCCCCGCCACATCTGCGCGTCTGTAATTTCCCACAAGAAGAATCTTGTGGCGTTTGCGTTTTTAATGCTTGCTTTGTGCCTTTTAGTGGTTATTTTGGGGCTGAATAACTTCAGTTGGTTGAGCTTTGTCACTGGCGGTTACGGCTATTTTATCGCCGCATTGATATTCGCAATCGCCGCAGTCGTATTGATTTGCGACAGTGTCTATTTCAGCAAAATCGCGGAATATTACAAGACCACCGACAAGTACATAATCGACAGCGCGGCAAAAATCGGCGCAAGAGCCTACACGGGCACCGCACCAAATTGGCCCGCCCAGCGTAAAAAATCCTACATCACCGCAGGAGTTTTCGCCGCCATGTTCCTGGCAGTATTCCTACCCCTCGCCTTTCAGAGTCAGCGGGTGGACTCTCTGCCCTCCAATCCTAACGAAACCCGTGCCCCTCTGGTGTGGTTGGAGGATTTGGACACGGGCTTACAGCGCGCAGCAGCCCAAGCCGCCACGCGCTACGACACCAACAATTTCATAGCCCGCAAGTGGAGTTTTCTCGCCGCCCGCCAGTTTACCGCGCGGCAAATCGGACGCTCCGCGGATGGCAGTTACAACCCCACCATCACATCCCAGTCCCTCGCCTGCTTGTTTGAGGGCTTGGCACAGCGAATATTTGACAATGCCGCGCTGCCCCAAGAGGGCTTCACATTGGAGGTTTTCCACAACAAGGACTCAGAGCAGTTGTGGGTATACGCGAGCGAATTCGGGCAGCTGCGCCTTATCGCCCGCAAAGGCAAAACCGTGTTGACGGTGGAATATGTGGGCAAAGCGGCGGCGGCAGACTTGGCTGACGCGGCGAGGATGGTTATGGGATTATCATAGTAATCGGCTTTGGCTTGCTTTACTTAAATTTATTTGATTTGCTTCGAGGAATATAACCTGTTTTATGGTAGGGTAACATAAAAGTGTGCTAAATGTCCACGCCTAAGTGAAAAGGAGTGTACACACAGCGGACTTTTCAAAAAATATCCCCAAAATTAAAAATATAATCGATTAACTTGAAAATCGGCTCAGGATTTGCGAGAATATTTTTCGTCTGGCAAGGAAAAAAGCGCAGGAATACTTTCGTATTACGAGCATTTTTGACGACGTCAGATGGAAAATAGGGCGCAAAGACCAGTTGATTTTCATGTTAGGAGACTATAAACAGTGACAAATTCTTGTTTTTGTGGTATAATATTACCGCGCAATTGTTTTTGCGCAAAGAAATCCAATGTTCGCGGCAAAATGTCCCAATTTTCTGTTGATTAAGTCGCGAATTGGTTTTTCTTTTTCCGCAAGGAAAGAAGAGTCGGCTATACCTTCCCCGACAAACACAACACTGAAGGAGTACATCATGAAAAACAACAAGCTCAGGTACACAGTCCAAGCAGCGGTGATCGCTGCCGCCTATGCGGTGCTGACCATGGCAATCCGACCGTTGGGGATCGCCGACGGGGCGATTCAGTTCCGCCTTTCAGAAGCGTTGACAATTTTGCCCGTCCTCACCCACGCCGCAATTCCAGGGCTGACAATCGGCTGCTTTGTCGCTAACCTTACGAGTAATAGCGGTCCGTTGGATTTGGTTTTCGGCACTTTTGCTAGCTTGATCGCCGCAGTTCTGACATATCTTACCAGAAATATACAGTACAAAGGAGTGCCGTGGCTCTCCTCATTGTTCCCTGTTATTGTCAACGCGGTAGTGATTAGTTGGATGCTCACTTTTTTTGTCCTTGAGGGGGAGGCATCCTTGAATGTGTTCCTGTTCAATGCGGCAACAATCGGTCTTGGGCAGATGGTATGCTGTGTTGGCGGCGGTTTGCCCCTGCACGCCGCGTTAAAAAACAAGAATTTAGGATTTAGACGCGAGGAAAATTGAAAATGCAAACTATAGGCTGTCTGAAAAATAAAAACTTGTCTATTTTGGTTAAAACGGGCTGCAGCATCGTCGAAACTCTTCGGAATACAAAAGCATTCCTGCGATTCTCTCCTCCTTTCGCTCCATTTTACCTCAAAATATCCGGTGTTTTTTAATTTTCAGACAAGCCCTAGAATCTAGAACATAAGAGGAAAAATATGTACACAATCCTAACCCGAAACAAAATCAGCTCTGCGGGACTTGCCGCCCTTGAGGGCTACACAATCACCGACCTCCACACCAACCCCGACGGTGTAATCGTTCGCTCCGGATCCATGCACGAGGACGCTTTTGGCGACGCCTTGGCGGCAATCGCGCGGGCAGGCGCGGGGGTAAACAATATCCCCATCGAACGCTGTTCCAAGGCGGGGATTGCTGTGTTCAATACTCCAGGTGCAAACGCCAACGCCGTCAAGGAATTGGTTATCTGCGGGCTGTTTATGGCGGCGCGGAAAATCGGCGCGGGTATGCGTTGGGCAGACACCCTCAAAGGACAGGGCAAGGAAGTGGGCAAGCTTGTGGAGAAGGGGAAAGGTGCTTTCGGCGGCGATGAGATTGCGGGCAAAACCCTCGGCGTTATCGGTCTGGGCGCAATCGGTGCCATGACCGCCAGTGCCGCTGCCGCACTGGGGATGCACGTCATAGGCTACGACCCGTATATAAGCTTGCAAAGCGCTTTGGCACTGGATAATCGGGTGCAGTTTACAGACGAGATCAACGAACTTTATGCCGCAAGCGATTACATAAGCCTGCACTCCCCGCTAAACGACGGCACTCGCGGAATGATCAACGCTACCACTCTTGGCATCTGTAAGGATGGGGTACGGATACTCAACTTCGCTCGGGCTGAACTGGTGGACAACAACTCAATTATCGATGCTCTTGCCACGGGAAAGGTTTTGGCATACGTAACCGATTTCCCAACAGACGAGCAGCTAGGGGTTGACGGCGTGACCGCCATGCCGCATCTCGGCGCGTCCACGGCGCAGAGCGAGGAAAACTGCGCCATCATGGCAAGCAAACAGCTTAAGGACTACCTTGAGCAGGGGATTGTGAAAAACAGTATCAATCTGCCTGAGATTAAAATACCGCTCAAATCTAGCCCCCGGGTTTGTATTATTCACGATGTTTGCGAGGCGTTGAGGACACAGATAAGCACTGCGGTGGGAACGTCGGGAGCGGCGGTTACTAGGATGTTCAGCGCGGAAAATGGAATTATCGCCTACACAGTGTATGATGTCACAGAGAAAATCGACATCAGGGCTATCCGCGGCATTCCTGGAGTAAAAAAAGTGAGGATGATATAATTGGAAAAGATTGCTAGCTTCACAGTTGACCACACCAAGCTTGAGCCTGGGTTTTATGTGTCCCGGGTGGACGGGGACATCACAACCTATGACCTGCGAACCCGCAAACCCAACACTGGGGATTTGATGGACAACAGCACTATGCACTCGGTGGAGCATATGTTGGCGACGCTGCTGCGCAACGGAGAGCTTTCGCAGAATATTATCTATTTCGGTCCTATGGGTTGCCAAACGGGCTTTTATCTTTTGGTACGCAACGCAGACAATGAGCGGGTTTTGTCGGTATTAATGGAAGCCCTTGGGGACATAATAGACTATGATGGGGAAATTTTCGGAAATTCTGTTGAAGAATGCGGTAATTTTGTGAATTTAAATCTAGAGAATGCTAAAAAAGAGAGCAAAAATTACATTAATATTATCAAAAATTCTAAGAGTATCTTCGATTATTCCAAGTAACTTTTTCTAAACGTGAAAATTCAAAGAAAGTACTAGCATTTTTTTTAGAAATGTGCTATAATTAACTGTGAGAATTCACTCGAAAAAACGTCTAAAAAGGAGTAATTTATGATTAGTGAAACCATTCGCAAATTACGCAAAAACCACGGCTTGACCCAGGGGCAGGTCGCCGAGTGCATAGGAATGGAGCGTTCCACTTATGCCTATTATGAGAACGGGCGCAGTACCCCCCAACTTGAGCTTATTGTGCGTTTGTGCAGACTTTACAACGTCACAATGGAGTATATCATTGAGGGCGAGGACGATCTGCGGAAAATTTATATGGGCGACAGCGACGCCGATTTTAACTTTGACCTCATTCCCAACCTCCTGCTCACGGAAGAGGAGAAGAAGCTAATTTTGATTTATCGTCTTTGCAATAAAAAACATCAGGAAGAAATCATCGAGAAAATCACAGAGCTTTCTCTGATGTAGGCGCTTTCAGATGATTGATCTGAGACAAAGAAAAAAACGGCGGTGAGGACGCCGTTTTTTCTCATTTCTGCACTATAGTCTCCTAACTTGAAAATCAACTGGTCTTTGCGGTCTATTTTCCATCTGACTTCGTCAAAAATGCTCGCAATACGAAAGTATTACTGCTCTTTTTTCCTTGCCAGACGAAAAATATTCTCGTAAATCCTGACCCGTTTTTCAAATTAATCGACTATAATTTTCTCTTATGGCGATGTTGAAAAGCCCCTTATCACTCAAGCACCGCTCCGCCGCTCACAGAACCCACCAACTTGGCGTATCGCGCAAGCCAACCGCTGACGGCGTTCGGCGCGGGAGGAACGTAATTTTTTCGCCGCTCCTCAAGCTCCTCGTCACTCACAAGGACATCAATACTGCGTTTTTTTACCGATAAGCGTACAATATCCCCGTCCTCTATCAGGGCAATGGGACCGCCCAACGCCGCTTCAGGTGCGACGTGTCCCACGGCGGGACCGCGGGAAAGTCCGCTGAAGCGGCCGTCCGTCACCAACGCCACGTCCTTGTCCAGTCCGCGTCCGCACAAAAGTGCCGTCAACACCAACATTTCGGGCATACCCGGTCCGCCTTTTGGTCCTTCATAGCGAATAATCATGACCTCGCCCTTGTTGATTTTGCCCATTAACAGTGCCAAAAACGCCTTGTGTTCGCTGTCGAAAACCCGGGCGGGACCCTCGTGTTCCCACATGACGGGGTCAACTCCGGCGGTTTTGATGACCGCGCCGAGAGGTGCGATGTTTCCCTTGAGCACCATCAAGCCGCCCTCCTGGGAGTATGGATTTTGGGGCGGACGGATCACATCAGCGTCCAATATCTCCGCTCTCGCGACGACCTGTGCCAGTGTCAGCGGCTTAATCTCCTCCTGCCCTGATTTATAGGGCTTGCTGTGAATAGTTTCCAACTCGCCGTTGAGGTATCCCGCCTCAATCGCCTGCTTGATGACCGCGCACACGCCTCCCGCAACCTCCAAATCCTGCATCAGGTGCTTGCCCGAGGGGGAAAGTTTGACCCAGTGCGGGGTGGTGCGGCTCAGGGCGTCGAAGTCGTCAAGGGTAATCTCAATGTCCAACTGATGTGCCAGAGCGGGCAAATGCAGGGCAGTGTTGGTGGAACAGCCTAGCAGCATATCCATCTTTATGGCGTTCAAAAAGCTCTCCCGGGTGATGAAAGAGGAGGGGATTACATCGTATTTCGCAAGCTCCACCGCTAAGGCGCCGGAGTCTTTCGCCATGTGATAACGCTTTGCCGCCACAGCGGGGACTGTCCCCGTACCGGGCAGGGAAATGCCCAAAACCTCGGTCATGCACGCCATGGAATTGGCGGTGAACATACCCTGACAGCTGCCGCAGCCTGGGCAAACCTCATCCTCGTAAGCTTTGTAGACCTCCTCGTCTAGCGTCCCCGCCAGAACCTGTCCCGCGCATTCGGCGATGTCCTGCACGTCCACCCGCTTGCCTTTGTAGTTACCCGCAAGCATGGGACCTCCGGTCATGACGATGAAAGGGATATCGAGGCGCAGCGCCCCCATAATCATCCCCGGAATGATCTTGTCGCAGGCGCAAACCAATACCAACGCGTCACAGATGTGGGAGCGCGCCATAGTTTCCACACTGTCGGCAATCAGCTCCCGGCTAGGCAGACTGTAGCGCATTCCCTGTGTCCCCATGACGATGCCGTCGCAAATACCGATTGTGGAGAATTCCACAGGGGTGCCGCCGTTCATCAGTACACCCTCGCGCACCGCCGCACCGATTTTGTCCAAGTTGGAGTGTCCCGGGAAGAAGTTTGAGTAGCTGTTGACGATGCCGATGAATGGGCGGTAAATTTGCTCGTCGGTTAGCCCCGCGCCTTTCATTAGTGATCGGCTAGATATTTTTGCTTCCCCCTGTTTGATGATGTCCGAGCGAAAGTCCTCGCGCAATTCTCTTGTCATTTTGAATCTCCTTTTTTGAATATATTTCGGATTTTTTATGGCGATATTGAAAAACTAGGTTTTGTTTTTATTGTCCAGAGATTTTTTCGTCAGATCAAACAAAAACGCAAGAAATACTTTGGTGTATTGATGGATTTTTGTGACATATGACGGGAAAATATCCGACAAGAAAAATGAAAGATAGTTTTTCAACAAGTCCGTTATGTAATTTTAACCTGAAAACCCGTGGTTTTGGTAATATAGGGGTTGACAAGTGTTAAAATTTATAGTACAATACCCCTATGTACAGGGTACATTTCAGCTCTTGACACAAATCAAGCGAAAGGAGAATAGCGACATGGCATGGGCAAAAGGCGCATTTGAGGCTCTGGGAAGTTGGATTGATGGTCTGCTGCAAGGCAGTGCGTTCGATTTCTCTTGGCTCAACGAACTCTTTCAGAAAATCGGTGCAATTTTCGGTTAACTTAAAAAGTTGTTAAGTGATTTTCAACGAAAAAATCTGTGAGGGTAACCTTGCGGATTTTTTCGTGTATTTAATGGCGAATATATTTCATGCTGCGGATTGTTTTGCCTTGTCCCCGTCTTCCGCCGTGGGAGCAAAGCGTTTCAGCGCCAACGCATTAATGTTCTCAACGCCGGTGCGCCGCACCCCTTCCTCAATCTCGTGAATCATGGCGATAATCTGTTTATTAACGGGACAGTCCACACCCGCCTCATCCCCGCGCATGACAAAATAGCCGTTGAGGTAGTCAATTTCCGTTAACTCACCTCTGTCCAAAGACTGCAAAGTGGAGGGTCGCAGCTTGCCCAAGCGCACCTTGCCGATGACCTGAAACAGTCGTTCAAAGACAGTGTCGGCAATTTTTCCTGTGTGGTTTGCGATTAGCTTGTAGTCCAAAAATCCCATAAACGGCGGCACATCAAGCCCGATTGCCTTTGCCACTGCCATGCCCTCACGCCCGATGGAAAGGAAAGCTTCACGGGCTTTTTTGTGGTTCATCAGCTTACCCATGGGCATCCCCGCCAAGGCGCAAAGTGAGTTGACACAGGCGTTGAATACAAGCTTGCTGTACAGTTCGCCGATGATGTTGCCGGTAATCTCGCAGGGTTGGCAGGCGTCCACGAAAGACCGCAGATACTCCAGTTTTTGCCTATATGCAGGGCTGTCTTGGGGACAAAGCCCACCAATGAGAAAATGCCCCTTACTGGTCATCTCGCTCTGTCCCATCTTGGACATTGTCGCTCCAATGCCAATCATGCAGGACACAGTTCGTTCCGCGCCGACTACCTCGCTCATGAGCTGTGAGGTTATGCCGTTTTGCAGACCCAAAACCAGTGTATCGCCGCGCATTTTTGGTATCAATGAGCTACAGACTCGGGGCATCGCTTGGGCTTTGGTGGCGATCATAACGCAGTCATAATGCCCTTCAAGCTCGTCGATACTGCCGTAAACCCGTAGCCGCGCCAAATGGTCGCCAGCCTTTCCTGTGACCCAAAAATCGTTGTCCCGCAGATAAGCCGCTTCATCGGGACGCCCCAAAACGTCGAACACAAAACCCGCCTTGGCGGCAAAAACCGCCAAAGTGCCGCCGATGGCTCCGGGACCTACCAACAATGTACGCATAAATATCCCCCAATTCAGGATACAGGGGTGAGGATGCGAGGAGCATTCTCACCGCCTGTGTGATTTTACAAGGTTAGCTTTGTTTGACGATATACCTTGAAGATACGTTAATATGCTATTTCCCAATAATGCCCGTCTAAATCTCTGAAATAAAAATGATACCCATTCCAACCTGCTGCTTTCTCCGGGGTATGTTCTACAGTTCCGCCTAATTCTTGAACCTTTGCATAAAATTCATCAACAGCTTCTTTGGAGTCCAGGTTGTAAGCCAACGTCATACCTGTAAAGCCTGTTACAATTTCAGGGGGATTATATACATTCACATCTTCCGCCAACTTGTTCATTTTGCATAATGAAACCCTAACACCTTCCATTTCAAAGTCTGCCGTCCAACCGTCGAGGTTCACCTCAAACCCTAAGCCCACATAAAAATTTCTGGATTTTTCTACATCTTTCACGCCTAACGTAATCAACATATTTTTGTTTAAATTTGTCATCTGTTTAACCTCCGATAATATAAAACTCCCTCAATGTACGCATAAATATCCCCAAATTCAGGATACAG
>WRKY01000034.1 GCA_009777895.1 Oscillospiraceae bacterium
AGTCGCTGTTTTTTCCGTTTGCTTGAAACTTTACAGGCTGTTCTGGAGATTTTCGTCGAGGCTTACAACAAATTCGGCGAGTACAAGATGAAGTACCACAGACCCAATCAGCACCGTCCCGGTAACGAGGGCAAGCATCTGCATCATTATAAAGATTTGCCTTGCTCCATTTTTGAGTTTATTGTGCTTTGATAAAAGACACTTTGTATCCACAGCCCTTGAAGACATCCAGTGACAAATTCTCTCAAATATGTTATAATAAGCTCAACGTTTTTGGAGGTGAACTATGGTTTACAAAAAATTCGCCCAAACCTTTGTCATACGTCTGGAAATCGGCGAGGATTTATGTGCCTGTCTGCTTGAGTTGGCGCGCAAGGAGGACATTGGGCTTGCTAGCGTCAGCGGAATCGGTGCATCCAGTGCTGTGGAGGTGGGAATGTTCGACGTCGCAACCAAGTCCTACACCGCCGTGGAAAACAATAATTTTCTGGAGCTTGTGTCCCTTGCGGGCAACATGAGCCTTAAGGGTGGTGAGCCTTATTTGCACCTCCACGCTGCCTTGGCGGATCCCGTAAACCACACGGTTTTGGCGGGGCATTTAACAAGGCTGATTGTCGGCGCGACAGCGGAAATTTTTGTCAGTACTTTGCCCGGAATGGTTGAACGCAGTGTTTGCCCGCACACTGGGCTGAACCTGTTGGACATTTAAGGCTTGTTGAAAAACTATCTTTGATTTTTCAACATCGCCATATGGGGAACGGAGTTTACATGAAACTGATAAAATCAGTCAGAACAATCCTCAACGTCAGCGACACGGCGGACGGCTTGGGTTGGTTTGCGAAAACAAAAATTGGGCGGCGTGTTATTGAAAAAAGCTCACGTGCATACTATGCAACCGCCCAAAACCGCAACATCGACCAAGAGGAGGCTGGCGCCTTTGCACAAAAAGCGGGGCAGATCACCGTAACAACGGCAAAGGCACTCAACCGCTCCGCCCGCGCCATCAAAATCGTCGTCCACAGTATTTGCATCGCCTGCGCCGCTGTGTTGGCGGGCTTGTCCGCTTTGCTCCTCAGGCTTGCTGAAAAACTCTTTCCGCTAGCGGAAATTGACATATTATCCCGCTGGCTTTACATCATTTTGGGACTTGCTGCGGCATTTTCCGTGGCAATGCTCATCGTTCACGCTGTGGCATTAAAAAAGGGGGCATAGTTCATGAAAAAACTGGTTGTCATTGACGGGCAGGGGGGCAAAATCGGCTCCATGCTTATTGCCCGTCTAAAGAGCGAAAAAATGTCGGAGGACTTGAAGATTTACGCCATCGGCACGAACTCTATAGCCGCTGCCGCCATGATGAAGGCGGGTGCGGATTACGCTGCCACGGGGGAAAACCCCTGCATCGTCAATTGCCGCGACGCGGACATAATCGCAGGTCCCGTCGGGATAATCGTCGCCGACTCCTTCATTGGCGAAATCACCCCGGCTATGGCGGTTGCGGCGGGTCAAAGTCCTGCCCAAAAGCTGTTGCTGCCAATCAATCGCTGCAATAACTATATCGTCGGCGCGGCTCGCCTGAGCATTGGGGAGTTGATTGAGGAAACGGTTAGGAGTATGAGTGAGCTTATTGGTAACGGTTGAACAGCATAAAAAAACACAGGAGCTGTCAGCGTTTCTGAAAACTCCTGTGCGATTTTGACTACTGTTTACCCGTTAATCAGCCAAATAGACCACCAAAAAGCCCGGTAATGCTTTCGATAATCCCGCTAGCATCAAATGTGCCTGTAATCTCAAGGCTTACCATACCCAACGCCATATTGAGGTAGCCGATAAGTTGGTTGATGATGTCGTTAACGAAATCCATGTGTGTACCCTCCTTTCAGGAAAAATTCACGTGAGTTTACGATCCCTCGCCGTGTATGCAGGTCTTTTCTTTTGCTTTGGAGCAATAGGAAAAACATACACGTTGCCCATATTATAACATAGTATGAACATTTTTTTATTCCGAAAAAGAAATTTTAGGGGAAGTTCTACGAAAAAAACTGCAACCCAATCCGCAAATTCAGTAATCAGCCGTGAAAATTCCCTAATGCAGCGGTGGAAAAATTAAATTAAATGTGATATAATCTATAATACAGAAAGGAGAGCAAACTGGGATGGAACTTTCACAACTACTGCAAAGAATTGATAAGGTAAAAAAGCTAATAGATGAGCGCCAACCCATGCCCCAAAAGGAACTTTTGGCTTTAGATAGGTATTTCAAGATAGATTTGACCTATTCTTCAAATGCTCTTGAGGGTAATACCCTCACTTTGGCGGAAACCAAAATTCTGCTTGAAGATGGCATCACAATCGGCGGCAAACCTCTCAAAGATTGTTACGAAGCTTCGGGACACGCAGATGCGTATGATTTCATGCTCGAAGCGGCTCGTACGCCCAACTTTCAGCTGACAGAAAGTCTCATTTGCCGTCTGCATGAGTTGTTTTACGGACGTATTAACGCTGTTGCCGCCGGAAAATATCGTGACCACAAGGTTTTTATCTCCGGTACGGATTTTGTGCCTCCTGCTCCGAATGAAGTTCCTGAACAAATGACATCTTTCATTTCAGAATTTTCTGTTAAGGCAAAAGAACTTTATCCTATAATGCTTGCTGCATGGACGCACCTGCGTTTTGTTACGATTCATCCCTTTGAGGACGGCAATGGTAGGACGGCACGTTTGCTGATGAATCTTATCTTAGTTAACCGCGGATATTTTGTTGTATCAATTCCGCCGATTTATAGGATGGAGTATAACTCGTCACTGAGGATAGCGCAGCAGTCCAAAATGCCAAGTGATTTGGCGTTCAAAAAACTGATAGCCGAATGTGTTTGGGAAAGCGCAAAGGACTATTGCTGTATGTTGGGAATCGAGTTGCCTTATAGTCTCCTAACTTGAAAATCAACTCGTCTTTGTGGTGCATTTTCCATCTGACGTCGTCAAAAACGCTCGCAATACGAAAGTGTTGCTGCGCTTTTTTCCTTGCCAGACGAAAAATACTCTCGCAAATCCTGAGCCGATTTTCAAGTTAGGCGACTATAGATAAAATCACTTTTTTAGATATCTCAAAATATCAGCACATAGCGTCTAATCACCTTTAGCCTCAAACCACGTCCGACCGCTGTGAACATCGACCTTTAGGGCAACATCCAACTGCGCCGCCGCTTCCATCTCCTCCTTGAGGATAATTTTCGCCGTTTCCTCTTCCTCAAGAGGCGCTTCCACAATCAATTCATCGTGTACCTGAAGTATCAGCCGCGATACCATTCTTTCACGCTCAAGGCGATCAAAAACCCGCAGCATAGCCTTTTTGATGATGTCCGCCGCCGTACCTTGAATCGGCATATTCCGCGCAACCCGCTCGCCGAATGAGCGGGTATTGAAGTTGCTAGCGGTAATTTCCGGCAGTGCCAGGGTTCGTCCGAAAATCGTTCTAGCGCAACCGCACTCTTTCGCCTTTGCGATGGCGGTTTCCATATATTCCCGCACGCCGCTGTAAGCCTCAAAGAAGTTCTTGATATATTTCTCCGCCTCAAACCTGCTCACGCCGATGTCCGCCGCCAGTGAAAACGCGCTGATACCATACACAATGCCGAAATTCACAGCTTTTGCGCGACTGCGCAGAAGGGGGGTGATCATGTCCTCGGGCAGAGCGAAAACCTGCGCCGCAGTGACGGTATGGATGTCGGCGCCGTCGCGAAACGCCTGTAACAATCGCTCGTCTTGTGCCATGTGGGCAAGAACCCGCAGCTCGATTTGTGAGTAGTCTGCGTCCACAAGGATAAAGCCATCCTTTGCCCGCAAATATCGGCGCATTTCACGCCCCAATTCCGTACGCACTGGAATATTTTGTAAATTAGGCTCACTGGAGGACAACCGCCCTGTGCGAGTTTCCGTCTGATTCAGGGTGGAATGTACCCTGCCGTCGTCACGGACAGCGCGAAGCAATCCCACGCAGTAAGTGGAATTGAGTTTGCATAGCCTGCGATATTCCAATATTTGTTCGACAATCGGATGATCATGCGCAAGCTTTTCCAGTACATCGGCGTTGGTAGAAAAACCCGTTTTCGTCTTTTTCCCTGTGGGCAGACCAAGGTTATTGAACAAAACGTTGCCCAATTGCTTAGGGGAAAGGATATTGAATTCTTCACCTGCCGCCTGCCAAATTTCCTGCTCCAACTGGACAATTTGTGCCGTCAGGCTTGTGCCGAAATTGGCTATGCCGTCCCTGTCCAGTTCAAAACCCAGATGTTCCATATCCGCCAAAATTCGCGCTAAGGGCAGCTCCATCTCGCGGTAAAGTTGGTCTTGTTCTGCCTCGCGCAGTTCATTTTCCAATGTGTCAAAAAGCCGCGGCAGCACCGCCGTTCCCACGATTTCCTCGGGGGTTTTGGGCTTCTCTCCCAGTTTGGTAACCTCAGCGCTGTCCTCAAAAAGCGGTTCGGCAACGCCGTACTCCCGCGCCGCCTTGAGAGGCGAATAATCCCCGCGCCCACTGCGCAAAACGTATGCCGCCAGTTGGGAATCTCCCGCCACATTCCGCGCTGTTATCCCCAATGCCAGGGCAAGTCGATAGAGCGTCTTTGCGTCGTCGGTGTACTTTGCTATTTTTTCCTCCTCAAGGAGTTTTTTCAAAAAAGGCACATAGTCCGCGTTCAGACCCTGAACCAAAATCACCTTATCAGCAAGGGTAAAATACACCCCCCCATGCGCCAAAATCATATAGGCTTTTTTGTCGTCTCGCAGACGCCGCAATAGTGCGTCAAGGTCATTTTCCGTAGCGCTTTTCATCGTCGCAAAGGGAGCCTTATCGGTGTTTATTGGGGTTGCAGCCTCGTCCATTTGAAGACGCTCAAGCATCTTGAACATCTCCAAATCCGCCAAAAACGCCGTGACCTTAGCCCGTTGAGGCGCTTGTGTGATATACGACTCGGGGGACAAATCCTCTAGCGGCACCTCAAGGCAAATCCGCCCCAATTCGCGGCTCAAAAACGCGCTGTCCCGTCCCTCACGCAACAGATTTTTCTGCCGCGCCGTCAATTCCGGCGTATCTGTATCCACGGCATTGTAAAGATTTTCCAGTGTCCCGAATTTTGCGACCAAAGCCTTGGCGGTCTTGTCGCCAATACCCGCAACACCCGGGATATTATCGGAACTGTCGCCGCACAGACCTTTATATTCCACCAACTGCATCGGTGAAAAGCCGTAATTCTCCGCGAACTTTTCAGGGGTGTAATGGGTGGTGAAAGCCTGTCCCATCTTTGTCCCTGCGAGCAAAACTGTGACATTTTCGCTGATTAACTGGAGTTCATCCCTATCGCCGGTAGCGATAAAAACCTTGACATCCTCCCCCGCGTTTGCCGCAAGAGTACCCAAAATATCGTCAGCTTCATAGCCCGAAGACTCCAGTGTTTGGATGCCCAACATGGGTAAAAGCTCCTTGATTAGCGGGAACTGTTGTGCAAGCTCCTCAGGCATTCCCTTACGCCCCGCCTTGTACTGGGCGTATTTTTCGTGGCGAAAGGTCTTTTCACGCAGGTCAAATGCCACCGCCATTGCGAGATCCTTTTCATCGCCAATTTCGGCTTTGA
Source organism: Oscillospiraceae bacterium (assembly GCA_009777895.1). Taxonomy (GTDB): domain Bacteria; phylum Bacillota; class Clostridia; order Oscillospirales; family Acutalibacteraceae; genus WRKY01. The sequence goes on from WRKY01000034.1 coordinate 5,630, forward strand.
GCTTGAGTAAGATCTGCAAAAAGCCGTGTATGGCGTGAGTGAAGCGCCCGTCGCGGGTAGTCAGCGGGCGAACGCCGTAAAAGGCGCGGTTAATCAGGCTGTTGCCGTCCAGAATTAGAAAGTTCATTGTTCGCTTTCCTTAATGCAAGATGGGGGAAGAACTGTTTTTTCTGTAGCGTTTCTGCAAATCTGCACGCTCAGGAATCAACACGCCCCAACGTCGATAACCGTTTCAATCCCTCGCCTTTGCGCATACTCCCGCGCTTCTTCCAACGTGGACTGCATGGAAAACTCGGCGATTTTCTTTTCAGCGTTTAGCTTTTTCACCAACGCCAAACCCTCGATTTCCTTGCCCTCCGGCGCAAAAACCAATACATCGGGTACTAAAATCTTCTGGGGTTCAAGAGCCTTTGCTAACGCGCTTAGTTCAACTCCCATGCCGATTGCGGACAAGGATTCGCCGTATTCTTCTAAAAGCGCGTCATAACGCCCCCCCGTCAGAGCTATATGACTCCAACCGTTCAAATAGCCGCGAAACACAATCCCCGTGTAATAGCTTCCCCAGGAATTCGGCGTTAAATCCAGTGAGATTTTGTCGCCGTAGCCCCCTTCAATGAGTTTGTTGTAAATAAGACGCAGATAGGCAATTGCCTCTCGCGCGGCGGTGGTTGGAACAAGTTTTTCCGCACGTTCAAGAACCTGCACATCGCCGAAAAGCTCGGGCAAGGTGTGCAGGGCATCCCGCGCCGCGTCATCGTCAATGGTATCCACAATGTCGTTCATCGCGGCAAAATCCTTGTCTCCAATCGCCGCGAAAATGCTCTCCTGCAGATCCTTTGAGAGCTTGAAAAACTCGCACAGCGCGGCAATAAATCCCGCGTTGCCAATTTCAAATCGGAAATTCGCATCGCAGCTTTCCAACAACTCAATACTGGTGATAATCACCTCAAGATCCGCGGCAATGCCGCTTGCGCCGATAAGCTCCAGTCCCCCTTGGACAATCTCGTCCTGCTCGCCCGCGTAGCGGGGATTGCGTCGAAACACGCTTTGGCTATAGAACAACCGCAGAGGCAAAACCGCTCCCCGTAGGCGCGTGGCGGCGATGCGGGCGATGGGCAACGTGCTGTCCGGGCGCAATACCAATGCGCGCCCTTGGGAGTCCGAGAGGGTGTAGAGATTTTCCGCGCGGCAGGCGCCGCCGTTGCGGAACACGTCCAGAAACTCGATTGTGGGGGTGATGACACGGTAATAGCCCCGGGATCGGAGCAAGCGTTCAAGGATTTTTTCCGCCTGCCTCAGGACACGGCACTCCTCAAAGAGTAAATCACGCATCCCTTCAGGTGTACAGCCTGCGTACATTTTCATAGATAACCACCGCTCCTATTCCTCAACTCCGCTGATCGTCATAACGAATCTGCGCCACAAGTTGGTCAAATTCCCGCTGTGTAGCGGCATAGAAAATCTCGCCTTTTTTGTTGTGCATGAAGTAGAAATAGCTCTTTCCGTCGGGGGACTCGGGATTCAGTGCCGCCTCGATTGCGTCCTTGCCGGGGTTGCTGACCGGACCTGGGGGCAGACCGCGGATTGCTGAGTTGCCCACGGTGTTGTAGGCGGCGGAATAGGTGTCGAAAATGTTCCCCGCAGGGATACGCCCCCGGGCAAAAGTGGTGATATAATCCCGCGTGGCGTCACTGCCCAAAGAGGGCCAGGAGGCGATATTGTTCAGGCGGTTGTGGAAAACATAGCTAACTCCCGCCATCTGTCCTGTATCCGCCGCCTCTTTTTGGATAATGGAGGCGAGTGTGATGACCTCGTCCATGGTCATGCCGAGTTTATCGGCGCGGGTCTGATACGCCTTTGTCCATCTCTGTGAAAACGCCGCGAGCATACGCCTAATAACGCTATTGGGATCCTCACCCTCGTAAAATTCATACTGGGCGGGGAAAAGATAGCCCTCAAGGAGGAACATACGCTGATTCACGTCTCGGGGCAGATTGTCGATAAATGAGAACTCAAAATCCGCGTTTTGCAGGGCGTTAAAGAGGTGGTCTTGGCGGGCGACACCCATGTCCTCAAGGCGCTTGAACATCTGGAAAGTGGTGAAGCCCTCGGGGAACACAACCTTGACGGTTTTCGCCGTTGACGGCATACTCTTGAACGCGTTCAAAAACCCCTCAAGTCCCCGGGCGGAGTCAAGATAATACACACCCGATAAGTATTTCGGCACAATAATATTTTTGTCCTTGTCCCTGTTGGTGTGGAAAACCTTGTAAAAAAGTTTGCTGAACCACCGTTGGCGAATCATTTTCTTCTCCGCCAAGATGTCAATAATGCTGTTTGTGGTTGAGTTTTCGGGAATGGTTATGATGACGGGTGTGGGGTTGTTGATGCGGTCAAAGGCGAAGACGTCGTTGATGCACACTATCCCCCAAAAGGCAATGCCCGCTCCTAAAAGCACAAGGAAAATACTGACAAACAGGGTCTTTGCCGCGATTTTCGCCCCGCCCTTACCATGCCTTTTAGGCGTGTGGGTTTTCGGCTCGCCTTGGGTTTTTGAGGGTTTATTAGGTGTGTTGGAGGCAAAATAAACCCCACGCTTCTCAACAGCGGTGTTGGGAGTTGTGTTGTTGTTCTCCAAGCTCGACTCGTCAATATTGACGACAAAACGTTTGTTTTTCATTCTTTTTTTCTGCTCCATTTGTGTAGGGGCTGTCTGAAAAATAAAATAACTTGTCTATTTTGGCTAAAACGTGCTGCAACATCGTTGAAACTCCTCGGAATACGAAAGTATTCCTGCGGTTTTCTCCTCGTTTCGCTCCGTTTTACCTCAAAATATCCGGCGTTTTTTAATTTTCAGACAAGCCCTGGTTAATTGGGATAATGATTAAACTTTTGGCGAAAAATCATCATTTATAATTGGTGCGGATTACCCGCTTTTCAGTGACGACGACGGGGATTTTCTGGTCGTAGCGTCCGCAGGGAACCCGGGGACGAAGACAGCCCTCGTAGCAAAGACCCGCCATGTTTCCGGGGAAGTCCGTGAGAAACCGGTCGTAATAACCCTTGCCAAAGCCCAATCTCGCGCCGTTCATGTCAAAGGTTAGTCCAGGTACAAGGCATAAGCTCTGGTGCTGCGGCTCGGCTTTTTCGCAATATTCTTTAGGTGCAAGCACGCCGTAAGCGCCATCCTCAAGGTCGTCGACACTGTCGATTAGCCCAAATATCATATCTCGCGTGTCGTCAATACAGCGGGGCAGGGCAACTTTTTTTCCTGTTTCCAATGCGTGGCGGATAATGGCAAAGGTGTCCACCTCTAGCGGACCTGAGGCGTAGGCAAAGAGGGTGTCCGTTTCCCGATAGGACCACAGCGAGGTAACGCGCTTGAAAATACGCTCATCCAGAGCCTCTTTTTCCTCTGGTGCGAGCTTTTTTCGCCAACGTTTACACTGGGCGCGAATGGCATTTTTGTCGTTGCGAATGTCGCTAGTCATTTCTGCTCCTATTCCGGCGATGTTGAAAAACTAGATTTTGCTTTTATTATCGGGAGATTTTTTTGTCAGATTAAACAAAAAACGCAAGAAAGTTTTTCAACAAGCCCATTCTAGATCTTGATAAATCATAACGTCTAGTGTGTAGTATCTAATACTTGGGTTGCATACTTTTCCTAACTGCCAACGCTTTTTCGTCCCCCACAAAATACGCCGCGATGGCGTTGGCGAAATCGATAGTGACCCCGGCGCCTTTACCCGTGATGATATTGCCGTCCGCGGCAACAAAGTCCCCTGTGTAATTTGCGCCGTTTTCCGTTAGTATGTCCTCAAAATCGGGAAAACTTGTGGCGCGTTTCCCCGCAAGGAATTTCATCTTGGCAAGGATACTCGGCGCGGCGCAGATTGCGGCAATAAGCTTGCCGTTTCGGTGAGCAACTTCCAGGGCGGACTGGACAAGGGTGGAAGCCTCTAGGTTATATGTCCCCGGCAAGCCTCCCGGAAGAATCACCGCGTCATATTCCGCCCAGTTGATGCTTTTCGTCACCGGCTCGCAGGCAACGCTGATGTCGTGGGAGCCTGTCACCACTGTGGCGGAGGGAGAAATTTGTGTTCCGCCTATAGGGATGACGTGTACAGGCAGGTCACAGCGGCGCAGAAAGTCGATAGTTGCAATCGCCTCAATCTCCTCAAATCCCTGTGCTAAAAATACAGCGAGCATCACAATACCCCCTTGGTGGACAGCACCCCCGCCCGGGGACGGATCGCCTGTCTGAAAGCGTGTGCGAACGCCTTGAACATTGCCTCTGTACGGTGGTGGTCGTTACCCACTTTGTTTGTGGTCAGATGGAGTGTCATGCCCGCGTTGGCGCACAAGGCGCGGAAAAACTCCTCTGTCAAGCAGGTGTCGTATTCTCCCATACGCTCGTTTGCCCACTTTGCTTTGAACTTAAGGAACGGGCGCCCGCTCAGGTCAAGGACAGCCTTTGCGTAGCTCTCGTCCATAGGCACGATAAAAAAGCCGTAACGCTCCACGTCTCCCATGTTTTCAAGGGCTTTTTGGATGACCTTGCCCAACACTATACCAGTGTCCTCTACCGTGTGGTGTCCGTCCACATCAAGGTCGCCCTGCACCTGAATGTTTAAGCCGATGCCTGAATGAACAGCAAACGCGGTAAGCATATGGTCAAAGAAGCCTATGCCCGTTTTGATGTTCACTTCCCCGCAGTCAAGATCTATACAAGCTGTAATCTGGGTTTCTTTGGTGTTTCGCTGTATTTGTGCTGCTCTGCTCATTGTCTTCTGCCTCCGAAATATTCTTGAAGTGCGTTAAGCAACGCGCTGTTTTCGTCCTCACTGCCTGCGGTGATTCGCAGCGTTTCCCCGAACTGGCGTATAATAATCCCCCGCTTCTTGAGGAAATCGGTGACTTTCTGGGCATCCTTGCATTTTACGAAAAGGAAATTTGCTTCACTTCCGATGAGTTCAAGGCGCCCTGGAGCCTGACGGCAAAGGATTGTGAAATACTCCGCCAGTCTGTCACGTTGGCTGCGTATCAGTTCAATGCCCTGTTTTACCCGTTTTTTGTCCCGGTAAAGTGCTGTGCCGATTGCCTGGGAAACCGCGTTGACGTTGTAGGGGGATTTGACCGCCTGGAGTGCTTTGGTCAGGCGACTGTTGGTAACGGCGAAGCCCAGGCGAATCGCCGCCATGCCCAACGCCTTACTGGCGGTGCGCAAGACAATCAGGTTTTCGTATTCCTCCACCTCGTGCAAAAGGGACTGCCCCTCAGCGGCAAAGTCCATGTACGCCTCATCCAAAACCACCAAGGCGTTAGTAGACTTGACAAAGCGGCGTATCTCCTCGGCGGGGACGACAAGGCTCGTGGGGTTGTTGGGGTTGGAGAACAAAACCGCCCTTGCGCGAACGCCTTGGGCTGCGGTTAGGTCTAGCTTATAGTCTTTTTTCTCAAAGGCGATGTGGTCACAGCCCGCAAGTTTTGCATAGATACCGTACATTGAAAAATCCGGCGTAAATGTGATGACCTTGTCATCCTGTTGGGTAAAGGCGTTGAGGATGACGCTCAAAAGCTCGTCAGAGCCGTTGCCTGCAGTGACAAGTTCCGGTTTGATTGAGTAATATTCCGCAAAAGCGGCGCACAAATCCCTTGCGGCGTGGTCGGGGTAGCGGTTGAACGCCACGCCCTCCACGGCGCGGATTATCGCCTCGAAGCTAATCGAATCGGGAGATAAAAACGATTCGTTTACATCAAGGCGAATGGGGAAATCCCCTGTTATTGGCTCATAGGGTTCAAGGTCACGAACCTTTGCGTTTAGGAAAAAGGGCATTGCAACTCCTTTGTTATATTTGAACGTTCAAGCTTTTGCTAATTATCCGCTTAAGAAACTCTAACGGCGACGGCGTTGGCGTGAGCTTGAAACTGTTCGGATTTGGCGAGGGTCAAAACGTCTGCTGCTGCCGCGCTTAGAGCTTCCTTTGTGTAGTAGATAAAGGACGATTTCTTCAGGAAGGTGTCCACACTCAGCGGGGAGAAAAACCGCGCCGTGCCGCCTGTGGGCAAAACGTGGTTGGGTCCCGCATAATAGTCACCCACGCTCTCAGGGGTGTTGTTGCCTAGGAACACAGCTCCCGCGTTGTCAACCTTGCCGATATACGAGAGGGGGTCGGCGACACACAGCTCCAAGTGCTCGGGAGCGAATTCATCGGCGAGGGCAATACAGTCCTCAATGCTGTTGCAGACCACAATCGCGCCGAAATCCTCCAGGGATTTTCGGGCGAATTCACGGCGGGGAAGTTTTTCCAGTTGAGTTTTCAGTTCCGCCAAAACATCGTCGGCAAGTCTTTGTGAGGTGGTCAGGAGTATGGCGCTTGCAAGCTCGTCATGCTCCGCCTGCGCCAGTAAATCCGCCGCGACATATTCGGGTTTTGCCGTGTCGTCGGCGATAACGAGTATCTCTGAGGGACCGGCAATCATGTCGATGTCCACCGTGCCGAAAACCAGTTTTTTTGCTGTAGCGACGTAAATATTCCCGGGTCCTACTATTTTGTCCACTTGGGGGACGGTTTGGGTGCCGTAAGCCAACGCGCCTACAGCCTGTACTCCGCCGATTAGGTATACCTTATCCACTCCCGCGATTGCCGCCGCCGCCAAAATGTGGTCGATACCCCATTCCCGGGGGGGCGGCGTGACCATGACGAGTTCCCGGACACCCGCGACCTTGGCAGGGATGGCGTTCATGAGCACACTGGAGGGGTATGCCGCCGTGCCGCCGGGAGCGTAAATCCCAACGCGCTTCAACGCCCGCGTGCGCTGCCCCAAAATCGTGCCGTCATTGCCCGTGGTGAGCCAACTTTGCTGTGCTTGTTTGGCATGAAAGGCGCGGATATTCTCCGCCGCATTACGCAATGCGATGATGAGGGCGGGATCGCATTTGTCTATGTACTGCCGCAAGTCCTCCCTGTCCAGTACCCATTTTTCGGGCAAACCGCCGTCGAATTTCTCGCTGTATTCCTCCAGTGCCGTGTCGCCGCGCGTCTTGATATCCGCCAAAATTTTCCGGGCAACATCCTCAACCCGCGCGTCAGTTTCTCCCGCACGAGCCTTGAGCTTTGCGAAAAGCTCCTTTTCGGCAATACCGTCTGCTTTTATATATGCAATCATAGCTACTCCTTTTATTCCATGAGATTCATGGCGGTTTTCATGTCCTCGAGGATAGTATTCATCTGTTGGTGGCGCAGTTTGACACTCGCCACGTTGGCAATCACCCGCGCTGAAATTGGCTGAATGTCCTCGATGACCTCAAGACCGTTTGCCGCCAGAGTTCCGCCTGTTTCCACGATATC
>WRKY01000035.1 GCA_009777895.1 Oscillospiraceae bacterium
GAAGCGGTGTTCAGTTGACCTCCTCGGAAACTTCGCCCACGGCGGTTTTGTGGTCTTTTTTCGCCCCGTATGCACCAAAAAGAGACCCTTTCAAGCTACTGCATACAGCTTCTTACTTATCCAACAAACAAGCAATGCCCGGCAATTCCTTGCCCTCGAGGAATTCAAGGGACGCGCCGCCGCCTGTGGAGATGTGGCTCATTTTGTCCGCAAAACCTAGTTTTTGCACTGCCGCCGCGCTGTCGCCGCCGCCGATTATGGAAATCGCGCCGCTGTCGGCAACAGCCGTCGCCACGGCAATGGTCCCCTTAGCAAAGTTATCCCACTCAGAAACGCCCATGGGACCATTCCAAATCACAGTACCCGCGCCGCGAATAGCGTCGGCGAAATAATACTGGGTTTGGGTGCCGATATCAAGACCCATCCAACCCTCGCCAATGTAGTCCGCCTTGACGGTTTTCCACTCGGTGTCTGGTTTGTATTCACGCCCAACCACGGTATCCCGTGGCAGTAAAAACTGTACGCCTTTTTCCTCAGCTTGGCGCAGCATATCCCCGGCAAGCTCCACCTTGTCCTGCTCGCACAGGGAGTCGCCGATGTTGTATCCCATGGATTTTTCGAATGTATACGCCATGCCGCCGCCCACGATAAGGGTGTCCACAATGTTCAAAAGGTTCTTTATCACGCCGATTTTGTCACTGACCTTTGCGCCGCCCAATATCGCCACTAGAGGGCGTTTGGGGTTAGCCAACGCGCCGCCCATGAAGTCGATTTCCTTTTGGATGAGGAAGCCGCAAACGGCGGGGATGTAGTCGGCGACACCTGTGGTCGAGGAGTGGGCGCGGTGTGCCGAACCGAAAGCGTCGTTGACGAAAACGTCGGCAAGACTGGCAAGCTTTTGGGAAAATTCGGGGTCATTTGCGGTTTCTTCTTTGTGATATCGCACGTTTTCAAGCAACAAAATCTCCCCTGACAGCAGGGAATTTGCCAACGCGGCGGCATTTTCACCCACCACGTCTTGAGCCATTTTCACGGGTCTGCCCAACAGCTCGCTGAGCCGGACCGCCACTGGCGCAAGGGAAAACTCTGGCAAAAACTCGCCTTTTGGTCTGCCCAAATGGGAACATAAAATCACTTTTGCGTTTTGTCCCAATAGGTACTCGATTGTGGGCAGGGAGGCGACGATGCGTTTATCGCTAGTGATGCTGCCATCCTGCAACGGCACGTTAAAGTCACAGCGCACAAGGACGCGCTTGCCTGTTAAATCAATCTCGTTCACGCTTTTTTTGTTTAGGGGCTTCATTTTTGTAATTCCTTTCGCGAATAGGTTTTTTGCTTGTCGAAAAAACACTTTCACTTGTCTTAGCCAGGGCTTTTTCCGACCGTGCTTTTTTTACAGTCGATTAACTTGAAAATCGGCTCAGGATTTCCGAGAATATTTTTCGTCCTCCAAGGAAAAAGGCGCAGAAATACTTCCATATTACGAGCATTTTTGACGAAGGCAGACGGAAAATACACCGCAAAGACCAGTTGATTTTCGTGTTAGGCGACTATAATATAAATGTCAAAAAAGTTTTGAATTGAGTGCGTAGCAATCAAACCCTAATAGTATACACTGTTTGAGAGGAAAATGCAAGTTTTTTGCAAGGATTTTGGAGGATTTTCCCTAGCATTTGTTCTTTTTCAGGCATCGTATGAGGTCTTAGAACCTGCTCTCTGCCGTATCCTCAATCATCTTTAATCCGCGCTCCGCAAGAGCCTTATAGCGCTCCCGTTTGTCGCGAATATGCTGATCTAGCGGCGGCAAAAGTCCGAAATTTGCTCCCATAGGCTGAAAATTTTTCACGCTCCCGTCGCTGATGTAATGCGCTAGCGCCCCCAACATCGTGGCTCGCGGCGGCACATACGATGGTAGCCCCAACAGAGCGTTAGCGGCGTTGATTCCCGCGATTATGCCGCTCCCCGCAGACTCCATATAGCCCTCAACTCCAGTGATTTGCCCGGCGAAAAACAGCCGCGAATGCTCGCGAACGCTGTAATCGGCGTTCAATAGACGCGGGGAGTCGATATAAGTGTTGCGGTGCATCACACCGTATCGGACAAAATCCGCGTTGGCAAGGGCGGGTATCATGCTGAAAACGCGCCGCTGTTCACCGAATTTCAGGTTGGTCTGGAAGCCCACAAGGTTGTACATCGTACCGCCGCAGTTTTCCTTGCGCAGCTGTAGTACTGCCCAGGGACGCTTGCCCGTACGGGGGTCGCGCAGCCCCACCGGCTTCATGGCGCCGTATCGGATGGCATCCAAGCCCCGCGCCGCAAGGGTTTCGATGGGCATACAGCCCTCGTACACGTCAAAATCGTGGGTGTGCGCCTTTTGGGCAGATACTAATGCGGCGTGAAAAGTCTCGTATTCCTCCCTATTCAGCGGGCAATTGATGTAGTCCGTATCCTCGCCCCTGTCGTAGCGGGAGGCAAAAAAGCACTTACCCATGTCGATGCTTTCGGCGGTGACTATGGGTGCGGCGGCATCGTAAAAGCTCAACGCACCGCCACAGAGTTTTTGGATGTTTCGGGCAAGAGGTTCAGCGCAAAGGGGTCCTGGGGCGATAATGACCGTGCCTGTTTCGGGAATTTCTGTCACTTCTTCCCGGCGAAGGGTTATCAGAGGTTCGTTCTCGATTTTTTGGGTGACTAGCGCAGAAAATCGTGTCCGGTCAACAGCCAGTGCTCCGCCAGCAGGGACGGCGGTTTCTTTTGCGCATTGGACGCACACAGATCCCAACCGCGCCATCTCCTCTTTTAAAAGCCCCGCCGCACTTTCAACGCGCAACGCCTTGAAGGAGTTGGAACAGACCAGTTCCGCCAGAGCGCCGGTGGTGTGGGCGGCGGTTGATTTAGCGGGACGCATCTCCCAAAGCTCCACGGGAATTTTGCGCCGCGCCAACTGCCACGCCGCTTCAACCCCGGCGAAGCCACCGCCGATTATTTTTACGCGCAAAATTTTCTCTCCCCTTTCGCAAGAAGTCCAATATCCCTAGTTACTGAAAAAACTCTGTAGGGGCAGTAACCACCACCCCCACAAATTCAATAGTTCTCAATTCACCCTTTGCGTTTAATCGTCAAGCAAACACTCTGATGGTCGCCGTAAACCTCGGGGATGATGAAGCCCAAGTTCATCAAGGTATCACCGTGCATGGTGACGCCCAATTCCTCGATTTTATAGAATCCCGCAGGGTCAAGTCCCTGGAGCTTCACGCGGCGTGGCGGGTGATTCGCCGTCATAATCTGCATAACGCACTGAACAAGGGCGTTTTTCTTGTCGGCACTGACATACATCCATGCCGCCTGGGTTAGGTCGTCAAAGGGACTGATGAGCCTATAAAAATCGCCGTTGAAGATGACTTTTTGGTACTCGTGATAGCGGTCGACTTGATCCTCAATTTGGTCGTAATCGCCCTCGCTGAGTTTGGCAAGGTCAAGCTCGTAACCGAATGTGCCCTGGAGTGCCACGTCGCCACGGGTCATAAAGGGTGTTGTGCGTCCCGTTTGGTGGTTTGGGGTGGCGGAAACGTGGGCGCCGATGGTGCGAATGGGGTAGACAAAGCTTGTGCCGTACTGGATTTTAAGGCGGTCGATGGCATCGGTGTTATCGCTAGCCCAGGTTTGCGGCATATAGTGCAGCATGGCGGGGTCGAAACGTGCGCCGCCGCTAGCGCAGGACTCAAACAGCACCTTGGGGAAGGCGGTGACAAGATGCTCCAACACGCCATACAGCCCCAACATATATCTGTGCCAGATTTCACGTCCGCGCTCCGCGGGTAAAGCGCATGAAAACGCCTCTGTGATAAAGCGGTTGCAGTCCCATTTTACGTAACTAATATTCGCGCTGTTGAGGATATCGGAAATTCGCTCCACAAGGTAATCCTGCACTTCCTTGCGGCTCATGTCCAACACCATCTGATTGCGTCCCAGAGTGCGGGGGCGGGTGGGCATCGCCAATGCCCAGTCGGGGTGGGCGCGGTAGAGGTTGCTGTCGGGGTTAACCATTTCCGGCTCAAACCATATGCCGAATTTCAGCCCTGCATCATTAACGCGATTGACAAGCTCGTCCAGTGAACAACCTAATTTCTCCTCGTTGACATACCAATCGCCCAGTCCGGAATGGTCGTTTTCCCGCTTGCCGAACCAACCGTCGTCCATGACGAGCATTTCGATGCCCTGTTTTTCCGCAAGCTTGGCGAGCTGTACTAACTTATCGGCGTTGAACTTGAAGTATGTCGCCTCCCAGTTGTTGATGAGAATGGGACGGCGTTTGTCACGCCACTGACCGCGGCAAAGGTTTTTGCTGTAGAGTTTATGGTATGTGCGGCTCATCTCGCCGTATCCCGCGCCGGAATAGACCAAAACCGCCTCAGGGGTGGTGAACTCCTCTCCGGCGTCCAGTTTCCACGCAAAATCGTAAGGGTTTATGCCCATTACAACGCGGGTGGTTTCCTTTACGTCAACCTCGGCTTCGATGAGGAAAGAACCGCTGTAGACCAATGAAAAGCCGTAAACCTCACCGCTTTTTTCGTCGGCATTTGGGGCGGCAAGAGCGGTAAAGGGGTTGAACTGAGCGGAGGAAAATCCGCGGCGGCTCTGGATATTCTGTCCGCCCCGCCGCAGGGGTTTCCACTCCACGTGACGTTCCCTCGCCCAAGCGCCGTAAAGTCCAAGCATTTTGTAGTCCATAGATGGGAAGTCTACACATACAGACATGACGTAATTCAAGGAGAGCGGGGTGTCGCCGTCGTTGCGCAGAACGCTGTGACGCGCGATGGCATTGCTGCCGTCAAAGACGGTATAATAAAGCACGGCGGAGAGTCCGCAATACTTGTCTTTTACTGTGATTGCAAGGGTTTGCGCCTCGTCGCTGCTGTTGGCGTATGTTGCGGGAAGTCCCTTGAGAGCGGGCTTGCCGTCAAAGATTTCATGGCTCACATAGCGCAAATCCACGGCGGAGGAGCCGTCCTGCGCCAACGCGGTAACGGCGGGAATACGCCAATCTCCCGCACCGCCGCCCGGGTATTCAGCGTGGAATGTTTCGTTGCTTTCGTCCAAAATATTCTCGTCATTCTCGTCAATACAGGCGCCGCCCGCCAAATCCAACATCGCCCGCAGATCAAAGTCCCTCACAGGTGCGCCCCAATAGCGGTGGGCAATTTGCCCTTTCGGTGTAATTTGCAGGACATAGTTGCTCTCCCCCGCAATCAGCTTAAATGTTTTGCTTTCTTCATGGAAAATAATCGCGTCCATTTTCTCTACTCCTTAAAGTTTTTATTTTTGCGCTTAAGTATATATACTTTGCACCAACAGTATTATACAGATTTTTGGCAAGAAAAGCAAGAGGTAAATTAGGATAAAGAAGTTATAGTCGATTTTCAAGTTAGGAGATTATAAACCGCAAAAAAACACGCCGCGGCTGGAGGCACCATGGCGTGTTTTCAAAAAAGGGGAAAGGAAAAAGCTATCTAGGGCTTCTTGAAAAGCTATTTTTCATTCTTCTTATCGGATATTTTTCCATCACATTTCACAAAAAACTCATTCACACACAAAATCCAGTTTTTCAACATCGCTATCTGGAAAAACAATGGACATTTTGGGAGGAGTGTGCACAGCAAAAAAACGCATACGGTCAATCATGAACCGCAACCTAACGAAAGGTTATGTGAGCTCAACCAAGCTTGTTTCCGACGTTTCCTCCGGCATTTCGCGCTGACCCTGGCGGGACAACGCCACTGCGACGGCTGATAAAACTACTCCTATAGCTAAGACCAATGGTAATGCGGACATTGTTGATCCCTGCCTCTCTTTAGTGTAATGTACACATTATACTGCATTTGGAGGTAAAAAACAACAACAATTTGGCGACAAAAGGGTTACAATGTTGTAACCTTTTGATATATAAAGTTACAAAATGTAATCTTTTTGATAATACATCCTATACAATGGGAAATATTAATAAATCCGCGCGCATAACTCATTGTGAGAATAGCCGTACACACCCTAGCCCAGAGCGATGTCCAACACCATCATCAGGACGAAGCCCAATGCCGCACTGATACTTCCCGCGTTGCTGTGTTTGCCGCCATGAGCGTCAGGTATCAACTCCTCTACAACAACATATAGCATTGCACCTGCCGCAAATGCCAATATGTAGGGGAGGACGGGTGTGACGACGGCGGTAAGGGCTATGGTAATCAGGGCAGCGATTGGTTCAACAGCGCCTGATGCCGCACCAAAGAAAAACGCCTTACCTCTACTCATCCCGCCGGCGAGGAAAGGCATGGAAACCACCGCGCCCTCCGGGATATTCTGCAACGCGATACCGATGGAGAGTGCCAGGGTTGCGGGGAGCATAATGTGTGTGCTCCCCGCCAAAAGACTGGCGTAAAGCACACCCACCGCCATTCCCTCGGGAATGTTGTGGAGGGTGATTGCCAGGACAAGCATGGTATTTTTTTCAAATTTTGACTTTCGCCCCTCGGGAATATCGCTATTCACGTGGAGGTGAGGTATCAGGTAATCTAGGAGCAGGAGAAAACCGTTGCCTGCGAGAAAGCCCAAAGCGGCGGGCATCCAAGCGCCTTCGCTCAATTCGATGGACGGTATGAGCAAGGACCACACACAGGCGGCAATCATGACCCCTGAGGCGAAGCCCAGGAAGCATTTTTGCACCGTAGCGTTCATTTTTCCGCGAAACAAAAAGACCGTCGCCGCGCCGATTATTGTGCCGACGAAAGGAATAAAAATGACGAGAATTGCTTTTTCGTTCATGCCTCTTTCCTTATTTGTATGAAAGATTTATGGAGGAGGGTGGCTATTTCCTCCCTCACTACTCACAAAACCCCGCTCTTGCGCTCCTGAAAAACACGCTCCAAAACCTCAACTAAATACGCTCCGCCCTCGGCGGCGTTGATTCCCCCCGCATAGATATTAGACACCACCGTGCGTTCACTTTCGGGCATCCCGACGCGGGCATTGTAGGCAAGATACGCGCTCATGCTCTCGGCGGAGCCAAGCCCAGGACGCTCACCCAACAGCACACAAACTACCGCCGCGCCTGTTGTTTGCGCGACTTCTTCCATTGTTCCAACTCGCCCGTACTTCACAAAAAACGGCTGCCCGACTTTCAGTCCCGCACCTCGCAGTCCCTCCAGTATGATGGGCAAAATTGTCTGGGCGTTTGCCTCCACGGCACGGCTAGAAAGTCCGTCAGCCAGGTAGACAAGGACGTCCACAGGCTCGGGATTCAAGGCGCGGATTTTCTCAAGGCTCTCCTGGGGGAACACCCGCCCAAGGTCGGGACGGGTCAAAAACTCATCCTTGTCACAGCAGCGGGTGGTGACACTCTCAAGGCTCATGCTCTCCAAAAACGCGCTGTCCACGTCGAGCAAAACCGCGTCGCGGGCGATGGCGTGGTCGGCGCGGAAATCAAGGTAAGTATCCGTCCGCAGGCGCGTTCCCGCCCGCCCAACGCAAATTCTTGCGCTAGTGCTGGCTCGCAGCCTCTCCTGAACCGCCGCACCGTCATCGCTGTTTTCCCGCTTTTCCAATTCTGCAATGACTGCTTTGGTTATCTGGTCAATCAAACGTTCCGTGTCCTGCCGGTTCATAGTGATACCTCTTGTTTTGGATGTTGGTCTGTAGATTGCAGATGCCGAATTGGGATACTTTTAGCGACTGCTTTTGCCAATTTTACAGGTACGGCGTTGCCTATCATTTTATAACCATCAGCGACCTTTTCGTAATGAAAAATAAAATTGTCGGGAAATGTCTGAATGCGCGCACACTCTCGAATTGATAGGCGGCGGTATCGCTCCTCTTGTCCTGGAACAAAAACACGCTTATTTTTTTCAACAAACAGCATTTTAGGGGCTTGTGGATGTATCGGCGCGTGACGCCCCCCTGCTTGTATTGTAAAAGACTGTTCATCCCAAGCGCGCACACGGTTTCGTGACATATAGATGCTGGAAAATCCACCTGTCATAAACTCATGATTTGGGACACGGCAATGTCCATTGTTGGTCTTGTTGTTCTTTTGAGCGGGCAGGGCATTTTCCCGCAAGTCCCATATTGCGTCCCGCAGTGTGGCATTTCGTCCTTGTGGGGCAGGAAACTGGAAAGGCTTGAAAATATCTTTCCTTATACCCACATAAAAAACCCGTTTCCTGTCTTGAGGTACATCATAATTTGCAGCATTAAGCAGTTCAATATAAAGCACATACCCTGCCTTTTCAAAATGGTGGATAATGTTTTTCACGGCTCCGCGGTGAATATCCGAAAGCATACCCGAAACATTTTCGGCGACGAAAAATTTGGGCTTTTTGTCGTTTAGTATCCTTATAAATTCATAAAACAGCTTGCCACGCTTGTCCTCAATTCCCCGCAAAGAACCGGCTTCACTCCAACTTTGACAGGGCGGACCCCCGATTATTCCGTCACAGTTTGGAATTTCATCCGATGGTATTTCTCTGATGTCACGCTTATCAAGCGTGGCGTTGTGGTTAATTTCGTAGGTTTTCCAAATTGTGCGATCGTACTCATTAGCCCAAATTACGTTATACCCCGCCTGTTTAAAACCCAAATCCATGCCGCCTGCACCAGAAAATAGACTGACAATGTTCATTTTTATTCACCGCCTACCTACAAAATGTAATAATTTTTGCGTTTTTAAGTACATTTGGATTATCAGGTGTTTTAATTTTCACATCCTTTATGTTTATACCATCAATACTTTCAAATTCGGCTCTTTGAAAATTTGAAAAGGAGTTATATTTTTCAGTGTTGATAATCGCCGCAAACTCAAAATCAGCGTTGGTTTTTGGCTTATAAACGTATGAAAAGGTTTTTGCGGGGTTTTCAATGCCCCACATTTCCCGAATACGAAGATACGTAATTCCCAATAGGTCAACTCGATTCACCCGACCGAGTTCCTTTGTTGACGAAATTTCAACATCAGAAATTGCGTTTACCCCTGTACAAATTACAGTTTTTATACGCTCATATATTTCCGCACTAGCCGCGTAATCCACGCCATACACGAAAAATAGTCGTTTGAGGTGGTTTTTATTTACCACACCTACAGCGTATATTATATCCTTTTCTGTCCAATTCTCGCAGTTTCGGCATACCGCTGTAATCATCGGACTGTTAGAAAAAAGTTTTGCCTTTGGGTAGGAACTATTCAGCGCAAGAGAAGAGCCCGCAGATTCGATTTTCTTGACTTCAATGGCATCGCCGTTTTTGATTATAATATCAGGTGGGTTATTTTGGTTGCCCTGATAAGAAAAAGCCTGTTCGAATCGCATAAGACGTTTTTGCTCATCGCTTTCCGCAAGAGTTCCCGCAAAAACATCCTTGATATAGTTCTCTAAAGCTTCACCCATACTATTCGCACGATTGTGAATTGCGTAGTAGGAACGCAATTCAGCAATCGGTGTTATAGCTATATTTTTTATAGCGGTTAAAATATTTACCTCCATATCGCAACCCTCCAACTACACATCCAAATTCCGCACATACTTAGCGTTGCGCTCAATGAAATCACGACGCGGCTCAACCTTGTCACCCATCAAAATCGTAAAGGTTTCGTCCGCCTCCATAGCGTCCTCAAGGGTCACTCGCAACATGGTGCGAAATTCCGGATCCATAGTGGTTTCCCAAAGCTGTTCCGCGTCCATCTCGCCTAAGCCCTTATATCGCTGAATGTCGCAGGAACCGCCCAATTCTTCAATCTGTCTGTCGCGCTCCTCGTCGCTAAAGGCGTAAAAATTCTTTTTTCCCCGGCTCACTTTATATAGCGGCGGTTGGGCAATATACACAAAGCCCATCTCCACCAACGGGCGCATATAGCGGAAAAAGAAAGTGAGCAACAATGTGCGGATGTGGGCGCCGTCCACGTCCGCGTCCGCCATGATTACGATTTTGTGGTAGCGTAGCTTGTCCGCGTTGAAGTCGTCGTCGATACCTGTCCCCAAAGCGGTGACCACAGGCATTAGTTTTTCGTTGCCGATTACCTTGTCCAAGCGCGCCTTTTCCACGTTGAGCATCTTGCCCCACAGGGGCAGAATCGCCTGATAGCGGCGGTCGCGGCCATTTTTAGCAGAACCGCCCGCACTGTCGCCCTCGACGATGTAAAGTTCCGTCAGGGCAGGGTCACGCTCGGTACAGTCGGCGAGTTTGCCAGGAAGAGAGTTGCTCTCCAGGGCGGACTTGCGCCGCGCCAAATCCCGTGCTTTCCGCGCCGCCTCTCTGGCTCGGGAGGCGTCCAATGC
The DNA here is from genome assembly GCA_009777895.1 of Oscillospiraceae bacterium. GTDB lineage: Bacteria > Bacillota > Clostridia > Oscillospirales > Acutalibacteraceae > WRKY01. Next base: position 10,317 of record WRKY01000035.1, read on the forward strand.
CTTGGAGAAAATCGACTTAGCAACGGCGGGATTTTCCTCAAAATATGTGGTCAGTTTGTCGTAAATCAGGTCAGACACCATCTTCTGCATCTCGGTATTACCCAACTTACTCTTAGTCTGCCCCTCGAACTGAGCCTCGGTGAGTTTGACAGAGATAATCGCTGTCAGCCCCTCACGGACATCATCTCCCGTAAGCTTTTTGTCCGCCTCCTTGAGTATGCCGTACTTGCGTCCGTAATCGTTGAAAACTCTTGTGAGCGCTAACTTAAAGCCGTTTTCGTGGGTACCGCCGTCGGTGGTGTTCACGTTGTTGGCAAAGGACAAAATCAACTCATTATAGCTGTCGTTGTACTCCAGAGCGACTTCCGCTTCCCTGTCCTGGGCGGTGGAGCGCAGGTGTATGGGCGTGTCGTGCAGGGGGGAGAGTCCGCGCACCTTGGTAAGGTACTCGGCGAAGCTTGAAAGCCCGCCATCGTAGCAATAGGTTTCACTGCGCGGCTCGGCAGAATCGCGTTTATCGCTGAGGATAATCGCCAGACCCGCGTTCAAAAATGCATTTTCACGCAGATGCCGCTCAAGGGTATCGAAGTCAAACTCCACAGTTTCCTTGAAGATTTCAGGGTCGGGAGAAAATGTGATGGTGGTGCCGATTTCATTTGTATCCCCCACAATTTCAAGCGCTGTTTCAACGTTGCCGCCGTCAACAAAACGCTGTTTCCAACGCTTGCCGTCGCGGCAGACCTCCACCTCCAACCACTTTGACAGGGCGTTGACCACAGAGGAGCCCACGCCGTGAAGTCCGCCGGAAACTTTGTAGCCGCTGCCGCCGAACTTGCCGCCGGCGTGAAGAACCGTCAGAACCACGGTGACGGTGGGGATACCTAGCTTTTCGTTGAGTTCAACAGGGATACCGCGCCCGTTGTCGCGGACGCGAACCACGTTCCCAGGGAGAATATCCACGTCAACGCGGTCGCAAAACCCCGCCAACGCCTCGTCGATGGAGTTGTCCACAATCTCATAAACAAGGTGATGCAAGCCTCGCGGTCCCGTTGAGCCGATGTACATTCCCGGTCGCTTACGTACTGCCTCAAGTCCCTCTAGCACCTGAATTTGACTGGCGTCATAGTTCTCGCTCACGGCGGTGTCAAGAGCGAGTTCCTCGTCCTGTGGTAGGTTTTCGATGTCCATTTTTTGTTGCTCCTAATAATCTAACATAAATTCCTTATGGGCGAATACACACAATAAAATTCCCACCCAACAAATCTTTCTCAAGCAGGAAAATTTATGAGTATAGTATACACTATTTTCACGCTAAAAGCAATAATTTTGAGAGCAAAAAAGTTTGCACTTTACAGTTAATTGTGCTATAATACCGACGAAAGACGTGGAAAAGGAGTTTTTGCCGTGTTAGGACAAAAAGAACGCTTGAACCGCTTTTTGAAGGAGATTATTGACGAGGCGCAAGAGAAACGCGACGAGATTATCGGCGAACTGCGCCAATTGCGGCGGGACGAGTTGGCGTCTGCCAAAGCGGACGCTCAGCGCCTTTGTGAGGAGCGGGTCGCCCTTGAGGAAAAGCGGGCGCTGACGGCGCAATTAGGGGAATTGGAGCAGGAAAAAGAAAAGCTTCGCCGGCTTCTTGCCGTCAAGCGTGAAGAGGTCGCGAGGTCTGTGATTGCCCTTGCGCGAGAGAAAATCCTTGCGGCGGGGGAAGCTGCGGATGCGCTGCTTGCGCGGAGTTTAACCGATGTCTGCAGTCGCTTTGAGGGGCAGAATTTCATCGTGTATGTCCGTGAAAAGGACATGGCAAAGGCGCAGGAAATTCTTCCGGAGAATACGCAGTTGCGCTGTGATACGGACATTGAACTTGGCGGTTTTCGCCTTGAGTGCGGCAGCGTTTTTGTCGACGACACTTTGGATACCCGCCTGCAACAGGAGTTTGACGGTGTTATGGAGCGCATTTCTTTGCCGATTTTGACGTGAGACGATGTGTATTTTGCTCTCGTGCCGACAGGCTTTAGTATCAACACGACAGAACTCACTCTTGCAAAATTCTCCAAAACATGATAAAATAATGTCAACAACTTTTCAAGAACGAGAAACGCTCTTGTTTCTTGAATGTGTAGCTCACATCTAGTGTACGAAAGGAGTAACATCATGGCACTTATCGCGGATTTGTGGGGCTTTTTCTTTACTGTAGTTGGAAGTCTTTTTGGCTTCAATCCTCAAAACTCACTTGCCCATCTCATCGAAATGTTTTTCAACCTTGTCATGCCCTTAGAAGAGTGAGGGAAATTTAGTTTTTTTCGCAGCGTCCTGTAGGAGGGCGTGGTTTTTGTTGTGGTCGATTAACTTGAAAATCGGCTCAAGATTTGGGAGAATATTTTTCGTCTGGCAAGGAAAAAAGCGCAGGAATACTTTCGTATTGCGAGCATT
>WRKY01000036.1 GCA_009777895.1 Oscillospiraceae bacterium
GAGCTCCTCCCCCTCGCCCACGCTGATGCTCCCATCCTGAATCTCCCGTATCTGGAAATCCAAAAGCTCCAGTTGCCGCTCCTTTTCCCGCTCGTCAATCTCCAACGCGGTCTGCTCACGCAGGAAATTTTTCCACCGCGCGTAGGCGATCTTGTACTCCACCAACAATGCCCCGTTACCCGCCGCACCATCTAAAAAGCTGATGTGTTTTTCGGGATTCAGCAGTGCATGGTTGTCGTGCTGACCGTGGATATTCACAAGCACAGTCCCAAGCTGGCGCAAAATCGCCGCAGTTACGGGCATTGAATTGACACGAAAAATGCTCTTCCCCTCAATGTTAATACTGCGCTGAAGCAGCAGCTCCCCCTCCTCGCCAAGGGGCAGACCCAATTGCTCAATAAGAGCTTGAACTCCAGTGTTCAGTGAGGAAAACAAGGCGGTGACCTGGGCGGATTTCGCCCCCGTTCGGATGACCTCCCGACCTGTTCGCTCCCCCAAAACCGCCCGCAAGGAGTCGATGATTATGGATTTGCCCGCGCCGGTTTCACCCGTCAAGCAGGTTAGTCCGCCGTTCAGACGCAGTTCGGCTTTGTCAATAACCGCTATGTTTTCTATATAAAGGCTTTCTAGCATCGGGTTTCTCCTCTATCAGATTTTTGATGTTTCGGCGAGGGTATTAAAAACCGTTGCCGCCCTTAGACTGGCGCAGGAAGCGCAAAATCGCATCGCGCATCTGCTCCGCATAGCCCTCGGAGCGGCAGAGGACAAAAAAGGTGTCGTCCCCGGCGATAGTACCCACATTTCCGTCCCACCTCATGTTCTCAAAGGCGGCGCAGGCGGCGTTTGCCGCACCCTCCAGAGTCTTAATAACCAAGGTATTCCCCGCGAAATCCGCACTTTTCACCGCAAGCTTGAAGATTTCTGACTGGCGCTGAAGCATCTCATCCGGGGTTTTCTCAGACACAACAAGGCGATACTGCCCTGTTTGCCCCGGGCTTTTCACAAGGCACAGCTCGTTGATATCCCGGCTGATTGTCCCCTGAGAAACATCGTGTCCGTTGTCAATCAACGCTTGCCGCAGCTCCTCCTGGGTGGAAATCGCCCGCTTTTCAATCAACTCCAAAATCAGGACGTGGCGTTCGTTCAGTGTCTTTTTCATGTTATCCTCCATGTTTAACGTAATTTATCTAGTCTTGCCGCGAACGGCATATCATGCAGCCGCACAAAGCGCGCATCATCATCGGCACGTGTAACGACAAGTTCTTGTCCCGCCGGCAGTGAGTAAAGCTCGCCGCCGTCAACGCTCACGGACAATGTTTCACGTGAAACAATGCGCAATCGCTGTTGCGGCGAGAACACCAAGGGCTTTGCGCCAAGGTTGTGGCTGTACAGAGGGGTGAGAAGTATAGCCTCGATTGCGGGATCAAAGACGCAGCCGCCCGCGGATAGGGAATAACCCGTTGAGCCTGTGGGGGTGGAGAAAATCAAGCCATCGCCGCGATATACTGCGAATTCCGATTCCCCCGCAAAAGCGCTGATTTTCACACAGTGGCGACCGCGCGTATCAGGCGCGGCGGAAACGGTAATCTCGTTGAGTGCCGTGGCGGTGAAGTGTTTTGCGGCGGCATAAATAAGCAGACGGTTTTCGATGCGGTATCCGCCATTAGCAAGTTTTTCTAATAAATTCAGTTCTGTTTTGTCAATTTCTGTCAAAAACCCCACTGTTCCCGCATGGATACCCAAAATCGGCTTTCCTTTCACGGCGTGGCGCAGCACCGTGCCATCCCCGCCGATGGTGACAATTATGTCGCACACAGAAACGTCAGCGGTCAGCTCCAGTCCCAGGCTTTCCAGCCGTCCGGAAACCTCTCTCCTGAGCAGAACCGCATTTTCCAACAAGGGGTTGGCGACAATGGCAAACTTCATTATCTTTTTCCTAACTTTTCGAGTTATTTCTTTGCCTATTATATTAGTTTATTGGAGTTTTGTCAAGCAAAATATTGACTTTTTACAAAAAAACGGTTATAATTCTACCGACAATAAAAAACAAAAAACGAGGTAAAAAGACTTGAAAAACATAAAAAAATTTTTCGCGCTTATAATTTGCGTGACGATGACACTGGCTGTCCTTGCTGCCTGCAATGGCGGCGGCGACGAGATTTTCGTCCCTGTGGAGAAAGTTGGAGAGGCTCCCGCCTACCTTGAGGGCAACGTGTTGGATCGGCACCTCCTGCTCAACGGCGTACCCACAAAGGGCGGCGTGCTTTTGGGTAACACCGCCGCCAACGCCGTGGAGAAATACTCCCCCGACGGCGATTTGCTCTGGAGTCAGCAGTATCCGTTTTTTGGCGAGGGAAACGCGGTAATGATTATCACGCCCATGGAAAACGGCGAATTTTTGCTCGCCTATGATATCGCCACCTACCAAAAACCCAACGGGCAATGGGTAATCTCCGACACAGTTCTCGCCAAGTGCGACAGCGACGGCGCGTTACTCTGGGACTACAATTTCGCGGGATACACCGACGGGATTGTCCAACACGTCTTTGTCAACGCTGAGGGTAACATCATCACATTAGGCTCCGGCGGAAAATATCTCGACCCCGCTTCCGGCTCTCCCGAGAGCGAAAAGGACGACATTTTCCTCGCCCTGTTCGCACCTCAAGGAACCAAACTCATCGACAAAAAATATGGCGGAATGGACTTTGACACCCTGTGGGGGAACGCCGCATACATCAAAGGCGCGGGGGTTGCCGCGCTGATAAGCACACAATCCAAGGGCGGCAGCTTTGACGCCTCCAAAAGCGGCAAGCCCGTCCATGTTTTGGCTATGTTCGACGACTATCTCGAGTTGAAATGGCACAATGTATTCGAGGAATTCATATCCATTGAATCCCCTATATTCACTGAAAAAGCGGCATACTTGCTAGACAGTGACAACAACCTCTTGAAGTACAATTTCAGCGGTGAGATGCTTGTCGTGCGTGGTATCGCTCCCGTCGAACAATCCGGAGTGCGGCTCGCGGCGAACAGCCGTTTCGGGCAGTTTGTACAGACGAAAACCCAGATTTTCATCCTGGACGACTTCACGGAAACACTGCGTTTTGATTTCGACGCGGGAGCGGCACTGGCGGTGGTAGACGGCGAAGACGGCTTTGTTATCATCTCCGACAACATTATCGGTGAGGAACCCGCCTCACCAAAAAGCTCCACAATCCGCTATATCACCGAAATCGTCTACAGCGGCTACACAGACGCAGGGGAATTACTCTGGCGGATTGCGGAAAAGTAGCGGTTGAGGGGTGAAATGCAGAAGCAGGCGGGGGATAAAACCCCGCCTTTGTGATATTAAAAAAACGTTTTTAAAATGTGTGGTGTTGATATTCACACGCCAAACGCACGAGAAAATTGCGAACAAGCGTAGCTTTTCGCTCTGGTTAATTACTTATATCTATTCATCTTTGTTAGTAAGTTTGTAAAAAAAGCCTTTTATTTCCATTGCGGTTTTTGTTGTTCTTTTAACTCCTCCTTCAACTGCAAAGTCGTCGCTAGAAGTTTTTCTAACTTTTATTTTATAATAAATTTCTTTATCAGTATCCATAGTAATTGTAAAATAGGTATCAGTCCCGGTATAAAGAATTTTGGGTTCATTTACATCATGGTCGCAAAACCAACTTTTTGGGTCTTGAAGGTCAAATATTTCATACACTAAGACGTAAAAAGAAGATTTATTCAAAGTATAACATACTTCTTCATCCCTTATATTTCCGTATGAAAATACATTATTTCCCTTTTTTCCTTCTGGTTTTGGTCGTATAATATTTATTTTTTTCATTTTCATACTTATTGCTGATATTGGGCATTTAAATTCAATAACTGAAGCGTATGGACTTAATTCTCGTCCTTCTGTGCTGCTCGATACAGAAAATAACATAATTATATCCTCACGAAACTTATCATCCATAATAAAACCGCTTTTATTGTTTGAAACTCCCTTTTCATTGCAATATTCATCTAAATTGGTAAATGCCTTACAGTCCTGTGGATTCTTTTCTTGTAACAAATCAAACCTTTCTTTTACAAGATAGCTCTTTCTTCTATTTTCGTCTTTATCAAAAACTGCACTTCCCAATATTACTACTCTTGGTACTGGATTTTTTTGATCTTTGCGCGATTTAATTGATAATATGAGAGAAAAAGCAGACACAGCCATTGATAATCCTGAAACTAAAGCCGTAAAAAACCATGTGCGGTTTTCCCAAATAAAGTCGCCAAAATCCTTCAAATTCAAAATAAGTCGCTCCTAAATTGTTGAATCCACCACAGCCGTCCAATAAAGTGTACTTTTTTGGATTAGTCCCCAAGCGTAAAAAAGCACTCAATTTGTCCAATAACTGGGTGTCTTTTCGTGCTGATTTTAAATAAATGGTAAATTATTTGTAAATTTTTAGCATTTTTAATGGGAAGTTGTTGCAAAGTTCGACGGAACTTGCTATAATTCAAGATACAAAGCAATCGTCCAAAAAAGTACACTTTTCTGGACGGTTATTTTTTTGCGTTTTTCCCGGGACAAGCACCCCAAGCGCATACAAAAACTGTCAGCGAATTGGATTTTTTGAACTTCGCTGTTTGGATACTCCGCGCATGGAATTTTTCATCCATGCGTTTTGCGTTTGTTGACGCAATCTTCCTATTGCTTTTTCCGCACAAATAATGTATAATATGTAGGATATTAGACTTTGACTTCTCCTTGGAAAAAGCTAGAGCCTGTCGACACGAAATGAAATGAACAGCTTTTGAGCGAATTTTGCGTCAGGCAAGAAAAATTTTTGAAAAAATACTATTCGTATTGTGAGAAAATTTTACACCGCATGGCGCAAAATCAGTCAAAAGATGAATTTTTGCGTTTCGCGTCGACAGGCTCTAGAAGAATTTTTGATATTTCCAACCCTAAAAATAGATTGGAGCTCAATTATGCTATTATCTTACGAAGAGAAATTCACCCGCGAGGGCTTGACATTCGACGACGTGCTGTTAGTTCCCGCTTTCAGCAGTATTTTACCTAATGATGTTTCCCTGAAAACAAAGCTCACCAACGCCCTGCCCCTGAATATTCCGCTGATGACGGCGGCAATGGACACCGTCACCGAGAGCAAGATGGCAATCGCCATTGCCCGTGAGGGCGGCGTGGGAGTTATCCACAAAAGTTTCACTATCCAAGAACAACAATCCGAGGTGGACAAGGTAAAGCGCAGCGAAAACGGCGTTATTGCCGATCCTTTTTTCCTCTCACCGGATAATACCGTCCAGGATGCGGACAACCTTATGCACCACTACAAAATCAGCGGTGTGCCCGTTTGCGTTGACGGTAAAAAGCTCGTTGGTATTCTCACAAACCGTGACTTGCGCTTTTTGGACAGCTACAACGTACCAATCAAAGACGTGATGACTCCCATCCAAAAGCTAATCACCGCATCCAAAGGAACAACCCTCGAACAGGCACGGGCGCTGCTTTGTGAACACAAAATTGAAAAACTGCCCTTAGTTGACGAAAAAGGAAATCTTTCGGGGCTTATCACCGTCAAAGACATCGAAAAAGGCATCAAACACCCCAACACGGCGCGGGACTCCCAAAGCAGATTGCTTTGCGCGGCAGCTCTCGGCGCCACGGATGACGTCCTTGAGCGGGCAGCAGAGCTTGCCAAGGTGGGTGTGGATGCCTTTGTTTTGGATTCCGCTCACGGACACAGCGACAACATACTCAAGGCTGTGGCGAAAGTCAAAACAGCTTTCCCCTCAATCTGTCTCATTGCCGGCAATGTGGCAACAGCCCAAGGAACCCTCGCCTTGATAGATTCAGGCGCGGACGCAGTCAAAGTGGGCATAGGTCCCGGATCAATCTGTACAACCCGAGTTGTTGCGGGTATCGGCGTACCTCAGATTACCGCCATCTATGACAGTGCTCAGGCGGCGAAAAAGCACGGCATTCCCATCATCGCTGACGGCGGTATAAAACACAGCGGCGAAATTGTCAAAGCTCTTGCGGCGGGAGCGTCAACAGTCATGGTCGGCTCACTGATTGCGGGCTGTGAGGAAAGTCCCGGCGAAACAGAGGTATATCAGGGCAGACAGTTCAAAACCTACCGCGGTATGGGTTCACTTGCGGCTATGGAAAAAGGCAGCAAGGACAGATATTTCCAGAGCAAAAACAAAAAACTCGTACCCGAAGGTGTAGAGGGGCGTGTGCCTTATAAAGGACTTTTGAGCGAAACCGTGTTCCAGATGATGGGCGGTCTGCGTTCAGGCATGGGATACTTGGGATGCGGGGATATCCCCAGTCTGTGGAGTGCAAGGTTCATGAAAATAACCAACGCGGGACTGATTGAGAGCCATCCTCACGACGTTTCAATAACCAAAGAGGCACCGAATTACTCCAGTAAATGATTCAAGTTTTCAACAACTTATTAATTTTCCACAAAGAGTTATAAACACTTTCAAACTTGAGTATAAATTATCCGGAGTTTTCCACACTTGAAAAATTATAACTTTTGTGGTAAACTTAAGTAAAAATACCACTATCAACCACTATTAACAATTTCCACAGCTCCTACTAATACTACTATATAGAAAGAAAAATAAAAGGAGAAAATCATGAAAATTACGTGCAGCGCCTCCGAATTGAGCCACGCCTGCTCCAATGTATCACGGGCGGTGGGCAAAAACGCAATTCCCGCCTTGGAGGGCATATTGATAAAAACCGCGGAAAACGGTATTGAATTGAGCGGATACAACACAGAGCTTGGGATTAGAACTGTGCAAGCCTGTATGGTTTTTGAACCGGGTGCTGTGGTGGTTGACGCCGCTTTGTTCTGCGACATCTTACGCAAGCTGCCCGATGGAGAAACGGAAATTAGTTCCGACCAACGCTGTTATGTCACCATATCTTCCGGGGATGTGCGGTTTTCCTTGATGGGTATTCCTGCCAGTGAGTTCCCCGAGCTTCCCAGTGTCACTGACGGACATCAGGTAGAAATCTCACAAAAGGTCATCAAAGAGATGGTGCGTCAGACGATTTTCGCTGTGGCTATAAAGGGCGATAAAGCTGTGCATACGGGTATTCAATTCACAATTGACGAGAACTGCTTGCGCCTTGTTGCTGTGGACGGCGTACGTCTTGCAGTGCGTACTGAACAGCTTGCCTATGACGGCGATTCGCTGAAATTTGTGGTTCCCGCGCGAACTCTTTCGGAGATTATCAAGCTTTTAGGAGACGACGAAGGGCTCATTTCATTTAGTGTTGGTACCCGGCACATCATCTTTGAGCTTGATGGCTATACCTTTGTGTCCCGGTTATTGGACGGAGATTTTTTGGATTTCCGCACAACATTGCCCAAGGACAGCACTGTAACGGCAAAGGTCAACACCCGGCGTATGCTTGAAGCACTCGAGCGCACGAGCCTCATGGGCAGTGCGGACACGAAACTGCGCAGTCCGTCCACTTGTGTTTTATCGGAAACCGGTATTTTCCTCACAAGCTCTACTGCCATAGGCACGGCAAGCGACAGGTTTGAGGCAACGATTGAGGGAGATACCCTTGAAATTGGCTTCAACAACAAGTTTCTTATTGACGCTCTGCGTGCTGCGGACACAGATGAGTGTGTTCTGCGCTTTAACACGCCGATTTCGCCGATTTTGGTAGAGCCTTTGGAGGGTGATGGATTTTTGTATCTTGTTTTGCCTGTACGCTTGCGGACGGAATAACTTGAAAATCGGCTCAGGATTTGCGAGAATATTTTTCGTCTGAAAAGAAAAAAGCACAGGGATACTTTTGTATTTCGAGCATTTTTGACGAAAACAAGCGAAAAATAGACCGCAAAGGGCTTGACAAATACCAGAAAATTGTGTATAATAGCCGTAGGTTTTTCATTTGTTTTGCAAAGCCGCCTTGCCTACCAAATCCCAGTTAGGCAGGGCGGTTTTGTTTTTTATGTAGCGATTATATAGTCTCCTGACGTGAAAATCGGCTCAAGATTCGTGAGAATATTTTTCGTCTGACAAGGAAAAAGCACAGGGATACTTTTGTGTTGCGAGCATTTTTGACGGAAAAAAGCGAAAAATAGGTCGCAAAGGGCTTGACAAATACCAGAAAATTGTGTATAATAGTCGCAAGTTTTCATTTTAGATCTCCTGTTAGCATTACCGCCTTGCCTACCCCATCCCAATTAGGCAGGGCGGTTTTGTTTTTTTGTGTAGCGATTGTATAGTCTCCTAACTTTAAAAATCAACTAGTCTTTGCGGTCTATTTTCCATCTGAGTTCGTCAAAAATGCTCGTAATATGAAAGTATTCCTGCGCTTTTTTCCTTGCCAGATGAAAAATAAACTGCAAAGGGCTTGACAAATATCAGAAAATTGTGTATAATGGTTGTAGATCTTCATTGTGGATCTCCGTTTAGAATTGCCGCCTTGCCTACCCATCCAATTTAGGCAAGGCGGTCTTATTTTTTGTGTACCGATTGTAAAATTTCATCACAAGCACTTGAAAAAGGGCATAAAATATGCTATAATTACTTTGTTACACTTTTGTAACCTTTTCCGGCATAAATACTAAGTCTAAAGAAAGCGGTGAGAAAAATGCCTCCCAAAGGCACAATTCCAACTGAAAAGAAAACAAAATCCACACAGGATTATAGTAATATTTCCGTCCAGTATAACGTGGACGCATTCTATGGACTGGATATCGGGGGGGACGATATTTGGAACAACCTGCCAGGTACGGCGATGCCGATCGCCAGGCAGCGTATCCCTGAAATGCCCCCGAAAACCCCCACAATCAATGAGCTCCAGGAAAGCGTTGAGAGCCGCAACGGCATCGAACGCTTTGTATACGACCATGTCGCTGATTTAGGCGACGCGGTTTTGGCGGGTATAAAGGTAGTCACAAACAGGCTGTCATTCATACCGCGGCTGTTCAACACACTGGTTTTCATCGCCATACGCCAAGTCAACGGCTATTTCAAGAAGACATTCACCGAGCATGAAAAACAGCTTAAAGAGGAACGGAGTATGATGCGCCGTGAGCTGCGGGGCATCGCGCCGTACCTAAAAAAAGCTAACGGCGACCCCAAAAACTGGTTCAAACGCCTTGGCATCGTCATGCGCAAAATCGGCGAAAATCACCGCCACAGCTTCCTCAAGCTCGTTAACGCAATACTCCCTGTTACAGCGGCGGCGGCACTGCTTTTGGTGATTAATCACTGGAACAACCAGACTTTCGCCCTTGAGGTGAGCTACGACCAGAACGTTGTGGGCTATATCGCCTCTGAATCGGTTTTTGCCGAGGCGGACAGTCTTGCCCGCGAGCGGATTGTCAGCGCGGAATTGACCGGCGAGGGCATCAAGAAGCCCCTTTATGCGTTAGTACGGGTGCCTATAAACAAAATCAGCGACAGCAACACACTCAGTGACCGTCTTGTGGCGGATTCCGGCGAGAATCTCACCAACGCTGTGGGGATTTACATCGACGACGAGTTCATCTGCTCTGTGAAAAACCGCTCCGACGCGGAGAGTGTGTTTGATATGCTCCTTGCGCCGTACCGCTCCAACAAAGCGGGCGTTTTCGTGGACTTTGTGGAGGATATCCGCTATCAGGAGGGTCTGTTTCCGGACGAGAAAAAGACAATGTGGGACGCGGCACAGCTCTCCAAAAAGCTCGGTGAAAAAAAGCGCGGCGAGAAGATGTATGTCGCCAAGGACGGGGACAATGTGTGGGATATTGCCGTGGCGAACGGTATGTCCGAGGAACAGCTTTTGAACCTGAATCCCAAGTATAAGAAATCCTATCTTCGTCCCGGGGATGAGATAGTTATTTCCAGTAGCGTCAATTACGTTCAGGTCAAGGTGATGAAAGCGGAGAGCCGCACAGTATCCATCCCCTATGAAACCAACTACAACGACGACCCGAGTTTGTTGCGCGGTACAACGAGAACCCTCTCAAAAGGCGAAAAAGGCAAGCAGAAAATAACCGAGATGGTCACCTACCTTGACGGTAAGCGCGTTGATGTCAAGGAGATCGGGCGGGAAACAACCCGTGAACCGGTGGCGGCGCGGGTGGCGAAAGGAACTAAGGCGGCGGTGGTTCGTTACGCCAACACCGGCGGTAGCTCCGGCGGCGGTTCCTCAAGCGCTGCAAGCTCCACTCCCGTCAAGGTGGCAACGTCGGGCTTTGTGTGGCCCGCGGTGGGTTGCTACACAGTCAGCAGTCCCTACGGCCCGCGTTGGGGCAGATTCCACCGTGGTGTGGACTTGATTCGCAGAGGCGGCAACTCCGGCGGCAGTTCTGTTGTGGCGGCGTTGGACGGCACCGTTGAAGCTGCGGGTTACTCCGGCGGCGGTCCCGGCTACCGTGTAATTATCAACCACGGCGGGGGCTTAAAAACCGAGTATTTCCATATGCAGGCGGGTTCAGTTGCCGTACGTGTGGGGCAAAAGGTTTCTGCGGGTACGCACATTGGGCGCGTTGGCAGAACAGGAAACTCCACAGGCAACCACCTCCACTTCGGTGTGCTAGTAAACGGCTCATATCAAAATCCCATGCTGTATTTGCGGTAAATAGTCTCCTAACTTGAAAATCGACTATAGTAAAAAACAAAGGCACTTTCGCAAAAAGAAAGTGCCTTTATGCTTGTCTGCTATAGTTGATTTCCAAGTTAGGCGACTATATTTTCAGAGCGGTTGAGGGAATTTAGCGATATTTACGACATAAAACAAGCCATGCCAAAACAGACGCGGATTACTCCACGCCTGCTTTGGCATTTTCTTAAGTTGCGTTTTTTAGCGTCTGCCAGGCAAAATCGGGTTTTCATTTGTTCCGGACAAACTAAAACCGTGATAGAAGCCCGTTTCCGCGTCATACAAGCCTGTGACCGTGGCGTCGCTGTACACACCGCGCTTGGTTTCGAAGCCCTTGGGATAGTACACCTGCAAAACCCAAACCAACCGTTCGGGGGCGATTGCGGTGATTTCTTCGCCATCGTCAAACCTAGCCGTGTAGTCAGAATACTTCATCACTTCCTTGAGTGTCACAACGGCGTTGACTGCCGCCAATGCCTCTTGGTCAATCACTGTGTTGATGTCAAAGTATTTGTCTAGATCGGGGTTTGGTTTGAAAATAGGGTCAGGATCGTCGATTAACAGGTCGCGTTTGTCACCCTCTTCGGTGTATTTTGGGTCGGTGACATCCACAAGTGTAGGCATTATATACTGCTCGGCTTCTTCCATGCTCTTTTTGATTTCAGGGTCGACCTCTTCAGTCCATCCTGAAACAGTGGCTGCCGCAACAGAAATGCACGCTGTTAACACAACAATGAAAACGAGAACTTTTCTGATTGTAGTATAGTGTTTCATAACGATTAATCCTTTCTTGGTTGGAAATAGCAGTGGGTGCTATTTTGACGTTAAGATTGAGTTGCCTGTTGTTGAGTCGGAAAAAGCTACGGATGCACGATTGCTAGGATTAGAAAGCGAAGTTTGTGAACGCGACCAATTAGTCCAGTTCCAATTACTGATGCGCTGAATCGAGCGTTCATTCCACTGTGCAGATGTTGCTACAGTATCATTGCTTTCTAACCCGCAATCGGGTTTGCGACCGTACTGTATGGTGCTATTGTAGGTTTTTACAAGAGTATAATCTACATAAACACCCCATTTGTAGCTACCGTTTTCAGGGGTTGATGAAATCCTTGAAATTTGGTAGGTGTGCCAAGCTCCAACACTTGAGGAATACCCAGTTATCTTGTATTCTGAGTACGACGTGGAAGTTCCCCGCGCAGAGTAACTTCCATTCCAAAAGGAAACGGAACCTCCAGAGTTTAAAAACGCCCCGTGCATTATTCCGCTTTCAATCCAAGATTCACCGCTTGAAGAAAGTGCAATCCAGTTTGTATGAAGAATAAAGCGCATATTGTTAGAAGAACTCCATTTTGAGTCCATTGCCTTGATTTGTACATAAAAGAAATTTCCATCTAAACTCGTACCGCTATTACGAGCGATACCATATGCTCTTCCGTTATTAGCATATGGCGCTGCTGAAGAGAAAAGACTCATGCAAAAAATCAAGACGAAACTCATGAACAAAGCTGTGATAATTTTTATTTTACGCATAATATAAGACCTTTCTTTCTTTGTTTTCTAAGGAAACTTCCCGAGTTTTCCAACAAGAACCCTGTTAAAAAACTTTAATGAAATAGGACGTTACGGGGTGATTTTGACAAGACGTCGAGAAGTTTCCTCCAAAGAGAAAATCACCCCGCACCCGTCTGCATGAACCATTGGAAACACAT
>WRKY01000037.1 GCA_009777895.1 Oscillospiraceae bacterium
CCTATCGGGGCATTCAGCAAAATGCGCCAGTGCCCAGTCAGCCGCCAGTACCGCCGGAAAACGCCCTGCCATACCCGGGCACATCCCTGCGCCTTGGCTCAACGGGGCAGAGCGTACGTTCTATGCAGACTTACTTGAACGTGATAAGGGCGGTTTATCCGGATATTCCCTATTTGGTTGTGGACGGCGAATTCGGCGAGCGTACAGAGGAAGCGGTTATCGCGTTCCAAAAGCAGTTTTTGCTAGTGCCCGACGGCATCATCGGTCCTATTACCTGGTACAAAATAGTGGAGCAATTCCTGTTGCTGACGGGAAACGCATCTGTGTCGCTAGAGTATCCGGGTGAGGCGCTTAGCCTTGGCTCAACAGGACAAAGTGTGCGCTTGATTCAGGGCTTTTTGGCAGAACTGCGTTCCCGCTATCCCAGTTTACCCCCCGTCACCGTGGACGGCATTTTCGGCATGGAAACCCAAACGGCAGTAATAGCCTTTCAGCGCATAATGGGATTGGTTCCAGACGGCATCATCGGCCCGCTGACGTGGAATTCCATAATTCAGCAGCGAAATTTGCTTGTGCCTTAAAGCCTGTCGGCAGGAGATGTTCATCTTTTAGCTAACTTTAGAACACGGGGACGCGTTCAGACGCGTCCCCTAGAGTTTAGAAGCAAGATACACCAAAAATAGAGAGTTTCAAGTTATTGAAGAGAGACTCTATACTAAAAGAACCTTATGAAACACCTTTTTCCCCTTTTTCAGCAATACCCCTTGAGCGAGTTTTTCCCCACTCAGAGAGTAGTCAAAAGAGGTGATTTTCTCACCGTCAACGCTGACACCACCCTGTTGGACAAGCCGCCGCGCCTCCGCCTTTGAGGGGGCAAGTTTGGTGATTATCAACAAGTCCAGAATGTTCACCGCGCCGTCGGTGAGGTCATCCTCCGTGAGTGTGGAGGAGGGGATATTCGTGTCGTCACCGCCGCCTGTGAAAAGGGCGCGGGCTGCCTGTTGAGCCTTTTTCGCTTCCTCTTCGCCGTGTACCAATGTGGTAATCTCCAGGGCAAAAATCTCCTTGACCTCGTTCAATTCACTGCCCGTGCGTTTTGCGTATTCGTTAATCTGCTCCACAGGCAAAAACGTGAGCATCATCATAGCGTTTATCACGTCGGCGTCGTCAATGTCGCGCCAGTACTGGTAAAACTCATAGGGACTGGTTTTTTCAGGGTCAAGCCATACAGCGCCGCCAACGGTCTTGCCCATCTTCTCGCCGGCGCTGGTTAGCAGGAGCTTGAACGTCAATCCGTAACTCTCCGCGCCGTCCATACGGCGGTTGAGCTCCACCCCGCCGATGATATTGCTCCATTGGTCGTCGCCGCCCAGTTGCAAAATGCAGTCATATTCACGGCGCAGATGGAGAAAATCATAGCTTTGCATAATCATGTAGTTCAGTTCAAAAAAAGACAGTCCTTTTTCGAGGCGTTGTTTATAGCACTCCGCGGCGAGCATCCTGTTGACGGAGAAATGGACTCCCACCTCCCGCAGGAATTCAATGTAGTTGAGTTTACCTAGCCAGTCAGCGTTGTTGACGATATGTGCCTTTTCGCCGCTGAAATCCACAAAGCAGCTCATCTGCTTGCGGAAACAGCTGATATTGTGGTCAATCTCTTCACAGGTGAGCATTTTGCGCATATCGCTCTTCCCCGAGGGATCCCCCACCATGGCTGTCCCTCCCCCAAACAGCGCAATGGGTATGTGTCCCGCTCGCTGCAAACGGGCAAGGAGCATAATGGTCACGAAATGTCCCACGTGAAGGCTGTCCGCGGTGGGATCGAAACCGATATAAAACGCCACAGGCTTATCGCCGTTTAAAAGTTCCCGCACCTTGTCCTCGTCGGTGCACTGGGCGATTATGCCCCGGGCGCTAAGTTCATCAAAAATGTTCATTTTTCGCTCCTGAGTGTGTAGTAGGCGCGGTTGAAAATCCAACCGACCCGACAGTGCATATTTTAACATATTGGGCGAGGAAAATCAAGGGCGGCTTGCAACCATTTTTGACACGTCCAAAGAAAATATGTTATAATATCTCCAATCTGCATAACGAGGTAAAAGATTTGAAAATAAACAAGCCCAAAAAAAATGACGATAAGCCAAAGGATTTGACAAACTCAAAGGTTCGCGCCGGATTGATTGCACAGGCGAACGCCCTGCCCGCAATTTACCAGGTGGGCAAGGAGGGCGTGTCCGACCCGTTGTTTGCCCAGGTGTTGGAGGGCTTCAACACGCGGGAGTTGATGAAGCTCAAGTGCCTGCTGAAAACCCTGCCCATCACAGTTCGGCAGGCGGCGCAGGAGATTGCCGCCGCCACAAGCAGCCAAGTCGTCCACACGGTGGGCGGCTCCATAGTGCTTTACAAATTCAATCCCAAATTACACGAAAGAAAACCCAAACCCAAGGCAAAGCCAATAAAAAAGGGTAGTGCGACAAAAAAGCCTAGCGGTATACGCAAACAAATTGAAAAAAGAGGGCAAAGAAATGGGGACTAAAATCGGCATTATCGCCGCAATGGATATTGAATTACAGCTCCTGCGCCAGGATTTAGAGGGCGAGGAAAGTCAGGTAATCACAGGCAAAACCTACTACACAGGCAGCTTGTGCGGGCAGTCAGTGGTCATGGCAGTATGCGGCGTGGGCAAGGTCAACGCCGCCGTCTGCGCCCAGACAATGATACTCAAGTTTGCTCCCGAATTGCTCATCAATACAGGAGTCGCGGGAGGACTTGCCGCGGGAATCGGCGTGGGCGGCGTGGTGGTCGCTTCTGATGCGGTACAGCACGACATGGACACCACCGTCATCGGTTCGCCCCACGGCGCATTGGACGTCTGCGGGAAGTACACGGTGAACCTGCCCTGCGACAAAAATACGGCGCAAGCGTTGCTTGAACAGGCGAAAAAGCTAGGTGCTGCGGCGGTCTTGGGTACTGTGGCAAGCGGTGACCAGTTCATACACTGCCCTCAACGCAACGAGTTTTTGCGCGGCACTTTCAACGCCGCCTGCTGCGAGATGGAGGGCGGCGCCATTGCTCACGTCTGCGCAATGAGCGGCACAAGATGCGCCATAGTCCGTGTCATGAGCGACAGCGCGGACAACGACGCTCCTGTGAACTTTTTGGAATTTGCGCCCAAGGCGGCGGATTTGAGCGCAAAGATTGTCCGGGGTTTTTTGGGGGCTTTATGAAAATAAACACACTTTTCAACCAAAATGCCTGCACCCTGAGCTTTGAGGTTTTTCCTCCCAAGGCAAGCGGCGCTTTTGCGGCGGTTCAGGCGGCGACACAGGAAATGGCAAAGCTCGCGCCCCACTATATGTCCGTCACCTACGGCGCAGGTGGGGGAACTAGCGAAAACACTGTGGCGATCGCCTCTTACGTTCAGCACGAGCTGAAAACCACCGCCCTTGCCCACCTGACCTGCGTTTCATCCACCCGTGAGCAGGTGCGCGAGCAACTCGCGGGACTGAAAAAAGCGGGCATTGAGAACATCCTCGCCCTGCGCGGCGACAACCCCGAGGGGGTCAGCGGACATTACAAATACGCCAGTGAATTGATACAGGACATCGCCGCATTCGGGGATTTTTGTGTGGGCGCGGCGTGCTATCCTGAAGGTCACACCCAGAGCGCTTCCCAGGAACAGGATCTGCTGTATCTCAAAAAAAAGGTGGACTGCGGAGTATCATTTTTGTGTACACAGATGTTTTTTGACAACAATGTCCTGTACAGATTTTTGTATAAAGCCATGAAAATCGGCATTGATCTGCCCGTGACGGCGGGAATAATGCCCATCACAAATGCGGGGCAAATCAAGCGCATGGTGGAACTTTCCGGCGCGACGCTCCCCCCCGTACTGCTGTCCATCGTTGACCGCTTCGCAAGCTCTCCCGCCGCTCTTTATCAGGCGGGCATCGCTTACGCAATTTCCCAAATATTAGACCTACTGGCGAATGATATACGGGGCATCCACCTTTACACAATGAACAAACCCCAGGTGGCGCGGGACATTTTGGGCAGTCTGTCGGAGGTATTTTCATGTACCGTATAGGGCAGGGCTTTGACGCTCACCGTTTTGTTGCGGGGCGAAAACTGATTTTGGGCGGTGTGGATGTTCCCCACGATAAAGGGCTTGACGGGCATTCCGACGCGGATGTGCTTGTCCACGCCTTAATGGATGCTCTTCTGGGCGCGGCGGCGTTGGGAGATATCGGCAAGCACTTTCCTCCCGGCGACGACACCTACAAAGGCGCAAACAGCCTTGTGTTACTGGAAAAAGTCGTAGCATTGTTGACACGAAATAGCTATAGCATCGGTAATGTTGACTGCACAATAGTCGCTCAGCAACCCAAGCTTTCGCCGTATATTGACAAAATGCGCGGAAACCTGGCGCAAGTGATGGGTATCCCCCTTGAGCGGGTCAGCGTAAAAGCCACAACCGAGGAATACATGGGCTACACGGGACGATGTGAGGGTGTGGCGGCTCAGGCGGTGGCGTTGTTATTTCAGGATTAAAGATTGGACTTCTTGCGAAACATTATTCGCAAGAAGTCTGTTATATAGTCTCCTAACTTGAAAATCAACTTGTCTTTGCGCCCTATTTTCCATCTGACGTCGTCAAAAATGCTCGCAATACGAAAGTATTACTGCGCTTTTTTCCTTGCCAGACGAAAAATATTCTCACAAATCCTGAGCCGATTTTCAAGTTAATCGACTATAAGCTCTAAATTGCCCCCAAAACAAACTGCGCCATCTCATCTTTCTCAACGCATTCGTGGAAGCGGATTGCTTTGCCCGCAAGCTCCAATAACTGGGCGGGACAGGGAACGCCTGTGAGTTTTTCCAACTGCCGCGCTTGGGCGAATTCGTCCCCTTGGGGGGATGCGCCTATGGCATTGAGAACCGGCGTGACGA
This sequence comes from Oscillospiraceae bacterium, assembly GCA_009777895.1. Lineage (GTDB taxonomy): Bacteria > Bacillota > Clostridia > Oscillospirales > Acutalibacteraceae > WRKY01. Next base: position 4,951 of record WRKY01000037.1, read on the forward strand.
ATTTGTAGGGGCTAGCGGTTGCGGCGATGATTGAGATTGCGTCGTCGCCCGTTTCTTCGCGGTATTGGCGCAAAACCTCGGCGCCAACGGCGGTGTGCGGATCACAGAGGTATTTGTTTTTTTCCCACATATTAGCAATTGCCGTCTGTGAGCCTATCTCGTCGCATGAACCTGCCCAAAAAACATCCTGGAGCTTTTCCAAAATATCCCGCTCCACTGTGTACTGTCCGTCCTGCGACAGAGCTTCCATGTAACCCCGGAGCCTCTCACAATCCCCATCGCACAGGAGAAAGAGCAAACGCTCCAGATTGCTAGAAATCAGGATGTCCATAGAGGGAGAGGTGGTGGTATAAAAATCCCGCCGGGCATTGTAGGTTCCCGTGCGGATGAAGTCCGTTAGGACACGGTTTTTGTTGCTCGCGCAGATGAGTTTGCCTATGGGAAGCCCCATTTCACGGGCATAGTACGCCGCAAGAATGTTGCCGAAATTCCCCGTGGGAACAACAAAATTCACTTTCCTTTTTTTGCCGGAAGCGACCTGTTGACGGGACATCAGCTGCGCATATGCGCTGAAATAGTAGGTAATTTGCGGTAGTAACCGCCCCCAATTTATAGAATTTGCGGAAGAAAATGCCAGATTTTTTTTCGCTAGTTTTTCTTTGATATCACTACTGGTGAAAATTGCTTTCACGCCTGTTTGGGCATCATCAAAGTTGCCCTTGACGGCGCAAACACCCACGTTACCGCCCTCTTGGGTGGTCATCTGCAGACACTGCATTGGGCTGACACCCTCGCTTGGATAGAACACCAATACCTGAGTGCCGTCAACGTCGCGGAAGCCCTCAAGAGCCGCCTTGCCCGTGTCGCCGCTAGTAGCTACTAGAATAACCATGTCCTTGGCGTTGGTTTTTTCCATGGAAAGGCGGAGTAATTGGGGAAGAAGCTGAAGCGCCATGTCCTTGAACGCGCAAGTTGGACCGTGAAAAAGCTCGAGCATATAGTCGTTTGCGCCAATTTTTACCAACGGCACGATTTTCTCCGTTGAAAATTGCTTGCCATAGGCGCGGTTAACGCTGTGGGAAATTTCTGTTAGGGTGAACTCCTCCAAAAATTTCTTGGAGATGAAACCTGCCCGGGCAGGGTAATCCATTGACCAAAGCTGCTCGATTTCCGTCATGGTCAATTGTGGGATACTTTCGGGCAAAAAAAGTCCACCTTCGGCGGAGATGCCCTGAACAATCGCTTGCGCTGCGCTGACGCGAACGTCTTTGTCCCGTGTGCTTATGTACTGCATTTTGTGCTCCGATTTTTATTTTTTAGATTCTGGAAAATCCAGTGTCCTATTCTAGCATATTCGGGAGATTTTTTCAAGTGATTTTTCATTCATGCACGGAAATTTAGTTTTGCAAAAAGAAAGATGTTTACAAATTCATAAATTTAGGGTATAATAGTATCAAGAATCTCAAGTTTTCTTGATTGAGGGGTATAAAATATGATGAACCTTGCAAGAGTATCAGCCAACGGTCAAATCACAATTCCGGTTGAAGTTCGCCGATTGCTGAATATAAAAACAGGTGATAAGCTTCTATTTCGTCAGCGCGAAGATGGCGATATCGTGGTTGGAAATGCAGCCGTTGTCGCCATACAAGAGGCGCAACGGGCGTTTGCGGGTGTCGCCGAACAGCTAGGCAATCCAAGCGATGACCATATTCAGTCTTGGGTTGACGAAATCCGTTACAAGAAAGGCGGAGTCGATTGAAAATACTTGTCGATACCAACATTCTTATTTCAGCTCTGCTGAATCCGAACGGCGTTCCTGCACAAGCGTTGCTTTTGGTTGCCCAAAATCATGAGTTGATTCTTTCTGACTACAATATCGCCGAGCTTCGCAGGGTTACATCTGAGAAATTTCCAAACAAACACGCCGATGTAGACGTGCTTTTGGCAAAATTGACGTACGAGATTGTACCCGCACCGCTCATGCCTCAAAAGCTCATAACCGACCCAAAAGATGCGCCGATACTTAACGCAGCTATTATCTATGAGGTCGACCTCATCATAAGCGGCGACAAGCATTTCAGAAATCTTGCGCTTGAACGCCCTAAAGTTGTGAGTGCTGCTGAATACTTAGCCCTTGAAGCAGCTGAGTAGTTTTTCTAAATCCCCAACATTTTCTGCATAACAGTGTCAGCCATTTTGATCGCACCGACGAGCACAAGCATATTGAATATCATCTCGCCGACATAGCTCCACACCTGCGTGACCGCCTCCTTGCTTGCATCCACTACAGGCGGACTTGATGCAAACAGCGAAAAGATGATACAGCCCAAGACGATAATTGCGCCCTCAAGACAGACGGCGGTGTAAGATTTCATAAACGAAACGCCGATACTGTAATTTGCAAGGAGTATTAACTATGAAAAAAAGAAAAAAACTTATCGTTATTTCTCTAGTAACTGTATTTGTTCTTACAATTGCTGTTTTTATTACTTTGCTAGACTACTACCCAACCATGGAATACGACCGAATTCTTTTCAGCATGGATGAGGTTTTGACTGCTCACGAGGAAATCCAAGGGCGCTACGAAAACCCGACAATAATTCGCGGCGCGAGCGGCAACTATTTCGTGGTGTTTGATTTGACGTATGACCCTGTTGAAGAGATGATAGCAAAGATTCGCACTGGCAAAGATTCATATGATCCGCTATTTGATCTTTCGCAAGAAGAAGGTATGTCGATGGGGTATGTTCGGGTAAGGAACAGATATTTTGAGTTTGGTAAAACAAAAATTCTAGAATATCAATTTGCATCAAATTATACTGAAACGCCATTTCCAGGCTTAATACGTTTTAGAAGTGGTGATGTAGATTTTGGTAAGCTCACTGACCCTGATATTGCGAAAATCGAAATCTATGTTGAAAATATTCTTGCGCAAACATGGCTCAGAAATAAAGACGAACGTTTTGGCACAAAGGACTTTTTCTTGATTGAGTTGGATAGCAAAGTTGCGAAGAAAAACTTTTCACATACACGCATGGTTTATTATAACTCCAAAGGGGAAGTACTTTATATGTCTTAAAGCGCACAGGCTTATTTCAGTTAATGATAGGAGGTTTGTCATGAAAAAAACAAAAATAATAATTGGTATCGCTGTGGCACTATTTTCTATCATACTGTTATTCCTTGCTTGGTTAAATGCAGATTTGACCGATCCAAGGATGGAATACGACCGTATTCTCTACAGCATAGACGAGGTTTTGACTGCTCATGAGGAAATCCAAGGGCACTACGAAAACCCGACAATCATTCGCGGTGCGAGTGGAAACTATTTTGTTGTTTTCGACTTAACTCACGACATTCAGCTCGGAGTGGCATTTTCTGAAATGACACATGAGGGACGCTCAATTGGCTGTGTTAGAGTAAGAAGCAGATTCTTTGATTTTGGCAAAATAAAAATCAAAGAATTCTATTATTTCACTGATTACGAAAAAGAGTTAGTATATCCTAATTTGCTAGTAAATGTTGTGGGTATTCCTATTCCTGTTCGCTTTGGGAAATTTATGGACGATGACGTAATGAAAATTGAAATCTACGTTGAGGATATTCTTGAGCAAACGTGGCTTAGAAATAAAGACGAACGTTTTGGCACAAAGGACTTTTTCTTGATTGAATTGGACGAAAAACGAATGAAGAAAAATCATTCACGTACACGCATGGTTTATTATAACTCCAAAGGAGAAGTACTTTATATGTCTTAAAGGGCGACCCCGCAACACACCCAACAGGTACTCCCGCGCAAAGGTGCCATTAACCCATACCACCTGAAATTCCGCCAACCGCAAAAACCTCCGCCGTCTTCAAATACGGCTCAAAGCGGCACTGGGTTACTTCCACAATAAGCTCGTCGGTTACAACAGGCTTGAATGTTGCCATCTTGCCAAAGCCGATAACTGTACCTGAGTACACCAATTTCCGCCCGTTTTTCTTCTGGGCATATACTTCAAAACGTTCAACACGCTGAGATTTTGTTGTGTCTTCCTCCATGCGCAAACGGTCGATTTTTCTCCGGGCAAAGCTAAACTCATAGCGATAAACTTCGTTATCCTCAACAAAACCTGGATCGGCAAACTCCGCAATCTTCAAGCTCTGCTCTCTCTTCAGCCGCCGCCCCATTTCCCGAAGTCTTTTCACGTCTCTTTTTGCGAAAATCCCGTCCTTTGTGGGTGGGATATTCAGTAATAAAAGGGCATTGCCTCCCGTGGAATCGTAGTAAATTTTCATGAGCTTGCGCAAGGATTTTGTGGTAAAATCCCATTTGCCGTGGTGAAACCAACCCCGGCGTATGGACACGTCCACCTCGGCGGGATACCACATAAACTTGTCAAAATCCTTCAAAAATTCGCGGCTGCCCATATCCTGTACCATACCCTTTTCCGCGTGTTTCTGGAATTTTTTGTAATCCTCGTCATCCTGGGCACCAATCTGCCCCATTTTGTAGTTTGGCACCACATTCCACTCACTCTCGCGGCACTTTCCGCGCTCATTGCCCACCCAACGCACATCTGGTCCTTGCCCGGAAATACAGATTTTCGGCTGTAGCTTTAATGCCGTCGACCATATGCGCTGAAAGTCGTAATCCTGCACAGGTTTGCCGTCCTTATGGGCGGCGCAGGCGCCGTCAAGCCACAGCATGAAAATCTCACCGTAACGTCCGTCAAGAAGCTCCGTAAGCTGTTCGATATAAAAATCGTTGTATTTCTCCGTACCGTAATGCCCGCTGTTCCTGTCCCAAGGGGAGAGATAGACGCCCATTTTCAGTCCATATTTTTTGCAGCTCCCGCTCAACTCCGCCAGAACATCCCCCTTACCGTTTTTGTAGGGACTGTTCTTGATAGAATGCTCCGTGGTTTCGGTCTGCCACAGGCAAAAGCCATCATGATGCTTGGCGGTAATAATTACGCCCTTCATCCCTGCGGCGGCAATCGCTTGGCACCACTGATCTGTATCCTGACAGCGGGGGTTAAAAATCGCGGGTGGCTCTTTGCCGTCACCCCACTCCCTGCCTGTAAAAGTGTTGACGGTATAGTGAACAAAAGCGTAAAATTTCATATCCTGCACAATAAGCTGCCGCTCATTAGGCAGGATTGATGTATAGAGTGCCAGTCTGTTTTCCATTAGATTCTCCTGTTGCGGACGGATAGGCATGGATTATAGCATAAAAATATTCAAGTGTCAATTTTGGAAGTGTATTGGGAAATGCACATCATCCATTTTGCTTTTTCTCCCCGTCTGTGTTATAATGTAAGGGTACACCTGTACGCTCTGGAGTTGTTACGCTCCAAAATATAGTCGATTAACTTGAAAATCGGCTCAGGATTTGGGAGAATATTTTTCGTCTGGCAAGGAAAAAAGCACAGTAATACTTTCGTATTACGAGCATTTTTGACGACGTCAGATGGAAAATAGACCGCAAAGACCAATTGATTTTCATGTTAGAAGACTATACATTCCGTACATCTCAAAACCCTCCAGGAGGTTAACACATATGAAAATATACAACACCCTAACTCGCCGCAAAGAGGAGTTTGTACCCCAAAAACCCCTCAGCGCGAAAATTTATGCCTGCGGTCCCACCGTTTATGACTACATCCACATCGGCAACGCCCGTCCACTGGTGGTTTTTGACGTGTTGCACCGCTTTTTGGCGTGGCGGGGCTATGACGTAAGCTTCATCCAAAACTTCACAGACATCGACGACAAAATAATCAACCGCGCCAAGGAGCTTGGCGTAGATTGGTCGGAAATTGCGGAAAAATATATCGCCGAATACTGGACAGATGCCCAGGGGTTGTGCCTGCGCAAAGCGACACAGCACCCCAAGGCGACAGAAAATATGGACGGAATAATAGAGATTGTCGAGGGACTTATCGGCAAAGGCTTTGCCTATGAGACGGATGGCGGCGTCTATTACAGCCCCGCAAAGTTCGCGCAATACGGTAAACTTTCACATCAGCCCCTTGACGAACTTATGGCGGGTGCGCGGATTAAGACAGAGGACATCAAGCGCGAACCCATGGATTTTGCCCTGTGGAAAGCGGCTAAAGAGGGCGAACCCTCCTGGGATTCCCCCTGGGGTAAGGGTCGGCCCGGTTGGCACATCGAATGCTCCGCTATGGTCATGCGCTATCACGGCGCGACAGCGGACATCCACTGCGGCGGACAGGATTTGGTTTTCCCCCACCACGAGAACGAAGTCGCCCAAAGTGAGGCATTCACCGGGAAACCTTTTGCTAATTATTGGATGCACAACGGCTACATCAACATCGACAACAAGAAAATGAGCAAGTCCAAAGGGAATTTCTTCACCGTACGTCAAGTCGCCGAGCATTTTGGCTACGCCCCCATCCGCTTCTTCCTCCTCTCCAGTCACTACCGCAGCCCCATAAACTACAGCCCCGACCTTCTCAAAAGTGCGGCATCCTCCCTGCAACGCCTGCAAAACTGTCGTGACAATCTCGCCTTTGCGCGAAAAAGCGCGGCTGTATTAGAAAACGATAGCGATTTAGCGGCACTGAAAAAGCTAGAGAAATACCGCTCCGCCTTTGTCGCTGCCCTCAACGACGACCTGAACACTGCCGACTCCCTTGCCGCGCTTTTCGATTTGGTACGGGCAATCAACACCCGCATTTTGGAGGGCGAGCCGTCCAAACGCCTGTGCAAGGCGGTGCTGAAGCTCTTTGACGAGTTGTGCGGCGTGTTGGGGATTTTACAGGACGCAAAAGACAAGGTTAATCAAGAGGACGAAAAAATCGAGGCACTCATTGCCGCGCGTACCCAAGCACGAGCCGAGAAAAACTGGGCAGAAGCGGACAGGATCCGCGATGAACTTAACGCCATGAACGTCGTCCTTGAGGACACGCCCTTAGGGGTAAAATGGAGGAGAGAGGGTTGAGACTATACAGAAAGGCTGCGAGAGATAAATACAACGGTTTTCGCGAATATTATGTACGCCAATTCCCTCGCACATGGTGGGAGCTGTGATGATTACCGCTCATGCGGGTGCATTGGGAACCCGCGCCAATAGTCTTGAGTCCCTGAAAACCTGTGTGGATTTTTTCGGCGCTTCAGGCTGCATTGAGGTTGACGTTCGCTTTAACGGCGCAGGAGTCCCTGTTCTCACCCACAATGCGCCGATTTTCGGCGAGAACACCTTGGAACTCTCACGGCTGTTCGAGCTGATTAAGGGGACGAATATCACGTTGAATCTTGACCTGAAAGAACGCTCGAACCTCGGTGAAATACAACGCTTAGGGAAAGTTTTTTCTGTACT
>WRKY01000038.1 GCA_009777895.1 Oscillospiraceae bacterium
CCTCCTCCGCCGACCCAGACACCCACGGATCCCACCACAACAACCACCACCGCCCCCGCCGCCAAAGCAAAACTGTACCCCTCCTCCGGTTTTGCAAAGGCTCTCAAGTCCGACAAATACTACATGGAAGTGCTGATTACCTCATTTGACGAGAACAACACACGGGGCGAGCAGTTCAGCGCCGTTCGTGCCCGCGACGGCAAGCAACAGTATCTGCGGGTGGACACGGACTTCAACATCGCCCTGCTCAACACCGGCAAGGCGTTGACCCTCCTCGTTCCCAGGGAGAGCTTGGGCGAGCAGCTTCGCAATGAAGATGCCGGTTTCATCGAAGGCCTGCGCAACAATATCGGCCGCAATTTGGGTCTTGCCCTGAGCTTCAGCGACATCATGAAAGAGGCGACAGGGGAGAGCGTTTTGGATATGCCCGAGATTGACCAGATATTCTCTATCGTTGAGATGATCTTCAAAGACGTTGGCAAGTTCCAGTACGCCTCAACGGCGTCATCCGCCACGAAAAAATACGATGTTGAGGTGTTCAAGGCGGGCGAGGATAAACTCTTTTTCTACTTCATACAGGGTGAGAAAGAGGTTTCTCTCGTCAAGCGCGAGTTCAAGGACGGCACCTCAATCATGGTGAACATCAACGTTTTGAACACCAAACCAGATGCGAAATTCTTCAAAGTCCCTGCCGGCTATCTGAATCTCAGCGGCGAAACACTGAAGAACTTCAGCGCCTTGTTGGGCTAATGTCTATAAGGGCGGATAAATCCGTACCTGCAAATTCAGCATTCCACAACTCAAAGGACTGATTCTCATGGTAAGAAAAATACTCTCAGTGACTCTGATTGCTTTGGTTACGCTAGGGCTTGGCGCCTGTATCATCGCCGATGGCGGCACCCCTGCGGACGTCACTACCGAGGCGCCTGAAACAGCGCCAACCACACTTGACACCTCGGAAGCAACCCAAGCGCCAACCTCTTCCCAAACCCAGGAGGACACCGAGCCAAGTGCGGGCAGTGCCGCGGATACAACAACCACTACAACCGCGCCAAGCTCCAAAAACCAGGCTGACACCACTACCACCACAACAAGCACTAGCCGCAACAACACCCCCAGTGACCGCCTGCCCCAAAAGGCGATGTACAAAAACACGGACTTCTATAAATCCCTCAAGTCCGGGGTCTATTACCTTGAAGTGGTCAATCAGATGAGCGGAAAAAAACCTCACGACATTGTGTTGGCGGATACCGGTTCGCAGAAATATTTCGGCTTTTCCGCCGACGGCACTGCCATGTCTATCTACACCACGGACAAGAACAAAAACATGGTCGCTCGCTTCCAAATACCCATTATGGGTAAGTTTTATGTCCCGTCCACCCCCATGCCCGATGACCTCAAGTCCGCCTTTGACGGCGCCAAGGACTGGACGGAAATGGGCAAGTACATGAAAACCACCGAGGATGGCGGCGAGATTGTGGAACACTATCAGGATGGCGACAAGATTAAGCGCGTCATCTTCAAGAACGAAAACGGCACGATCGGCGACGTTATTGGACTTGAAACCCACGGCGACGACGGCTTTGCCAAGGCGACAATCAAGACGTTCCACACAAATCCGCCCACCAACCTTTTCACCACCGCAGGTTATCGTGACATCTCTAAGGTAAAAAATGTTACTGTGCCGGATTTTAAGAGCTTTTTGCCGGGAAATAATTAAGAACCTGTACTCAGTAGCTTGAAAGGATATCATTTTGGCGCTTTATGCTCCAAACTTCGTTAAAAATACTGGGAATGAATAAATTATTCCTGCGTTTTTTGCCTCGTTTGGTAAAAAAATCGCTCAAAAATTGCCTGTTTAATCTACCGAATACAACTTCTAAGAAAAAGCAAAAGACTTGTCGATTAATTTTCCAAAAAAGAAATATTCGAACTTGAAATTGACATAATTTCTCAATTTTCACCTCTCATGAAAATTTTTTCAAAAAAATGCTTAAAAACACTTGCAATTTTTTTGAAAGTTTGGTACAATATCCTTGAGGTTTTTAACCACAAAAAATTTTAGGAGGTATCCCCGTGAAAAAATCAATCAGACTGCTCAGTACAATCCTCGCCGCAGTCATTCTACTCTCATCCCTGTTGGGCATCGGCGCTTCAGCAAGCATTGCCGATCTGCTCGACCCGACGACCCCTCGCTTTGATGCCAGTTCCGCAGAAATTGTCGTTACATCAGCGCACGACTTTACCGGCAGCGAAGTTGACTACCCGTTCTTCCCTGAAGTAATTGGTGGTTTCGGCAAGGTCATCACCTTTACTGTTGGCTTTGACACCGATCCGCCTTTCACCTGGCAGCCCTATGGCGGCTATGAGTGGAAAGTCAACGGTTCCGTCGTTGCAACAACCAAGAGCTTTGCCCTCACCACTGAACCAGGTGCCATGTATACGGTTGAGGTCACTGTCAACGACGTCGAAATCGCTAGCAATGGCGCCGCAAAGTTTGAGAACGGCTCACCTGTACTTGCAGCGTACAACAAAGTTTTCTACACGTTCATACTCCCATCCGAAACGTCAATCGGTGTTGTCGACGCTTTCGATCCCTCTGCTTTCCTTGTCCGTCCGGGTCCGCCTATGGTCTCTTTGGACAAAGTCAAGTTGCAAGACTTAACCGCTGTTCCTGCTGTTTTGACTGCCGACGAGATTGCTGATATTGAAGATGACTATGACGCCATGGCATATCTCTATCGCAAGGCTCTCATCGCCCTCAACGCCCTCGCAGCTGCTCCGAGCAAATTCGGCTACTATCAGTCTGACTGGGAGCCATTTGAAATCGCACGCAACAACGGTGTTGCTGTAATCGCAAACACTTCCGCAAGAGTTCAAGACGTCGAGGATGCCTATGATGCACTTCTCGAAGCTTACGGCAACCTCAACGCGGTAACCTCCACAAGAAGCGGCATCGGCGCATTCTTCCTGATGATTTGGGAAGGCATCCGCTATGCCCTGTGGGATAACTTCTTGGCGAAATTCTTCAACCTTTTCGGATAACAAACCAAAACCTAAAGGCACTTCCTTGAGTGGGAGTGCCTTTTGAGTATTCACTATTCAGGATTAAGGTGTGAGCTTGTATCGCCGAGATGGAAAACAAAAACAAAAGGCAAGAACATAATTCTTGCCTTTCGCGTCTTGTTTTTTGCCTTTAGCTCGCTTTCGCAGCGTCAACAGGACAGACATCGCCGCAAGCACCGCAGTCAATGCACAGCTCCGGGTTGACAACAAACTTGCCCTCGCCCTCGCTGATTGCGTTTGTCGGGCATTCGCCCTCGCAAGCGCCGCAGGAAATGCAGTCGTCGGTAATGATGTAAGCCATGGTTTTCCTCCTTAATGTTGATGTTGAAGCTTTCGCCTGATTATTTTATCATGTTTGTTTGAAAATTGCAATAGCTTTTTTGCAAAAGTTCCGAAAAACTTTCCATTCTCTGCACCGCATTTTTATCCAAAACCTCTTGACAACCCCCAAAAAACCTGCTATAATATAATCAGACAACAGAATATCCCCAATACTAAATCCGTTGAAGAACCAAAAGACACAGTGTGTGAGGTGGTGACAGGGTTGCTGAAAAGGGCGGCACAATCACTAAAGATGTGCGGCGTCGCCTAAAGAGTAACACGGTCACACAAGAGAGCAGATGGTTGGTGAAAATCTGTACCGCAGGTTGTGTGTATAGCTCGGTTTGGAGGAGCAACCTTGAAATTCAGTAGGGGTTGACGTGTGCACACGTTATAGTGCAAGCTTTATAGATGGGCGTTTGGTGAAGTACATCGGGCATCTATGAAGCGCAGAGGGTAAGCGAACGCGCTTACTGAAGTAGGGTGGTACCGCGTGAATCTCACGCCCCTATATCTTTGTGATATGGGGGCTATTTTGTTTCGGCTCATTAGTCAATAAACAAAAAGGAGATTCATCATGGCAAAAACTACCAAAGAGTACACAGCACCCAAGATCCCCGACTACGAGGACGTCGTTACAGTGGAGGAAATCAAAGAAAAGGTGCAGATCATGCAACCAGAACAGGAGTTCCTGACCCGCACACTGGGTGAGCAAATCGCCTACATGGCGAAAAAATACCCTGACGACGTGATGGTCAACTACACCGACCGCAAATATTCACGCACTTGGAAACAGTTCAACGGCGAGTGCGAAATCATCGCCCGAGGCTTTATGGCGTTGGGCTTGAAAAAGGGCAGTCACATCAGCATTTGGGCAACAAACGTCCCCTGTTGGCTGTTGACTTTCTTCGGCACGGCAAAAATGGGCGGCGTGTTAATCACCGTAAACACTAGCTTTAAGAGCTTTGAGATTGAGTACCAACTCAAGCAGTCCGACACCGACTGCTTGGTGATGATTGACGGCTTCAAGGGTACGAGCTATATCGACATCATGAACGAGCTTGTGCCTGAAATCAAGCACTGTAAACCGGGTAAGCTGAAAAGCGCGAAATTTCCCCGCCTGAAGTCCGTTGTATACGCGGGCGAGGGGGAGTGTCCCGTGGGTATGCTGCCCTGGGAAAATTTGTATAATATGGGCGAAAAGTTCGACAAGGACGCGTTCGAAAACGTTCGCGATAGCTTGGACTGTCACGAAATCGTCAACATTCAATACACAAGCGGCACAACGGGCTTCCCAAAGGGCGTCATGCTGACCCATTACAACATCCTGAACAACGGACTGACAATCGGCGACGGCATGGCGTTCACCAACGAGGATAAGCTGTGCATCACCGTGCCGTTTTTCCACTGCTTTGGCATGGTGTTGGCGTTGATGGCGTGTATTACCCACGGCACCTCCTTTGTCCCCATAGACATCTTCAACCCCAAAAAGGTCATGGATGCCCTTATCAGCGAGAAATGCACGGCGGTACACGGCGTACCCACCATGTTCATCGCCATGTTGGAGCATCCAGATTTTGACAGCTACGACTTCAGTAATATGCGCACAGGTATCATGGCAGGTTCACCCTGTCCCATCAAGACCATGCGTGAGGTGAACACCAAAATGCATATGCCCGAGGTGGTCATCGTCTTCGGGCAGACTGAGTCCTCTCCCGGCGCCACCATGACTAGCGTTGACGACAGCGAGGAACATCGTTGTGCCACCGTTGGGCGGGCTTTCCCCGGTGTGGAGTGCAAAATCGTGGATCCCGCCACCAATAAGACACTGAGTCCGGGAGAAATTGGCGAGTTTTGTGCCCGCGGATACAACATTATGCGCGGTTATTACAATATGCCTGAGGCGACGGCTAAGGCGATTGACGAAGACGGTTGGCTGCACTTTGGCGACTTAGCGACTGTTGACGAGGACGGCTACTACAAAATTACGGGGCGTATCAAGGACATGGTTATTCGCGGCGGGGAGAACATCTACCCACTGGAGTTGGAGGAGTGTCTGTATCGCCATACCCAGGTGAGAGACGTGCAGGTTATTGGCGTACCGAGCAAGAAGTACGGCGAGGAGATTTGCGCTTGCGTCATTCTCAAGGAGGGCGAGACACGGCGTTGTTCGGAAGAGGACATCATCGAGTATTACCGCAAGCACGTGGCGTTCTTCAAAATCCCGCGCTATGTATGGTTCATGGATTCATTCCCCATGACCCCTAGCGGAAAAATCCAGAAGATGATTTTGCGCGAGCGAGCCGTTGAGCGTTTTGTTTTGCAGGATGATGCGGCTATTGAAACGGCGTGAGGTGATTAAATGGGCGGCTAATTGCCGCCCATTTATGTTCATTCTCTAGCAGTGAGTACACAGAATTTATGGTTGTTTTCCAACAATTCTTGAATTCTCCACTAGCTCATAATATTTCTCCAACGCTATCAAACTTCAATCCCGCTGCGTTGGATTCGTCCGTATCCACGTGCATGGCGAGGGCAAAGTTCGGGTGAACACGCACAACGGTGTCGCCGAAAGTCAACGAACGCTCGTCGGTGTTCACAGTCACCTGCACCACCTGCTTGTCCTCCAAGCTGTACTTTTGCGCATCTGCGGGGGTCATGTGGATGTGCCGTTTGGCGACAATCACGCCCTCTTTAATCTCCACCGAACCCTTCGGACCCACGAGTGTACAGCCGGGCGAGCCCACGATGTCGCCGCTCTCACGCACCGGTGCGCACACGCCGATAGAGCGGGCGTCACTGGCGGAAAGCTCCACCTGACTTGCGGGACGAACGGGTCCCAAAATGCTGACACTGGGGAATTTTCCTCGCGGTCCCACCACCTCAACGCGTTCCTCACAGGCGAATTGCCCTGGTTGCGAGAGGTCTTTCTTGGCTGTCAGCTCGTATCCCGCGCCGAAAAGGATATCCAAATCCTGGCGGCTCACGTGGACATGGCGTGCAGATGTTTCCATAATTACTGTTTTTTTCATAGTTTTTCTCCTTAAAAGTTTTGCGTAATGAGTTTTTGGATCTCGTGTCGACAGGCTCTAGTTGATTTCATGAATAAACAACCCACTGAGCAATTTCGGCTCAAACCACGTGGACTTGGGCGGCATGATTTCCCCCGCGTCGGCAATGCGCATCAACTGGTCGATGGTTGCGGGATAAAAGGCAAACGCCAACTGCATATCCGTCTTTACCCGGCGTTCAAGCTCGCTCAGTCCCCGTATGCCCCCCACAAAGTCGATACGTTCGTCAGTGCGCGGGTCGGTTATACCAAGCACGGGAGCGATGAGGTTGTTCTGCAATATGGACACGTCAAGGCTTGCTACAGGGTCGCTATCGTCATATGTCCCGTCCTCGGCGGTGAGGTAGTACCACACGGCGTCATCGCCCTCGCGTACACACATCCCGAAAGTATGGGGGTGGTGAGGTCGCGCCATTTCACCCGGATGCGCCCTGGTGAGGGTAAATTTCCGACCGCATTTTGCGAAAAATTCAGGGAGTGTCTGTCCATTCAGACTGGAGACAACGCGGTTGTAATCCATAAGCTTCAGCTCGTCCGACGCAAACAGTACCGCCAAATAGTAGTTGAATTCTTCATCGCCAGCGTACGTTCCTGCCGCTTTTGCCTCCTCACGGCGAATCTCTGCCACACGAACCGCGGACATATGGCGGTGGTGTCCGTCGGCGATGTAAAGGCTCTCAACCTTACTCATCTCCCGGGTGATTTCCCGCAAGTCATTGGGATTATCAATGCGCCATACTGTCTGGCGCACCCCCTGTTCGCTGACAAAATCGTACAGCGGATTGTGCTGCCGCTGCCAGTAATTGAGGATTTCCGTCAGGCGGCTGCGCTTGCGATAGGTCAGGAAGATGGGTCCTGTCTGGGCGTTGAGAGTGCTGACATGGGTGATTCGATCCACTTCTTTGTCCGCGCGGGTCATCTCATGTTTTTTCACGTGTCCGTCAATGGAGTCCTGTGCCGCGATTGTACCCACTAGCCCAAGCTGTGCTCGCCCCTCCATAATTTGGCGGTAGATATAGACACAAGGGCGCTCCTCCAGTACATAAGTGCCGTCGGCTTTGCGTTCCTGGAATATCTCGCGAGCCTTGGCATAGACTTCAGGTGCGTGGGGATCCTGCCCCTGAGGGAAGTTGATTTCCGCCTTGTCAATGCGCAAAAAGCTGCGTTCGTTGTCCGCAACCATTTTCCGCGCTTCCTGGGCGTCCATAACGTCATAGGGCAATGCCGCCACCTGGGCGGCGAATTCTGGACGCGGACGCAATGCACGAAATGGGCGAAAGTTGGACATATGTTTTAGATTTTGATACTGAATGTTAGAGCCTGCCGACACGAGGGCAAAAAGCTGTCCATTTTATCTTGTATCGACGAGCTCTGGATTTTAGTATCTTTCCTTTCTTTGGTTGAATCGCTTATAGTACTTTTTTCCTGGCATATTTTACACGATTTTTTGCGATTTGTCAATCTAGGCAATCGCCTTTCTCGCCAAGCGCGAAATCCCGTCCCAATCCCCCGCCGCAACAAGTTTTGGCGGCGCCATGAACGAGCCGCCGCAGGCAAGTACGCAATTAAGCGCAAGGTATTGCCCCAAATTGCCGGCGTTTATGCCCCCCGTGGGAATGAACTTCAGTTCGGGGTAGGGTCCTGAAACAGCCTTGAGGAAGTCCACACCCCCTGCTTGTTCAGCGGGGAAAAACTTGATTATTTTGATGCCAAACGCCATCGCCGTCTCGAACTCAGTGGGGGTGATACATCCGGGGAAAATAGGCACGCCCAACCGCGCGGCTTCTTTGACGACGGCGGGGTTAAAGCCGGGGCTTACCAAAAATCTTGCCCCCGCCTCCACGGCAGCGTTCGCCTGCTCCACGCTTAACACTGTTCCCGCGCCAACAGTGATTTGAGGCAGTTCCTCCGCGATGCGGCGAATACTCTGGGCGGCGGCGGCGGTGCGGAATGTGACCTCCGCAAAGCTCAATCCACCCGCCAACAATGCCCGCGCCAACGGCACGGCATCTTCCGCGTTCTCGATTACCAATACGGGCAGCAGTTTTTCTGTCTCTAATTTTTTCAGCATTGTTTTTCTCCTTTGTTTGTTCATTATGTATAAGTCTCTTAACTTGAAAATCAACTGGTCTTTGCGGTCTATTTTCCATCTGACTTCGTCAAAAATGCTCGCAATACGAAAGTATTACTGCGCTTTTTTCCTTGCCAGACGAAAAATATTCTCCCAAATCCTGAGCCGATTTTCAACTTAATCGACTATAATTGAATTTTTTCATTCAAAATACGGCTACCCATAAAGAACCCCCGCCAAGCCGGGTATAGCCTCTTATAACCTGCCAACAAATGGTCAGGTGGGTGTCCTCCCAATGGGTTCACGCTCCCTTCGTCCAGCCGAGGCTGGGAGGTCTGCAATCCGCCGCCGGAGTATCAGGACTCCCTGGTTAAGAGTGTTGGGTTATAACTGCTATACTTATCGCACAAGGCAGGGGAAATTGGGTAACGAGTATTGAGGGTCTAAGGATCGCTACACTAAATTATATGTCACATGGAGCGGTAAAGTGACTAGGGAGTGGAGAATACAGCCTATATCTCTTCCTCTTCGGCGAACATCAATGCCAGACGCTCCTCAAAGAGATTGCCCAACTCCTCAAGGAGTTCTTCATTCTCGATTTGGGAAACGTAAATATCGTCCTTCTCCTCGTTGACCTCAAGGACAATGAACTCGCCCTCATCGCTCTCGTCATCGTCGTCCGCAGGGGTGATGGCAACAAAAGTACCCTCGTCACGCTCCAGGCGGTCAAGCACCTCAAAGAGGTATTCCTTGCCGTCCTCGTCTTGAATCGCAATAATTTCGGGGTTGTATTCGTCCATGTAAGCTCCTTGAAAAAGTAGTGTATCTATATTGTACCTCTTTTTTGCAAAAAAGTCAATATTGCACGCAAATTTGTTTTGTGGTATAATATCAGCTTGAGCTTTTATCCGCTCACTTTGTTAAAGGAGAAGACATATGCTGCACGAGAAAGTCCAGGAGTTAATTTGTCGGCAAGAAAAGCTTTTGAGTAAGGAAAACCGCCCCGCAAAGTTTTATAACGGTATCTACACCCGTTGGAAAAATCCTGTTTTGACCCGCGGTCATGTGCCGATTTTCTGGAAATACGACCTGGATATTTCTACCAACCCCAACGCCCAAGAGCGCCTTGGCGTCAACGCCGTATTCAACTCGGGGGCGTTATACAAAGACGGGAAATATTACCTTGCGGCTCGCGTTGAGGGCAACGACAGGAAATCCTTTTTTGCCGTGGCACACAGCGAAAGCCCTGTGGAGGGTTTCCGCTTTTGGGACTACCCTGTGGTGTTGCCCGACACCTTTGCCGACGAAACCAACGTCTATGATATGCGCCTTACCGCCCACGAGGACGGCTATATATACGGCGTGTTCTGCTCGGAATATAAAGATACTAGCGATGGGGCGGCACTCTCCGACGCCTGCGCCGCGGCGGGAATTGCCCGCACACATGACCTGAAAACCTGGGAGCGCCTGCCCAACTTGGTGACTGAGTCCTCACAACAGCGCAATGTGGTACTTCACCCTGAATTTGTGGGAGGAAAATACGCGTTTTACACCCGCCCCCAGGACGGTTTTATCGATGCGGGCAGCGCGGGAGGGCTGTGCTTCGGGCTGTGCGAGGATATTGAAAATCCCCGCGTTGACAAGCAGATACTTGTCAGTCCACGGCGCTATCACACCGTCACCGAGAGCAAAAACGGCGCGGGGGCGGTGCCCATAAAGACATCGCGGGGTTGGATACACATTGCCCACGGCGTGCGGAATACTGCGGCAGGCTTGCGCTATGTCCTCTACGCTTTTGCCACGGATTTGAACGAGCCGTGGCGAATCATTGCAGAGCCTGGCGGATTTTTCCTTGCGCCATACGACAAAGAGCGGGTTGGTGATGTCTCTAACGTGGCGTTTTGCAATGGCGCGGCGGTGAACGAAAAGGGTGAAGTTGCCATATACTATGCTAGCTCTGACACGCGCCTCCATGCGGCGACCACTACCGTGGATCTCCTGGAGGACTATGTCTTCAACACTCCCGCCGACCCACTGCGTTCCGTTGACTGTGTCGCACAGCGCTGTGAGATGATTACTAAAAACCTGGAAATATTGAGAAATGTCAAAGCTGACTGACATCTGTCAGATTGTCAGCGACCTATGCGCAAAAGTAAAAACCATATCCAAAGGAAAAACTCATGACACAACAAGCACAACAAGAATATCAGCGTTGGCTCAGCCGCGCGCCGGAATTTGCCAAAGAGATTAACGCCGTCGCCAACGACGAGGAGATGGAGGATCGCTTTGGCAGGATTCTTGATTTTGGCACCGGCGGTCTACGGGGCAAGATGGGGGCAGGCTCAAACCGCATGAACAACTATAACGTCGCCCGCGCCACACAGGGGCTTGCCAACTATCTCCTCGCCACCGCCGAAAATCCCAGTGTAGTCATAGCGCGGGACACCCGCAACAACTCCGCCGAGTACTCCAAAAAAGCCGCCCAAGTACTTTGTGCGGCGGGTATCAAGGTCTACTGGTACGAAAACCCCCGCCCAACCCCCATGCTCTCCCACGCCACGCGCTACTACAAAGCCAGCGCAGGCATCGTTATCACCGCTTCTCACAATGAAAAATGTGACAACGGCTACAAGGTCTATAACGCCGACGGAGGGCAGATTACCGACATCGCGGCGGGGAATATCCTAGCCCAGATACTGGATATTGACCTCTTTGACGGTTGGAAATGTCTGTCCCTTGAGCAGGCAATCGCCGATGAACTGCTGACTATTATCCCCGACAATAACGACTGCGACAACGCCTATTTTGAGCTGCTGCGTCAGTCCATTATACGCAAGGATTTGGGGATGCTCCACGGCAACGAGCTGTCTATTTTGTATACGCCGCTTTACGGCAGCGGCAACGGTCCTGTCCGCCACGCGTTGGATAAGATGGGCTACGGCAATGTGTCCGTTATTGATGAACAAGCCGCTCCAAACGGCGATTTCCCGGGACTGGAAAAGCCTAATCCCGAGGACATTCCTGTCTATGCAATGGCAATAGAACAGGCAAAAAAAGACCGCCCTGACCTGATTTTCGCCACTGACCCCGATTGCGACCGCATAGGCGTGCTGACACAGGACAACAAGGGAGAATATTCCGTTTTGACGGGCAACCAAACTGGCTGTCTGTTGGTTGAATATCTACTTGAAAGTCACATCGAAAAAGGTACTTTGCCCCCCGACGCCGCTTTAATCAAGACCATTGTCACCACGGATTTAGCAAAAAAAATTTGCGGCGAGTATAACGTGAAGCTCATCGACGTGCTGACGGGCTTTAAGTACATAGGCGAAAAAATTTATGAGTGGAATGATGAAAATAAGGATAGCACGCGGTGTAGTTTTCTCTACGGCTTTGAGGAGAGCTACGGGCATCTCACTCACACTTTCGCCCGGGACAAGGACGCTGTCGCCGCAGGGGTAATCATCGCCCAAAAAGCGCTGTGGGGCAAGCTAAATAAACAAACACTTTATTACGCATTACCGCCATTGTGGGCATAATACGGCTATGCATAGGAACAATTGTAGCAAATAAATAAAAATATTGAAAA
>WRKY01000039.1 GCA_009777895.1 Oscillospiraceae bacterium
GAAAAATATTCTCCCAAATCCTGAGCCGATTTTCAAGTTAATCGACTATAGAATTTGACAAAGCTGCACTTTTGGGATATAATAATTCTATGAAAAAATTTTTATTGAATATCCTAATTTTTTTCGCGAAAATTGCCTACTGGTTTCTGCGGCACATCATCCCCCAATGCGATACAGTTGTCTTTTTGAGCAGGCAGAGCGATGAGCCATCCGTCGATTTTCGTCTGCTACAGGCGGAGTTGGAGCGGCAAGCACCATATCTCAAGCAGAAAACCTACTGCCGCCGTTTGTCGGGTGACGGTGCGGGTAACCTGCAGGATTTTCTGGCATTAATTCCCACCACCCTTGCCCTTCTTCGGGCTAGGGGCTGTTTTGTTGACGGGCAGTGCATCCCCCTGAGCTTGTTTACACAGCGCAAAAATTTCGTCGCCGTACAAATTTGGCACTCACTGGGGGCGTTAAAAAAATTCGGGTGGCAGACAGTCGGCACCGACGACGGGCACACTGAAGTTGACGCTCACCGATGGAAAATGCACAGGCATTATGACTTTATCACCTGCACGGCGCCGGCAACACAAGGGCACTATAGTTCAGCGTTCGGCTACCCGCCTGAAAAGGTTTTGACCTTGGGTATGCCACGTGTTGACCACCTGATGAGCCTAGTTGATAACCCGCAAGCGGCGGAGAGGATATACGAAAAGCACCCCGGTTGGCGGGAAAAATTCAAGCTGCTCTATGTCCCCACATTTCGCAAGAACCGCCCTCTGGATTTGTCGCCGATATTGGAGGTTTTGACTCCCGAAAAGCGGGAGAAATACAAGCTCATCGTAAAGGTTCACCCCAACGATATCCCACCCGACACAGCCGAGGATGTAGCGATTACCTCCATCTCCACATTCGAGATGTTCGCGGTTTCGGACGCGATTATCACCGACTATTCTGCCGCCGCCATTGAAGCGAGTCCCTTTGGCAAGCCGCTTTATTTTTACGTGCCGGATTTGGAGGAATATACACAAAAAACAGGGCTGAACATCCGTCTTGATGAAGAGATGCCCCACGCCACTTTTGGGGATTTTGCGCAGCTTTTGGACGCGATTGAAAACGCGCCATACGATTTCGATTCTCTAGCTCGCTTCAGGGAGAAGTATTTGACCATGGCAGACACAGAGAATTCCCGGCGGATTGTGGAGGTCTTTTTGGAGCGATTGGGGACATGAGGGATGACTTGGTGTTTTCTTTATTTTCGTCGTTTTGACTAATCTACAGCGATTTTTACCAAAATTGATTTGTGTGGGGCGTTGCACCGCACCCCTTGACATTTCTTCTTAAATAATATATAATGGACTCACAAAATACATTTTCAAAGGAGCGCAAACAAGATGAAAGTTATTTCTCATTTCTTTCGCAGAATGCTAATCAGCGGTACGGGGGCGATTTTGTCGTTGGTGATCTTATTCACAGGGGGGCTAAAGGCCGTCTCGCCGCCTGTGCCGGTTGACGAAGACACACTGATTTCTCAGCTCAGCGTGATGTCGGATGTGCACATGGAAACATTTACCACCTCCCGCTACAGGGGTTTCGCACAGGCTCTAAAGGGTCTTCCCGCAGAGAACAACACCTTGGTTTTACTGGGCGACAACACCATGAACGGACAGAAAACCGAGTATTACGTCCTCTATGGTCTACTCAACCGCTATGGACCAAAAAACACCCTTGTTGCTGCAGGCAACCATGACGTACGTATCAACTTCATGCAGGAAGGGGCGGGTCGTCTTGCTATTTCCGATGCAAATCGCCGTCACATGGACTTTTGGAGCGCACACCTGAACTCTTTCTTAGATGTGCCGTACTACAGCCGCAAAATTGACGGCGCCACAGTGATGGTTCTTGCAAGTGAACAGGAAACCGAGGGTGTGGGGCAATATTTCTCTGATGCCCAGTGGGAGTGGATTTTGGAAACCGTGGAAACGGCCCCCGCCGACGAGCCTGTCATCATCTTCAACCACGACCCCTTGCCCGGCATCTTTGGGCAGAGTTTTTCCGGCGCACAAGGCAACGAACTCAAGGACTGGCTGTCGGACTGCGGCAAGGAAATCATACTGCTTTCCGGACACATCCACCCCTCATTGTCGTATGTACGCACAGAAACCTTTGGCGGTTTGACCTGCGTAAACGTCCCCGCCTTTATGTCAAACGAGAGTCCGGAAACCACATCCCTGGGCTTCCAAGTTGAAATTTATCCCAACGAAGTGGTTTTACGTCTGCGTAATTTCGGCACTGGTGAGTGGATTGAGAACAAGGAGTTTTCGGTTAGTTACTAACAAACTCCTCACTCTTTAAAGACTGCTCGGCGCTGTGTTTCATTATAGAGAACAAAAAAGTAAGGGGGTCGCTGTCCAACGGCGACCCCCTGTTTTATAGTCGATTAACTTGAAAATGGGCTGAAGATTTGCGAGAATATTTTTCGTCTGGCAAGGAAAATAGCGCAGGAACACTTTCGTATTACGAACATTTTTGACGAACTCAGATGGGAAATAGACCGCAAAGACCAGTTGATTTTCATGTTAGGAGACTACATATCTCTAACACTGTATTTGCCTACTGTTCGAGTGCGAGGTAAACTTAAAACAATCCGTCAAGCAAACCGCCGCTGCTACTGTTTTGTTGGCTTTGGTAGAACTGATAGAGCATACTGCGCATGGCAGTTTCCCTGATAAAACGCTCGTTTTGCCGCGTCGCCCAACCCAATTGGAAGCTGTTGGGATTGAGTTGGAAACGTTCCTGGGCAAGGAGCTCTTCCTCGAATTTCTCGTAGTCCTCGTTGCTCTTTTCGTTGGGAATAGTTGTGTAGTACTCCGCCGGGAGTGTTTCCTCATAGAACAGAACATAGCTATCGTCGCCGATGGTGATCACATTGGTGTCGCCCTTTTTACGGCTAGAGTTAAACGCCCAACTGAGATATTTCTCATCCTGGGAGCTACTAGAATTAATCGAAGTCAGACCGCCGCTCTCCGCGCTTGTGCCGCCGGAATTGGTTGTGGCGAGTTCGGCAAAACGTTCGGAGGTCTTTTTGCCGCTATTGAAGGTTTCAAGCAGCTCCTTCGCCTTTGCCTCGGCTTGACGCCTGTGAACATTCTTAACCGCTGTCTCTTCATCATCAATGAAACTGTTGGCGGTGATAACAATCTCACGCACTGTAGCGGGTACAACCGCATAAGCGGGCTTCATGATATACACAATCGTGGCGTTGCCCTGGTCATCAAAGAAGATATTGACGTTGCCCGCTTTGCGCTTATTGCTGAACGCCCATGCCGCTGCGGGTGAGTGCGTATCGGTGTTCTCTGTGTCCTCACGGATGGAGTTGAGGTGCTGACTGTCAGCGCGTCTTGAGGTGATTGTTTCTGCATCGAATTTGTAATCATCCGTATCCTCTGCAACGGCTTTGTCTTGCTTTTCAGCCGCCGCGAGAAAAGTACTCTCGTTGGTGATGCCCTTGAAGATGTCCTGGGCATTTTCCTTGGATTTCTTCAATGCGTTGTCCCTGCGCTTTTTGAAATTCTTGTCGCTCTCGCCCTCCTTTTGGGTCACAGCGGTGACAGGGATTGTGAAATAGCGGTAGTCGGTAACGGCGAAATCAACAAGGTTGTCGTTGAAAATCTGCCGAACTTTTTTGTCTGTATACTCCGCTTTGAACTCCGCCAATTTGCCCTCGGAGAAACGCTCGGCGATTGCGATAATTTGGTTATATTCACGCAACACCCGCTCGGTAAAGCCGCGCCCGTATTGTCTTGCCAAAAAGGCGTTGAGGGACATACTCTGCTCGGCGTTTTGGCGGCGCAGGGACTCGATTTGTTGGTTGATACTGTCCAATTCCTCCTCCGTCAGGCTGTTGAAAGGAATCTCGAAATTACGCACAGAGGTTTCAATCTCAACGTCGGCGTCGGGAGGGTTTGTGACCGTTTCCCCATTCTCGTCAGTAACTGGGATGGTGGGAATTGTGACAACCTCGGACACCTCAATGACCCCGTCAGTTTCCAACGCGGTTTGATAGCGTGCGAACATCCGTTTAAGATTCAAAAGAGTTTGGAACTCAATGACATCTGCCCAAGTTGTCCAATCTTTCGCTTCGGGGTAAAGCTCAATCTCCGTTTCACGGGCGGTATACGGCTGATCCGACGGGGTTTTTGTGATGTCAAAGGTATCCATGCCCATCATCTGATAGTATGATGCGTATTGGGCATAGGTGTCGAAAATTTGGCTGTAGGCGGAGCGATAGGCGTAGTTGTAGAAGTTCATCTTCACTGGGGTATCGCCCACACGCGTCACAGCGAAACTGCGTTCGATAACACCGCTTTGGGTGACGACCACATAACCTAAACCATAAACCGCTGACAAAACCAAAACCACGGCAATAACCTTTTCGATGATTTTGATAACGCGGTCAGAGGAGCCTTTTTTACGGCTGTGCTTGCGTTGTTTTTTTGTGTTTTTGACTTGTTTTTCGTCCATGTTACAAACTCCGTTAAGTCTAAGATTTCCGCACTATGGCACAGTTGAAAAGCTAAGACGGCGTTTCAACAAACCTGATAGCGGACATACCGTGATATTATATCAGAAAGCGCCGAAAAATGCAAGTTTGCATTTTTTGCAAAAATCAGGTATAATACCTTACGGAGTTTGCTGGGCGGTTGCGGGGGAAACCCTGAGGAAAGTCCGGGCTTCAAAGAGCAGGGCAACGGCTAACGGCCGCCGAGGGCGACCTTAGGAAAAGGGCAACAGAAATAGACTTCTGGGTTTTGGATGTTAGCGTCTGGAATCCGGTAAAGGTGGAAAGGTGCGGTAAGAGCGCACCCATTGTGTGGGTAACTACACTCTGCTGTAAACTCTGCCCGAAGCAACACCGACTGAATTGTTTGTGGTGAGGATTGAGGACTTGGGAGTGAGAGGGGATACGCGGATTGTCCGTGATAATGCCCTACCGCCTGAGTTTTGAATCCTCACTGCTAAACTGGGCTTGCTCGGCCTATATTCGACGGGTGGCATGGAGCGAAAGCTCCTGAGCGTTCTAGCAATAGCGCGCGCAGATAGATAACTGCCTTAAACGACAGAACCCGGCTTACAGGCAAACTCCAATTATAGCCGATTTTCAAGTTAATCGACTATAAATCCTCAGGATGTGGGCGTGAGAAGAGAACGTTTGCGCCTTGTGTTCTAGTCATAAGAGAAAATAGCATACCCTGTGAATGCAGATACCACAAAGAAAGGCAGAATTCTAGAACCTTGCACCTAGAATCTATTTTTTAGAATGTATAACACAATTTTTCAAGGCTTAATACAGGGCATAACCGAGTTTTTGCCCATATCCAGTTCAGGGCATTTGGTGATTTTCAACACCATTTTCGGCGATGGTGAGAGCAACCTCTCCCTCACGGTTTGCCTCCATTTCGCCACGCTGTTGTCCGTGTTCATCGTGTTCCGCAAGGACATTTTCTCGCTGATTAAAGAGTTTTTCGGCGCAATATCCGACCTGCTCAAGGGGCGCAAAGACTGCTTCAAAACCCCTGAACGCCGCTTCTTGCTCATGGTAATAATCGGCACAATCCCCGCCCTTATCGCGGGCTTGGGCGTGAAGCTCCTTGAACTGGACAGCCTGATGGAAAACATCTTCACCGTGGCGGTGATGCTCCTTGTAACCGCAACGTTTATGTTCCTCATCGACAGGCTGAAAACAGGCACATATACCGAAGCGGATGCGCCGTACAAGACAACATTGCTTGTGGGCTGTTTGCAGGCGGCGGCGATTTTGCCCGGACTTTCCCGCAGCGGCAGCACGATTTTCGGCGGCGTTTTGGGCGGCTTGAACAGGGAATTTGCTGTGAAATACGCCTTCATCCTCTCAATTCCCGCTATTTTAGGGGCAGGTGTACTGGAGTTTATGGACGTTCTTGAAGCGGGCAGCTTGGGTATCGATCCCTTTCATCTTTTTGTGGGATTCATCGTTGCCGCCGTCAGCGGCGTGGCATCAATAAAACTTATCTCCCTGCTCATTCGCAACAGGAAGTTCTATATCTTCGGGATTTATTGCCTTTTGGCGGCGGGGATTGCTTTTTGGGCAGGGACAAGGTATAGTCTCCTAACATGAAAATCAACTCGTCTTTGCGGTCTATTTTCCATCTGACTTCGTCAAAAATGCTCGTAATACGAAAGTATTTCCGCGCTTTTTTCCTTGCCAGACGAAAAATATTCTCGCAAATCCTGAGCCGTTTTTCAAGCTAATCGACTATAAAAAACACAGAGGTCCTGCTATTTGCTATCGCCCTCAATATATTTCACAAAATCACCAATCGTAACGAATTTCTCCAATGCCTCGTCAGGGATTTCTACATTGAATACTTGTTCGGCTTCCCCTACCACATCCAACATATCGATGCTGTCCGCATCCAAGTCTTTTGGTGTACTTTCAAGGGTGACGATCTCCTCAGAAATCTCGAGCACATCAACAATAATTGCCCGAAGCTTTGCAAAAGTGTCCATAACTATCTCCTTACTATCCTGATTTTTTTGCGAAAAATTATAAATGTCTGCTATTTCGCAAAAAGCCTATTGACATTTTGGTTTAATCCGTGTATAATATAGGTGGCTTTGTTCTTCATAAGACGAATCCTTTTAAATTTGCAAAAAAACCGCTTTCGGGCGGTTTTTTTGTATCCTTAACGCGCCCTTATCTGTTGCCGCAAAATATTCTCAAAGGCACCCAAAGCCACTTTTGCTGTTCTCAGCGGGCTTTGGGGCATCGCCCCAGAAACAATCACGGGCTTCAACTCGTCCGCGCCAATGCCGTCAAGGGTAATTGCGCCAAAGCTTACGTTGTCCTTGTCCGCATCGGGGGAGGTTATGGGGGAGTTTTGCGGTTCAAGCAAAACAGCGCCGTCAGCGAAATCGCAGGCAGTTTTCAGCGCGTCCCCTTCGGGTAAATCGCCGTCAAAGGCAATAAGCGCGAACACACCCAGTTCTTTCGCGCCGTTATAGGCGGGGGCGAGGGAGTTGGACTGGGGTGTGACGATAGTGTATGCCGCCATGAGCTTGCCCTGTGACTGGGAGGGATGTACCCGCTGCTCGCCGTAATACGTCCCCATGGGGTTGAGGGATACGACGTCCTTGCATTCCCGGCGGCGCAGACGCATGGGGCAATGTGCCATTGAGCCTAGAACCTGCCGCGCATTGCATAACAAAAATCCGCTGTCACCGTCACTCAAGCCGACGAATCCCGCCGTCAACTGGTGGTTAAAGCTATCAAGCTGCGTGTTTTCAGGTACACTCCCGCGGAATGAGGATAGGGGGAAACTGCTGATGTCCCCCGCAAAATTGCGTTTGACCACCGACCAGTTTTTACCCGGCATGGGGGTGAGTTGCATCGGCACCGCCTCCTGCCAGCGTTTGTCGCACTTGCGCCCCAACGCGGAGGAGTGAGTGGCAAAAGCGTGGGTTTCCGTGGTGTAGGGATACTGGATGTCGCTGAGAATGAACACCGCGTCCACCCCTGGAAGAGTGCAGAAATCATAGGCGAACTCACCGCTTTTTTCCGCACCGGAAAGGTTCACCGCGCCGCTTATGCGCAGTCCCGTCAGATCTCCTGCACAGGACAGGGGGAGAATTTTTTTGTGGGCAAAGGGCACAGCCTTGCCGTTATACCGTATCGCCGACTTCAAAAAGCTCCGCCCGCCAATTTGCCTGCCGTTTTTGCGCACGCTAGTTATTTCGCCATGCTCACAGAAATTGACGCTCCATGATTTAGTATTGAGACACACAACCGGCTCTTTAGAATTAGTGATTTCAGGTACAAGTGTGGCGTTTATTTCCAACCGTTCCAGTGGGCTATGGGTCTTGCATATCACAAACGCACTGGCGACAGAACCGTCATGGTGGTGAGATGTTGCCAAGGCACCGAAGCTTTCAAGCTCACGCGCTTCCAACTTCAGCCAGGAAATTTTGGCGAGATAGCCCTCCTTAAACGTCACTTGCGCTGTGAACAGCGCAGAGGGTTCAGGGCGTACCAACGTCAGTTTGGACACACTTTCCCGAGCGGCGAGTTCCTTTTCCAACATCTCCTGTGAAAGAGCCAAAGCGCGGCGTTCCCTGTCAATGTTCAGTACAGGCGAGGCTAGCCCAAAATGGGTTGTGGAGAGCAATAAGTTGCGTTCATCGAACCCTGCGGACTTGCCATTGACCCGCGCCAACTGCCTTGCCCGTTCAACGCGGGTGAAGATTTGGCGGTTGAAAGGCTTTTCGCTCCATGAGGAATAGCCGGTAAAGCTGCCGTCAGCGGTGTCGTGACCAAAGGTGATTTCCGCCAGTGTCTCATGATTTTTCAGGTAGCCCCCCACGGTATCAAAGACCACGTAAGGTAAGTCGGCGACCTCCTCAACAAGCCCCAAGATGCCCTGTGTGTTCGCCATTTTGTTCAGCGGGAACGGCAATTTAAGCGGCTCCCAAAAGATAGCGTCCGCGTCCATGTTGACGAAAATCAGCACATCCGTGTCAATCTCGCCGCACAGCTGTTTCCTGCGCAAATCCTTTGCCCATGCGCGCAAACAGCCGTAATCCATCACGTCGGCGTTGGAATAAGTTGGCATAATAGTCAGGGATTCACCTTTATATGTGTAGCGTACGGGATTGTATTCACGTCCATTTTTAAGTTGGGGAACAATGGTGCGAAAGGCGTCAAACGGTACGCAGGAGTAGTAAAGGCACACCGCGTCAATGCCGTTGCGCTTGTAGTCGGTGACCTGGGAGGGGGTGAACATGACTTCCTGGGGGCGGACGATCCGCTGACATTCGCCAAAGATATCAGCAAGCCCCGAGCCTTTGTCGTTGGTTATTGCCATCTGGATTGCCGCGTCAAACTCGGCGGGTTCCATAGCCGATAACGCCCCGTTGTTGTAGCCCATTATGATATTTTCGTCGCCGTTTTCTTTGCAGCGGCGCTTGACACCTTCGATGATGTCGGGGGCGTACTTGGGTAAGATATCTTCCAGTGAATAGGCGTTTTCAAAGTCCCAAGTCGCTTTTGCGGGGATGCCGCGTGCGTTCAGGTCATCCAACAGGCGGATGATTTTGCGGATGATGCGGATGTCGCCGCCAAAACCTAGCTCATCATTGCTGTCCCCGCGGTATGAGTGATAGCAGTTCACGTGGAAGCCGTATGCTATATGCACATTGAGATTTTCGGGGTTTTTATTTGTCTGTTGCGTTTTATTGTTCATGTTATTGTCTCCGTTGGGTTAATTTTTGTATAAATTTTACCACATATTGCGTGAAAATGCAAACTCCAAAATATTGCAATTTTTTCACTTGCTTTTGTAGCGGAAACTCAAGATTCTGCCAACACTCCACTTTCCACCGACACTTCTGCCGACCCCTCAACCACATAAACCTCGTCATAAGCACAGTCGGGAAAAACAAGTGTCGTGGCGGCAAAAAGCCCGTCGTCAGCAAAAAGCTCGGCGACGCAGGAATCAAAGACAAGGCGCATTTTTATTTTGCCGCTGCCAAGGCGTTTGGTGCGGCGACAGGCGAATTTCGGTGCGTTATAGGCGGGTTGAGGTTGGAAAAACTTTTTGGGCATTTCTTGGCTTGCTTTTGCGCGATTAATAAAAAATTCATCATTTTTGCAGCCAAATTCAAGATATAAACCACTGGGATTTTTAAGCCTTATTACAAAATCACCGTCACTTTCAATATTCAACACGTAAAATCCCTTATTCTTTAAGGTTTTTTTCTCCTGTAACTGTGGCAAAACCGGTCTTTGGGCAAGGCGTTTGCCGTGAACTGTATCAATGAGGGACAATCTGCGGGGCAAAGTCATCATGCCGCGCCAGTTGTTGGCGGGGGTCTGTCCCGCGTAAGCCCAGTTGTTTGCCCATCCCAACTGGATGTTCGTGTCAAAAAAACTCATGGCGGCATAGTTGTCTGTACCGCTGTCAAGGGCAAAATCCTCACTTTTTGCCGTGAATTTATAGCCGTCAAAATCGCCAATAATGTATCTTGTAACACTTCCGCCACGGCGTTTTTTTCTGTTAACGCTGAAAATCAAGACAAAAACGTTATTTATATGCAACAAATCCGGACATTCAAGACATCCGTCAGTCATGTGTTGAAAAACACTTGTTTGCCGCCAATTAAATAGGTCGCGGGAATGATAAAAAATAAATGCATCCCCTGCGGCAATGACTGCGCTGTAGCCGCCGAGAGCGGGATTTTTGAAGACTTTCGGGTCGCGGAAGTTGCGCAGTTTGCTGTTGGGAATTACCGGGTTTTGCGGGATTTTCTCCGCCGCACCCTCTGTAAAACGCGCTAAACACTGTTGTTCACGCTCCCCATGGCTCGTGTACATCAGCCAAAGTTGCCCCTCCTCGTCGCGAAATCCGCTCCCGGACCAAGGCTCGCCAAATTCATCGGGGGCAAGAATAATTCCCCGTTCCGCCCAATTAAGCAAGTCCCCGCTGACGGCGTGGAGCCAGTGCATCGCGCCGTGTTGGGGGTCGCCTCCGCCCGTCAACGGTGCGTGTTGGGCGAACAAATGCCACAGCTTGCCGTCAAAAACCAAGCCGTTTGGGTCATTAATCCACCCGCTTTTCGCGGTAAAATGAAAGCGCGGACGGTTTAAAATTTGCCCGTTCATATCTACCTCCCAATTGACAAAGTTGCGAA
The DNA here is from genome assembly GCA_009777895.1 of Oscillospiraceae bacterium. GTDB lineage: Bacteria > Bacillota > Clostridia > Oscillospirales > Acutalibacteraceae > WRKY01. The sequence goes on from WRKY01000039.1 coordinate 10,711, forward strand.
AATGTTATAAAATTTAGAAGCATTATTACATTGTAAGGATAAGCGATGTTTGAATTCAACGAAAAAATCAGCTTGGCGGCGGGGGCGGCAATGGAGCGAATTCGCCCGAAATTCGCCGAAATCGAGAAAATAGAGGATAAAACTCAAGGGCGTGTTCTACAGGCATTCATCAGCAACTGTGTTCAGTCGAGTCACTTTGCCGAAACCACGGGTTATGGCTACGGCGACGTTGGACGGGAAAACTTGGATGCCCTTTGCGCGGATATTTACGGCGGGGAGGACGCGCTTATTCGCCACTCTTTCGCCTGCGGGACAGCGACAATCGCGGCGGGACTCCACGGGATTTTGCGTCCGGGCGACACACTTTTGGTTGTCAGCGGCACGCCCTATGATACCCTCCATCCGGTATTGGGACTGCGCAAAAGCGCGGGGTCGTTGGCGGACTTCGGTGTCAAATACGCCCAGACCGAACTCACCTCGCAGGGGGATTTTGACTACCCCGCCATCAAGGCAGCACTGGCGCGCTACAGTCCTAAAGTCGTCTACTTGCAACGTTCGCGGGGCTACACATTGCGGGCGGCAATAACCATCGCTCAGATTGAAAAATTGGCGGATTTTGTTCACAAAAACAGCAGCGCTGCGGTTTTTGCGGACAACTGCTACGGTGAGTTCACCGAGGAGCTAGAACCGTGTCACGTGGGCGCGGATATCGTTGCGGGGTCGCTGATTAAGAACGCCGGCGGCGGCGTGGCGCGTTGCGGCGGCTACCTTGCGGGGCGCCGGGACTTGATTGAGCTTTGCGCTGTGCGGATGAGCTGTGCGGGTTTGGGACGCAAGGTCGGCGCGAGTTTGGGCAACAACCGGGAGCTGTTTTTGAGCCTGTTCCACGCGCCGCACGTCACGGCGCAGGCGTTAAAAAGCGCGGTTTTCGCCGCAACGCTCTTTGAGGATTTGGGCTACGAGGTCCTGCCCCGCCCTGAAGAAAAACGCAGCGACATCGTCCAGGCAATCAAGCTTGGCGGACGGGAAAAGTTAATCGCCTTTTGCCAGGCTATCCAAAGCGCATCGCCCGTCGATTCCCTCTATGCCCCGGTGCCCGGACCAATGCCGGGCTATGACAGCGAGATAATCATGGCAACGGGGGCGTTCACTAGCGGCTCGAGCATCGAACTTTCAGCCGACGCGCCGTTGCGCGAGCCATATGCCGTGTGGCTCCAGGGCGGGTTGAATTTTGTCAGCGCGAAACTTGCGGTAACGCACGCGGCGCAGGCGGTTGGGGAAAATATCGC
>WRKY01000040.1 GCA_009777895.1 Oscillospiraceae bacterium
CCCGCTTTTTCCGTTTGCTTTTTCATGCCTATATTATACCACATTCAACGCAAAATGTCCACACCGGGACAAAATAGTCAGAGGTAATCAGCCCTAACCCCACGCCCATTCACTGATAAAGCCGTACGCCATGTACATCAAAGAGCATATAATTCGCCACGTCAATAATTTCGCCCCGGCGCAGATAGACACGGGGAACGCGCTTGTTGATGGAACACAGCAGCTCATAGGGCAACGCGGCGACCATCTCGCTCAGGGTTTGGATGGAGATTTCATCACCGCCGTCATGACCGAAAACCGTCACCGTATCCCCTGTCGCCGCATGGTCAAGTCCCGAAATATCCAAAACGCTTTGGTCCATACACACCCGCCCCAAAATCGGCACGCGCTTGCCCCGCAGTAGCATATAACCGCGATTGGACAGGGCGCGGGGATAACCATCGGCATAGCCCACGGGCACAGTGCCGCTGAGGGTTTTTCTCGCTACACGCGCCGTACTGCCATAACTCACGGGAGTGTTGACGGGGAGCTCTTTAATCTGTGACAGCACGGTTTTCATCTCCATGGCAGGCTCAAGGGCGGTGTTTTTGTCGATAGAGATGCCGAACAACGCAAGCCCGGGGCGTATCATGTCCATGTGCATATGGGGATAGAGAAGTGCCGCCGCTGAGTTGCAGCAGTGGCGGTATTTGAAGCTGACACCGCGCGTTTGCAAACTCTCAAGGCAGTGCAAAAACAAGGCGTACTGGCGCTCGGTGAACTCACGCCCGTTTACGGGGTCATCGGCGCAGGCAAAGTGTGTGAAAATCCCCTCTATCTCAAGAGCGGGCAGGGAGCAGACTGCCAAAATGTCGTCAATCACCGCCCTGTCGCGAATTTCGTCCTGAAAGAAAAAGCCCAAACGGCTCATGCCTGTGTCCACCTTGACGTGTACTTTGACACTCACGCCGCACTCCTGTGCCGCTTGGAACAGCGCCCTGGCATTGCCGCTGTCCAGGACGGTTTGGGTGATGTTATGTTCGGCGAGAACCTTGGCGTATCGGGGGGGAGTGTAGCCCAAGATGAGGATCTCCGCTTTGCGGGCGGCAGCGCGAACCTGAAGCGCCTCCTCCAAATTGGAAACGCCGAACCAGTCACAGCCCCTAACCGCCAATTCCGTAACCACCTGCGCAACACCGTGACCATAGGCGTCCGCCTTGACCACAGCCAACACTTTTGCCTTAGGGTTAGCGTTGAGAACGCCGAAATTGCGGGCAAGGGCATCCAAATGAATTTCAAGCCACGCCCGTTGAAAAAAGTCTTTCATTTTCTCCCCTTACTGGGGCTTGCCCCAAAATAATCTCCCGGCAATACAAGCAAAATACAAGTTATTGCCCAATATTATACACCAAAACATCAAAAAAAGCTATAGCCTTGGAGTGAACGTGCCAAACACCAAAAGTAACCCGCAATCACAACCCGCCGCCCGCTTGGGATAATCGCTATATGCCAACCCAAAATCACAAGGAAAACCGTATTTATCACTGGATTTACGACTGGCGGCTCGACCCCATTGACATCGCCCGCCAACTGCGTGACTACATTGCACAAATCAAACAACAGACGGGTCACGAAAGACAGTCCACAACAGCGAGCCATACGTCCAATTTATGGAGTGGGACGAAAAAACCGACACCGTTGCGCCTCAAGAACCCTCCAGTGCATCCTTCTCTTTCATCAACATGATTGTTAAAATTTGGATGCGATTTGTGAACATCTCCGTGCGTTTCGGCACGTGGTGGCTGCCTATTTTGGGGATTGAGCGCAATTAGTTCCAGATGGTAAAATCCAAATTTCGCTTGCGTTTTCGCTTTATTTGTGGTAAAATTATTCCGGTGAATAGTAGACTAGTACAATCAGCGCATTGTCACCAAAATCTCGAAAGGAAATTGCGAAAAACTGTGCGCTTTTTACGCACAATACACGCAAGGTGGTATGCATATGGCATTTGAAATCGAACATGATGAGTTAAAATTGGCACAAATAAAGGTTATCGGAGTCGGAGGCGCAGGCGGAAACGCCGTGAGCCGCATGGCGCGGGGCGAACAAATACAGGGCTGTGAGTTGGTAGCGGTGAACACGGACGCACAGGCATTGCGCCAGTGCCAGGCGTCACGCACAGTGACAATCGGTCAGAAGCTGACCAAGGGACTCGGCGCGGGCTGTAACCCGGAATTGGGCAGGCAAGCAGCCGAGGAGAGTAGTGAGGCTCTTGAGGAGATTCTCAAGGGTACGGATATGGTCTTCATCACCGCGGGCATGGGCGGCGGGACAGGAACCGGCGCCGCGCCGGTATTGGCGGAGCTTGCGAAAAACGCCGGTATTCTAACCGTGGGTGTAGTTACTAAGCCTTTCAGTTTTGAGGGGACGACAAAAATGCGCATCGCTCTCAACGGCATTGAGGAGATGCAAAAACATGTGGACAGCCTGATTATCATCCCCAACGAGAAGCTGCGTCCAATCATGAAGCAACAGAAAAAAGCTTTCAGTGCCAACAACGCTTTTGCCATGGCGGACGCAGTGTTGGGCGAGGGCGTGTTGAGTATCACGCAGCTGATACAGCAAACCGGGTTGATTAATACGGATTTCGCTGACGTGACGGCGGTAATGAAAGGCGCAGGGCTTGCCCACATGGCGTTGGGCGTTGGAGCTGACGGTGAGGAGCGGGCAAAAGTCGCGGTACAAAACGCAATCGATTGCCCGCTTTTGGAAACCTCAATCGACGGCGCAACGGGCGTGATTGTCTACTTTGACGCTCCCAGCGATTTTGACCTTGCGGAGCTTTATGATGCTATGGACATTATCAACGAAAAGGTTAACCCTGAAGCGCTGATTATCATGGGCTTGCGCACTAGCGACACCGAGGACAACGCGGTGAATGTGACGGTTATCGCCACGGGATTTTCTCAGAACAGCAAGAAGGAGCAGCCTCCTGTCGTCACCAAACCCGACCCCGTTGTACAAACCCCTGACGCTGTGCCCCCCTCCCCGTCGATAGTGCCTGTGCCGGTCTCCAAGTCAAATGGGAGTTCGGGACTGCTTTACAGCGGGCCTGCCGCGGCGCCGAAAACGCCAAGCGCTGCCACGCCAAAAACCTCTCCCGCCGCCAGTCCCACACCTGAAATTCCTCAACCACGGCGTCAAAAATCCCTTGACGACGACGAGGCATATGTCACTGTCCTTGAAACTATTGACAACATTCCGCCTGTAGGGTGAGCGGAGAAGATATAGGATGGAGAAGTAGCGGAAAGGTAACGGTGTGAAATTTGGGAAATTATAGTAAAAAATCAGGAGTAGACTGTTAAATATGAACAAATTACTAAGTTTTTTTGTCAAATTTCTAATACGGAATTAAAAAAAACGCGAAGTGTGTTATAATGTATCCACCAATTTAGTAAAGGAGTGATTCCAATGGTAGAAGCAGTGAACCAACTAATTGAGGCTATCGGCACTTGGCTCGGCAAGTCTTTCAACACAGACAGTGGTATCATGGGAGCGATTGAAAACATTGTAAAACTGATTGTTGCCTATTATGTCGACACTGAATGATAGCTTTTCTGCAGAACAAAGCTGCTTCGGCGGCTTTGTTTTGTGTTTTTAGAAGAAGCTGAAACAGGCATAATACTGGTGATTTTATAGTTAGGAGACTATATTACCACTTTTTTTAAAACCCTCACAAAGGAGAACCTATGAACAGCAAAACAAAGTATAAAATTACCAATGAACAGGTAGCGAAAATTTTCGAGACGGCGGGGTTTGGTACGCCAACGGCGGTAAAGCCCCTCGATGAGGGTTGGTATAACAGCGTGGTGATTGTCGCTGTGGACAAGGCGAAATACGTCCTTAAGGTCGCGCCGCACCCAAGCGTGGCGGTGCTGACATACGAGGAGGGAATCATGACAAAAGAGTTGAAATATTACGCCCTCCTGCGTGAAAAAACTAACATCAATACGCCTAAAATCCTCCTTGAGGACTTCACACGTACGGTTATTCCCTGCGATTATTTCGTAATGGAGTTCCTTGAGGGCAGTGTCTTAGACAAGATAAAACTCTCTCCAGAAGAGAAAAAACGCGTTGACGGAGAAATTCTCCAAATTCTAGCCCAACATCACGCCATCACGGGAGAGGGCTTTGGTTATGAGCAGATGGGGCTTGAGAGAAACTGGTACCTCGCATTGAAAAAGATGAACAGGGCAATGATTGACGACTGCCGCCGCTTTGGGAAAAGCTGCCCTCTTGGCAAAAAACTTAACAAATACATAGAACAGCATAGAGAAATACTGGAAAGTGTGTCATCTCAATTTGTTAACTACGATCTCCATGGCGGTAATATCATGTATTGTGAGGGTAAACTTTTTGTGTTCGACCTTGAGCGAGCGTTTTGGGGCGACTACACGGGGGATTTCATCGCTCGGGCGCTCACGCCGCCTCAGTCATTCACTCGGGAGGAGAAGATTCGTTTTTACCTGCTCATGGGCTATTTGGCGGTTATGATGTACACGGAAAAATTTTCCCGTTACACGCCTTTTAATAAGATCTGGTGGCTTGATGTCGGCGGGACGATTTTGTATGGCGACAAAGCTTTTGGGGCGTTGCGGAGGATTTGAGGATTAGCGTAGAAGTGTAGAGGACAGATTTTCTGTTATTTTTTTGTAGCGACCAACACCACCCATCTGCCTTGCAAACGCACCCAAAATAGTGTATAATACCCCACACAACGCTCACACAATCAATAACGGTTGTGGGAGATTTGTGGATTTTACACAAAGAGGTGCAAAAATGGACATCAACATCACGCTAAAGGGCGGCGAAAAACGCCAATTTCCCGCAGGGGTTACCCCATACGACGTGGCTCTTACCATAAGCCCAGGGCTAGGGCGAGTTGCCTGCGCCGCCGCGATTGACGGCAAAACGGTGGATTTGTGTACTCCTATAACCGCCGACTGTCAACTGTCCATCCTCACTTTTGCCGACAAGGACGGTAAGGACGCTTTCAACCATACCGCAGCACATATCATGGCACAGGCGGTGAAGAGACTCTATCCCGCCGCAAAGTTGGCGATCGGTCCCGCTATCGACAGCGGTTTTTACTATGATTTTGAACTGTCAACGCCCCTGTCTCCTGAGGATTTGCGGAAAATTGAGAGTGAGATGAAGAAGATTGTCAAGGAAAACCTTGAGATTGAACGCTTTGAATTGCCTGTCGATCAGGCAATTGCTCTCATGGAAAAGCACGGCGAGGGCTATAAAATCGAGCTTATCAACGAACACGCCGCCAAGGGCGAATCCATTTCGTTCCGTAAGCAGGGTGAGTTTGTGGATTTGTGTGCCGGGGCTCATCTTGTGAAAACAGGAGCCGTAAAGGCTTTTGCCCTTACAGCTTGTACCGGTGCATATTGGCGAGGCGATGCCAACAACGCCATGCTTCAGCGTATCTATGGTACGGCATTCCCCAAAAAGGACGAGCTAGAGGCTCATCTTGCCGCTTTGGAGGAAGCAAAAAAGCGCGATCACAACGTCATTGGGCGCCAGTTGGGCTACTTCCTCACCGCCGAGCCTGTGGGGCAGGGGCTTGCCCATCTCGCTCCTAAAGGGGCAAAACTCTTCCAAATTTTATCGCGCTATGTTGAAGATTTGGAGGACAACGAATATGGCTATGTCCGCACGAAAACACCTATGTTTGCCAAGAGTGATTTATACAAAATTTCAGGGCATTGGGACAAATATAAGGATGGAATGTTTATAATCGGAGACGAAGAAAAGGATGACGAGGTCTTTGCCCTGCGCCCCATGACCTGCCCTTTCCAGTACCAGATTTACCTGAACGAAATGCACTCTTACCGCGACCTGCCCATACGATACGGCGAAACATCCACCCTGTTCCGCAACGAGGCGAGCGGCGAAATGCACGGGCTCATCCGTCTGCGCCAATTCACAATCAGTGAAGGACACATCATCCTCACCTCAGAACAACTTGAGGAGGAATTCCGCGCTTGTCTCGAACTCATGCGCCGGGTTATGGGCGAGGTGGGCTTGTTGGAAGATTTGAGCTTCCGATTTAGCAAGTGGGACCCTGACAAACCCCAAAAGTATGAGGGTACGCCCGAAATGTGGGATGAGGCGCAGTCGCGAATGCGGACGATTCTGGATAATTTGGGTCTTGACTACACGGAAGCTGACGGCGAGGCGGCGTTTTACGGTCCGAAACTGGATATCCAAATCCGCAATGTTTACGGTAAAGAAGACACCCTAATCACCATACAAATTGACATGATGCTAGCTGAAAAGTTCGGCATGACATACGTCGCTGCCGACGGCAGCAAGCAGACGCCATACATCATCCACCGCACAAGTATCGGCTGTTACGAGCGGACAATCGCCCTGCTTTTGGAGAAATACGCAGGAGCATTGCCGCTGTGGCTTTCCCCTGAACAGGTGCGGATTTTGCCCCTTACGGACAGGAATATTCCCGACTGCCAAGAGCTTTTGAGCAAATTGCGCGGTGGGGGTTTGCGATGTGAGATTGACGGGCGCAGTGAAAAAATCGGTTATAAAATCCGCGAGGCACAGATGGAAAAAGTGCCGTATATGCTAGTTTTGGGCGACAAAGAGGCTCAAAGCGGTACTGTGTCCGTCCGCAAGCGCGGCGAGGGCGATATTGGCGCGATGACGGCGGAAGAGTTTTTGGCGATGGCTTTGGGTGAGATTCTCTCAAAAGCTTCCTGAGGATTACGTAAGACTTCACCCTTCACTCCCACGCATCCGCTCCGCCGTATCCGCCGTAATCAGTGTGTCGATGACCTCGTCCAAATCGCCGTTCAAAATCGCTTCCAGTCTATAAACCGTCAAGCCGATACGGTGGTCGCTCAGGCGGTTTTGGGGGTAATTGTAGGTGCGGATTCGCTCGCTCCTGTCGCCGGTTCCCACCTGCGCCTTGCGTTCTCCCGCGATTGCCGCCTCCTGCTTCTCCCGCTCCGCCTGCAACATACGCGTACGCAGGAGCTTCATGGCTTTTTCGCGGTTTTTGTGCTGACTTCGCTCGTCGTCGCACTCCACTATCGTTCCTGTGGGCACGTGGGTAATGCGTATTGCGCTGTCGGTCTTGTTCACGTGTTGACCGCCTGCGCCGCTAGCACGGAAAGTGTCAACCTCAAGATCGGCGGGATTAATCTCAATGTCCACCTCCTGTGCTTCAGGCAGCACTGCCACAGTGACGGTGGAGGTGTGAATGCGCCCCTGGCTCTCGGTTTCGGGTACGCGCTGTACGCGGTGTACGCCAGACTCGAACTTGAAGCGGGAGTACGCCCCGTCCCCGTTGAGGGAAAAGCTGATCTCTTTGTATCCCCCGAGCTCTGTTTCGTTCGCCGATAGGATTTCGGACTTGAAGCCTTTCGTTTCGCCGTACATGGAGTACATTCTAAAGAGTGCCGCGGCGAAAAGTGCCGCCTCCTCACCCCCGGCGCCGCCGCGAATTTCCACGATAACGCTGCGCTCGTCGTTGGGATCGCGGGGCAGGAGTAGGATTTTCAGATCCTCAATTGCCTTTTCGCTTTGCGCCTGTGCATCGTCTATTTCCGCCCGGGCAAGCTCTCGCATTTCTCGGTCCCCAACTGATTCTTCCTCCAAAAGCCGTGCCGCCTCAAGGCTGTCTATGGCGGTTGTGTACTCACGATATTTCTCAACAACCGGCTCAAGCTGACGCAGCTCCCGCATTGCGGCGGTATAGCGATTGCGGTCGGCAATCACCTCCGGCTGACAAACTTCGTTGCTGAGAGCTTCGTATTTCTTTTCGATGTCTTGCAATTTTTCTAGCATTGTTTTTTCCTTTTTGGCTTATTTTATGTGCACTATATGTGCATAGCACTTGACGCGCACGGGCAAACTGTAGTATAATATAGACAGGAGGTGTTAACTATGGCACAAACAACAAATTTAACAATCAGACTTGACAGTCAAGACAAGCGCGAATTGGAAAAATTAACCAGTAGTTTTGGGATGAACATGACAACTTTTTTTTCAATTTACGTCAAACAGGCTTTGAAGCAACGGAAAATTCCCTTCGAGATTGCCGAAGACCCCTTTTACAGTGCGAAAAATCAGGAGAGGCTTGACCGCTCAATAGCTGATGCCCAGATGGGAAAACTAACGCTTCATGAGTTGATTGAGGTTGATGACGATGAATAAATCATGGACTGATTACGCATGGGATGATTATCTCTATTGGCAAACTCAAGACAGAAAAACCCTGAAGAAAATCAACAAGCTTATCAGAGACATCGAACGTGACCCCTATAAGGGTATAGGCGACCCTGAACCGCTGAAAGGAAATCGGCAAGGTTATTGGAGTCGACGTATTGATTATTATAACCGCATTGTTTATCGCGTTGAAAAAGACCAACTTATATTTGTTCAGTGCTGCGGACATTACGACGACTAATCAACAACTCAGCTACTCCAGTTCCAACTCTCTTGCCAACTCCGTTGTCCTCATCTCCAAAAGCTTTGACACACCTTCTTCCTGCATTGTCACGCCGTAAAGCACATCCGCTTCCTCCATCGTTCCCCGGCGGTGGGTGATGAGTATGAACTGAGTGGAGTTGCACATTCTGCGGACATATTTCGCGTAGCGCATAACATTCACGTCATCGAGAGCCGCCTCAACCTCATCGAAAACACAGAAAGGTGCGGGATTGATTTTGAGTATGGCAAACAAAAGCGCAATTGCCGCCAAGCCTTTTTCTCCCCCGGATAGGAGGTCGATGTTCTGCACGTTTTTTCCAGGGGGTTGCACAGAGAGCAACACCTCACACTCAAGAGGGTCAAGCTGATTTTCAAGACCTAGCTGTGCCTTGCCGCCGCCGAAAAGCTGCGAAAACGTTTCGGAAAATGCCGCCTGCACCTTGGCAAACTGCTCGGTGAAACGCTGGCTCATCTTCGCTGTCAGGTCGCGTATCAAGCGCCCCAATTCCTGCCGTGATTCCTCCACATCGTTGCACTGATTGGTCATGAATTCATAACGCTCGCTGACTTCCTTGTACTCTTCAACGGCGGACAAATTGACACTGCCCAAGGAACGGATTTTTCCTTTGATACGGTCAAGCTGCTTTTGCGTATCGGTATTGTCGTCCATCTCAAGCCCCAATCTTTGAGCTTCCCGCTCGGTGAGTTGGTACTCGTCAAACAACTTGTTTTGAGTTTCGTTCACGGCGTTTAACAGGCTGTTGCGCCGTTCATCAAGCCGCGCCACCTCGCCACCCAAGCCCTCGCGTGCTTGGGTGAGTTCGCGCTCCTTGGCACGAAGCCCCGCCCCCGATGCATCTTTGCTGTTTCGCTCCTCAACAAGGGCGGCAATCTCCTCCTTGTTGTCGCCGCTGTCGGAACGCAGAGCCTTAATCTGCTCCCGAAACGCTGTTATCGCCGCCTTAGATTCCTCAATGTTCGCCGCAATCCCCGCGATTTCCTCGTCCAATTCGCCTACCCGCTTACCGTGGAATTCACTGCGTTGGCGTAATTGCTCAAGCGCCTGCCCTTGGGAGTCAATATCCTTGTGACACTCCGTAAGGCGCAGACGCAGTGCCTGCTCGGTTTGTGCGGCATCCTCCAGGCGCTCAAGAGCCTCATCACGCTCCTTTTCCAGGGCGAAACGCCCTTTGTTCAGTTGCTCAATCTCCTCTTTTAACGCGGCGATTTTTTCTCCAATCCCTTTCTCATTATCCGCCAACTCCGCCAAACGCTCCTGCGCCGCCTCCCGCTCTTTTTCCATGTTGTCCCGAGCAAATTTCGCGCTAGCCAAGCGCTCAAGAGCCAACTTATGCTCACTCTCACAGCGTACCTGCTCCTCACAGGCGTTTTGCCAATCCGCCTTTGCACCGTCCAAATCTGCCGCGGCGGTATTTCTCTCCTCGGCGGCGCGGGTATATTCCATCTGGGTATCAGCGAGGCTTTTGTGTTCAGTCTCAAGCTCACGCTCAAGGGAGTTTATCTCCGTCTGGCGGGTCAAAAAACCCGCACCTCTTATCTTACTGCCCCCTGTGATACTGCCCCCCGCGTTTATCACCTGCCCGTCCAGAGTGACGATCCTGAAGCGATGCCCGAAACGCCGTGCCATAGCAAGGGCGTTGTCCATCGTGTCACAGATTACAGTGCGCGAGAGTTGGGCGGAGATAATCTCGCGGTATTGTGCATCGGAGTGCGTCAACTCATCGGCGCAGGCTATAAAGCCCTGAGAGCTGTGTACCCCGCCCTCGTTGAAATCTCGTCCGCGAATGGTATTGATAGGCAAAAATGTGGCGCGTCCCCCACGTTTCTCCCGCAGCACCTCCACGGCGCGTTTGGCGTCTTTGTCGCTGTCAACAACCACAAATTGCATTGCCCCGCCCAATGCCGTTTCGATGGCAAGGGCGTATTTTTCTTCAACACGAATAAGCTGACTCAAGGTGCCGTGAATCCCCCGCAGGGTTCCGCGCTCACCCTCCTTGAGGATGATTTTCACCGCGCCGACATAACCCTCCATGTTCCGCTCGAGTTCCTGCAAAAGGCGCAATCTCTCCCGCAGTTTTTGGAAAGCAAGACTAAGTTCGTCCAATTTTGCCTTGAGTTTTTCCTGTTTTTTCTGTTTTGCCTGGAGGAGCATCTCATAGCCCGCAATGGCGTTTCCCGTGCTTTGCGCTTTTTCCCGCGCCTGTTCAAGAATACCTCGAGAATCCGTCTCCAACGCGTCAAGCTCAACAATGCGCAGCTCCCGCTCCCCCGCGTCCGCATCCAAAAGTGCGAGCCGCTCGCCAATTTCACCACGGGCGGAGAGTATCCTCGAACGCTCTAAATCAAGCTCGTGGGCATCTCCCTGCACCGCCGCAAGTTCCTGTGCAAGCTCTTTGTCTTTATGAAACAGTTCCTCACGCTCAAGACGAAGACTTTCGGTTTTTTCCGTCAGGGCAGCCAAATCCACTTCACCTGTCTTGAGGGTTTCGTCAAGACGGACAATCTCCTTTTCATGGACCCCCATCTGCTGTTCAAGCTCTGTGAGAGTCGCCCCCGCGCTGTTTTTGTCCTGCTCAAGGCGGGCAATCGCCGCCTCATGGTGAGCGATTGAGTTCTGTGCTACCTGCACCTGAGCCTCAATGCTAAGTGCCTGCTCCTCCCGGCGCGCCGAACCGGACTGCAAATGCTCAATGCGAGCGGTGATGTCACGCCCCTCGCTGAGTGTTTGTTCAATCTCCGCCGAAAGTTTTTCAAGCTCCTTTTCAAGGTCGTCGTACTGCAGACGGGCTAGGTGGAGTTTATTTTCATGCTCTTTTTGTTTAGCGCGGTCTTTATTGATATGGTAAAGCCACAGGGCAATTTCCAGTGACTTTTTACGCTCTGCAAGTTCCAAATACTGCTTTGCTTTCTCGCTTTGCGCCTTTAGAGGACCAACGCGGTCCTCAAGCTCCGCGATAATATCCCGAAGACGTACAAGATTTTCCTCCGTCTGGGCAAGACGGCGAGTGGCATCATGACGGCGTGAGCGGAATTGGGAAATCCCCGCCGCTTCCTCCAACATATCCCGCCGTTCCCGTGAGCGCGATGACACTAAATCCGCCACGCGTCCCTGAGACACCATGGAGTAACCGCCCTTGCCAAGTCCCGTGTCCATAAAAAGTTCGTGTATGTCCTTAAGACGAACGCTCTGACCTCCTAGCAGGTATTCACTTTCGCC
>WRKY01000041.1 GCA_009777895.1 Oscillospiraceae bacterium
ATACTCCAAAAGAGCGTGATACTTGCCGTCAATACCCACTACCTCTCCCAAAATCTCCCCGCCGTATTCACCTTGATACTGGAGGTTGTGGACGGTGAACACGGTTTTCATCCCCTGATAACCCTCGCGGTTTGCGTACATGGTGGAGTAGTAGACGGGGGTGAGGGCGGTCTGCCAGTCGTTGGCGTGGATGACGTCGGGGATGTAGCCGATGTGAGGTAAGATTTCCAGTGCGGCACGGGAGAGGAAAGCAAAGCGTTCGGCATCGTCAAAATGCCCGTATGCTCCTTTGCGCTTGAAGTAGTATTCGTTGTCCAACAGGTAGTAAATTACCTGTCCGATTTTCGCCTCAAAGATACCGCAATATTGCCGCCGCCACGCCACAGGGACGGTGATGTCGGTGATGAATCGCATTTTTTCTCGCATCTCCTCGCGGATCTCTTTATAGAGGGGCATGACTACGCGGCAGCCCACTAATTTTTGGCGCAGTGCTTTCGGCAGCGCGCCTGATACCTCCGCAAGCCCTCCCGTGGAGAAAAATGGTTGCGCCTCAGGGGTTACAAACAAAACTTTCATGTTTATGCAGACTATAGATATTAGTTTTTAGTTTTTGGGTGTAAGAATTAGACAGAGGAAACCGGTATCTAATACCTATTATCCCTTTCCTTTATTTGGCACTTTGATCTGTAAATATTATAGCAGGTTGTGAGGAGATTTGCAAGCTGCTCCCACTCCACCCACGCCAATTTAGTTTTGTGAGGAAACTTGGAATCTACGAATAATGTTGACATCGAGCAGCACAATATTACAACTATAGTCAATTTTCAAGTTAATCGACTATAAACAATGGACAACGTAAGGAATTAGAAAAAATCAAGCGTTCTAAAATACCAAAAGCACTCATAAAGCAACACGCAAAGGTTTTGTTTTATCTTGATGAAAACGCCAAAGCAGGCATAGCGTAATCCGCATCTGCTTTTTCATAGCTTGTTTTATAGTGTAAAAGCGCTAAATCCCCACGCCTAAATCCCCAAGATTTTCTAAAACAACTGCGGGGGGCTTATCTTTCTCCCTGTATCGGCGATTATCGATGTCCCCTCGCGTTGTCTCACCGGAAAGCACGCAGATGAAATCCACTCCCGCGTTGTCGGCGAGTTCCTTGTCTGTGTAGAGCCTGTCCCCCGCCACAGCGAGAGCAGACGCACCGTATTTCGTCAGCAAATTGCTAATCAGCCCCGCATTTGGCTTGCCGAAAATAATATTGGGCACTCGCCCGCTCGTCGCCTTAACCAACTCAATAAAAGATCCCACATCAGGCAAGTCTCCCTCGGGATAGGGGCAGACCTTGTCAGGGTGGGTAGCGAGATACTCAACCCCGTTATTTTCCAGTAACCAACAGGCGTTTTTGAATTTGTCAAAAGTGATTTCCGTGTCGTATGTCATGGCAACCGCCTGATTTTTTTCGCGATCATATTCAAAATCCACATTGGGGTGAGTTGCCCTCATGTGCGCCGTGACACTGGCGTTTGCAAGGAGATAAACGCTTGTGAAGCCCTTGAGGTTTATGTAATCAGACAAGGCAAACAGCGGCGTTATGATGTATTCCGCTGTAGTTTTAATCCCACCTACTTTTTCCAGTTTGCGCAGATATTCATCTGGTGTTTTGGAGGTGTTGTTGGTTAGGTAGTAGTAGTCAAAACGGCTAGCGTTGTCCTTGAGCCACTGAACAGCGGGGACAATTTGCTTATCTCCCAAGAAAATTGTCCCGTCAAGGTCAAGGATTAGGGCTTTTTTTTCGTTTATATTGAACATTTTTGCTCCTGCTAGGAAAATAAACACCAGTCTTTAGACCCTTACTTGCGAATCTAAAAACCAATGTTTATAAGCCATTATATATGATCAAACATCAACGTCAGCATAAAGGGACTCAACGAGTTTCCCGTCGTCGGTAGTCATGTCGTGCACCTTCACGTCGCTGTAACACTTCATTCCTGTGCCGCTAGGCAGGAGTTTACCGATGATGACGTTTTCTTTAAGACCCATGAGAGGATCCGTCTTACCATAGATTGCCGCTTCCGTGAGGACGCGGGTGGTTTCTTGGAACGATGCGGCGGAGAGGAAAGAGTCTGTCGCCAGTGACGCCTTGGTGATACCCATAAGAGTGGGCATCGCCTCTGCCGCTTGCAGATTCTCTTCGCCGTTGGCAATGCGCTCCTCAAGAGCTTTGTTTGCCTCCTCCAAGTCACGCTTGTCAATCAAGGCACCTGGCAGGAACGGTGCGGAGCCAGGGTCGGTAATCTTTATCTTGCGCATCATTTGGCGCACAATAACCTCGATGTGCTTGTCGTTGATGTCAACGCCCTGCATACGATAGGTGCGCTGTACCTCACGGATGAGGTATTTGTGCACCTCGTGAACACCCAATACTGCAAGGATGTCGTGAGGATTCATCGCACCCTCGGTGAGAGTTTCACCTTTCTCCACGACTTGCCCCTCGCGGACGCGCAGACGGAAGCCGTATGGGATGAGGTACGCCTTTTCCTCCTCGGTTTCGGGGTCGGTTATCACAACGTGTTGGGCTTTGCGAATTTCCTCAAAGCGGACAAGTCCTGGGATTTCCGCCAATATGGCGAGGGATTTGGGCTTGCGCGCCTCAAAAAGCTCCTCAACGCGGGGCAGACCCTCGGTGATATCCGCCGCGTCTTTTGCGCCGCCTGTATGGAACGTACGCATGGTAAGCTGTGTACCGGGTTCACCGATGGATTGTGCCGCGATGATACCCACCGCTTCACCCACAGTGACAGGGTCGCCTGTGGCAAGGTTTGCGCCGTAGCACTTGATGCACACGCCGTGATGACTCTTACAGGAAAGCAGGGACCGGATCGTGACCTCCGCCAAGCTTCCCGCCTCAAGCTCGCCCATAGCGACTTGGCGGGCGTGTTTCTGCTCTGAGTAAAGAGCAACTCTCGACGCGTCGCTGTCGCGCATCATCTCGTCGCAGGTCTGTATCAGATTGCCGTCCTCATCGTGCAGGTCGTTGAGGAGAAAACGCCCTGTAAGACGTTCGGCAAGCTTCACTATCTTGCGCCCATTGTCGATGATGTCAGAAACCTTAATGCCCTCTTCACAGCCGCAGTCAAGCTCCCGGATGATAACATCCTGTGAAACGTCAACAAGACGGCGTGTCAGGTAACCCGAGTCGGCGGTACGCAAAGCTGTGTCCGCAAGACCTTTTCTTGCGCCGCGGGAAGATATAAAGTATTCAAGGACGTTCAGACCCTCGCGGTAGTTGGCGCGAATTGGTACCTCGATTGTTTTACCGGATGTGTTGGCGATAAGACCGCGCATACCCGCCAACTGGCGCAGCTGTGAGTCGTTACCTCTTGCTCCTGAATCCATCATCATGAAGATTGGATTGAACTGGTCAAAGCCGTCACGCAGACTGTCGGCGACTTGTCGGGTACAGTCCTCCCAGGTGTCGATAATCGCCTTGGAACGCGCATCAACGGTCAATTTACCGCGCTCAAACGCCTCTGAAATCGCTGTAATTCTCTCCTCGGCGAACTCAACATATTCCGCCTTGTCCTTGGGGATAACCGCATCCTTGACGGCGACGGTGATACCCGCCTTGGTGGAGTAACGGAAGCCCTGAACCTTGATGTCGTCAAGAAGTTCAGCGGTTATCGTTGTGCCGTGGACTTTAATTGTGCGGTCGATAATCTCGCTGAGCATCTTCTTGTTGACAAGGAAGTCAATTTCCGGGATCAGATTGTTTTCGGGCTTACTGCGGTCAACGAAGCCCAAATCCTGCGGGATAAGTGAGTTGAAGATAATACGTCCCAAGGTGGTTTCAACAAGCTTTGGCTTTCCTTTGCCCTCGTTGTCAGTAATACGGATTTTCACGCGGGCGTGGAGCTCCAAATCGCCGTTGTTATAGGCAAGATGTGCCTCGTCAATGCTGGCGAAAGCCTTGCCCTCACCCTTTGCCCCTTCCTTGAGTATTGTCAGATAATAGCTGCCCAAAATCATGTCCTGGGTGGGGACAACCACAGGGCGCCCGTCGGATGGCTTGAGCAGGTTGTTTGCCGCAAGCATCAGGAAACGCGCCTCGGCTTGAGCTTCAGCGGAAAGTGGAACGTGTACAGCCATTTGGTCGCCGTCAAAGTCGGCGTTGAACGCTGTACATACCAGTGGGTGCAATTTAATAGCGCGACCCTCAACGAGAACAGGCTCAAAGGCTTGAATGCCTAAGCGGTGGAGGGTCGGTGCCCGGTTTAGAAGTACAGGGTGATCCTTGATGACCACTTCCAGTGCATCCCAAACCTGGCTGTCCATGCGCTCAACCATTTTCCGCGCCTGTTTAATGTTCTCCGCGCCAAGGCGTACAAAAACTTTTTCGCCGCCTGGCAGGGTGCGCTCTATGGCGTCAGGGGAGAAAACCTCCACCAAACGCTTCATAACAAAGGGCTTGAACAGTTCAAGAGCCATCTCTTTAGGCAGACCGCACTGATAGATTTTCAGCTCCGGTCCTACCACGATAACCGAGCGTCCAGAGTAGTCAACGCGCTTGCCCAAGAGGTTTTGGCGGAAACGCCCCTGCTTGCCCTTGAGTAAATCTGAAAGGCTTTTGAGGGGGCGGTTGTTCGCTCCGGTCATCGCGCGACCGTGTCTTCCGTTGTTGATTAGGGAGTCCACCGCATCCTGTAGCATACGCTTTTCGTTGCGTACGATAACATCGGGAGCACCCAACTCAAGCATCTTCTTCAGGCGATTGTTGCGGTTGATTACGCGGCGATAGAGGTCGTTCATATCGCTTGTGGCGAATCTGCCGCCGTCCAACTGCACCATGGGACGAAGTTCCGGGGGCAACACGGGCAGAACCTTGAGTATCATCCACTCAGGGCGGTTGCCGCTATTTCGGAATGCCTCTACCACCTCAAGGCGTTTGAGTGCCTTTGCGCGTTTTTGTCCCGTGGCGGATTCCATCTCCGAACGCAGCTTAACGCTCATCTCGTCCAGGTCGATGTTGGTCAAAAGCTCGTCAACCGCCTCCGCACCCATCTTGGCATCGAAGTCGTGACCATAACGCTCCCGGTATTCCTCAAGCTCCTTGGGGTCAAGAACCTGTCCCTTGCGCAGAGGGGTGTCACCTGGATTTATAACCACGTGCTTGACGAAGTAAAGCACCTTTTCAAGATCCCGGGGACTCATGTCCAAAATCAACGCCATGCGGGAAGGTACGCCCTTGAAGTACCAAATGTGGCTCACAGGGGCGGCAAGCTCGATGTGTCCCATACGCTCACGCCGCACCTTGGCGCGGGTAATTTCAACACCGCATTTTTCGCAGATTTTTCCACGATCGCGAATGCGCTTGTATTTTCCGCAGGAACATTCCCAATCTTTGGTAGGTCCAAAGATTTTTTCGCAGAAAAGCCCTCCGCGTTCAGGTTTCAGTGAGCGGTAGTTTATTGTTTCCGGTTTGATTACCTCGCCGTTTGACCAGGCAGTGATGTTTTTGGGAGAGGCTAGGCTGATGCGTATTTTGTCGAATAAAATGTTTTCCATTCGTGTCACCGTTCCTTAAGTGTTAGATATTAAATCGTAAGCCCAAAAGGCTTGCACAAAATCTAATTGTCAGTCGTCGTCATCAAAGCTGCTGAAAATTGGCGCATCAATGTTCGCCGGGACAAACTCCCCTGTGTCCTCGTCAATATCCCGCAGTTCCATGCCTGCCTCGGCAATTTCATCTTCGCTGTACGCCGTCAAAGGGGACGGCGCGAGTCCGATATCCTGATAACTGGGTTCAAGCCCCTTGTACGCCTGCCGTGAACGCTCGTCACGCAGACCGTAGTCGTCGTTATCAAACTGCTGTTTCAAGTCAATTTCGCCGCCTTTTTTGTCAAGGACATGGACGTCCAACGACAGTGACTGCAACTCTTTAACGAGAACCTTGAAACTCTCGGGCACGCCGGGCTGCGGAACGTTTTTGCCTTTTGTAATCGCTTCATATGCGCGGGTGCGACCGTTAACATCGTCGGACTTGATGGTGAGAATTTCCTGTAGGGTGTACGCCGCGCCGTAAGCCTCCAACGCCCAGACCTCCATCTCGCCGAAACGCTGTCCGCCGAACTGTGCCTTACCGCCAAGAGGCTGTTGGGTCACCAGTGAATAAGGTCCAATTGAGCGGGCGTGTATTTTGTCGTCAACAAGGTGGTGGAGCTTGAGGTAGTACATAATTCCTACCGTTATGGGGTTGTCAAACTGCTCACCTGTTCTGCCGTCGGTCAAAATCACCTTGCCATCGTCGTTATAAACCTGCCCATCCAGTTTTTCGTTGGCAAGGCGCAGGGCTTCTTCTATATCGTCCTCAAAGGCGCCGTCAAAGACAGGGGTCATCACCTTGATACCCAAGGCTCTCGCAGCGTAACCCAAATGCACCTCAAGCACCTGTCCAATGTTCATGCGGGAGGGAACGCCCAAGGGGTTCAGCACGATGTCAACAGGGGTACCGTCGGGCATAAACGGCATATCTTCTTGGGGCAATACCCGGGATACAACGCCTTTGTTGCCGTGACGCCCCGCCATTTTATCGCCCACTGAGAGCTTGCGCTTTTGGGCGAGATAGACCCTTACTTTTTGGTTAACGCCCGCGGAAAGCTCGTCGCAATTCTCTCGGTTGAATACCTCAACATCGACGACAATGCCTGACTCACCGTGGGGGACACGCAGAGAGGTGTCGCGCACTTCCTTGGCTTTTTCGCCGAAGATTGCGCGCAGTAGCCGTTCTTCAGCACTCATTTCCGTTTCGCCCTTAGGCGTAACCTTACCCACAAGGATGTCGCCGCTTGTGACCTCCGCGCCTATCCGGATTATGCCGCGTTCGTCAAGGTCACGCAGAGCGTCCGCGCCGGCGTTGGGGATGTCACGGGTGATATCCTCAGCGCCTAGTTTCGTTTCCCGCGCCTCGGATTCGTACTTTTCGATGTGGATGGAGGTATAGACATCCTCGCGAACCAAACGCTCGCTGATGAGAACTGCGTCCTCATAGTTGTAACCCTCCCAAGTCATGAACGCTACAAGAGCGTTTTTGCCAAGGCTAATCTCGCCGTTATCAGTAGCGGGGCCATCGGCGATAACCTCACGCTCCTCAACCAACTGTCCTTTAATAACGATTGGACGTTGATTTACGCAAGTACCTTGGTTACTGCGTTGGAATTTCAGCAGATCGTATTTATCTATAGCGCCGCTGTCGGTCTTGATTATGATGGTGTTCGCGTCGGCTTTTTCCACCCGTCCCGCCCGTCTGGCGATAACGGCGACACCTGAATCAACAGCCGCCTTGTACTCCATTCCTGTACCCACTAATGGGGCTTCGGGCTTGAGCAGTGGTACAGCTTGCCGCTGCATATTCGCGCCCATCAAGGCGCGGTTTGCGTCGTCGTTCTCAAGGAAAGGAATCATTGCCGTTGCCACGGAAACAACCATCTGAGGCGACACGTCCATATAGTCCACCATGGCGGGTTCAATCTCGATGAAGTCGTCGCGGACACGGGCGTTTACGCGCTTATTGACGAAGCGTTTGTTTTTGTCCAAAGGCTCGTTCGCCTGGGCGACAATGAAGTCGTCCTCCATGTCGGCGGTCATATACCTTACCTCGTCAAGGACACAGCCGGTTTCCTTGTCAACGTACCTGAATGGAGCTTCGATAAAGCCGTAGCGGTTGATTTTCGCGTGGGTAGCAAGGTAAGAAATCAAGCCGATGTTTGGTCCCTCCGGGGTTTCAATGGGACACATACGCCCGTAGTGGCTGTAGTGAACGTCGCGCACCTCAAAGCCAGCGCGGTCCCGTGTCAAGCCGCCCGGACCCAGTGCGGAAAGTCTGCGCTTGTGGGTAAGCTCATCCAGGGGGTTCGTCTGTCCCATGAACTGGGAGAGTGGGGATGAGCCGAAAAACTCGCGGATTGCCATAATCACAGGCTTGATGTTGATGAGGGTAGAGGGGGTAATGTTATCTTCCTCTTCATTCGCCTGAAGACTCATGCGGTCGCGTACCTGACGCTCAAGGCGGGAAAGACCTATGCGGAACTGATTTTGAAGCAGCTCGCCCACAGAGCGAATACGGCGGTTGCCCAAGTGGTCAATGTCGTCGATGGCGCCGATTTTGAACACCAGGTTATCTATATAGTTAATAGAAGCGAAAATATCCTCTGCACAGATTGTGGGGGGGACAAGGATGTCCCTTTTCAGGCGCAGCTGCTCAAGGAGTGCGTCGCGGTTTTCGCCGCACTCGTCCAGAATCTCATGCAAAGCGGCGAAGCGGACTTTCTCAACAACGCCGCAGCGATCCAAATCCTCTTGGGTGATGCCGTCGGGGAGATAGGGCAGCGGATCCACCATGCCGTTTGAGTAGATTCGCACGTCGTGATCGGCGAATTCGGGCTGTACATAAGCGGTCTGCACACCTGCTTGCTCCAACTCCGCGGCACGTTCCTTAGTGATTGTTTCGCCGATTTCCGCCAGGATTTCTCCTGTGAGGGGAGCCGCAATCGGACGTGAGAGGGTACAGCCTGCCAAACGGTTCGAAAGCCCCAACTTTTTGTTGTACTTATAACGTCCCACGCGGGAGATGTCATACCTGCGCGGGTCAAAGAACAGGCTCACAAGGTGCTGACGGGCACCCTCAAGGTTCACCTGCTCACCCGGGCGGAGCTTTCTGTATACTTCCAAAACCGCCTCATCGGCGTTTTTAGTTTCGTCCTTTTCCAGTGTGGCGTTCATCTTGGGATCGTCGCCGAAAAACTCCCTAATCTCGTCGTCGGTGGACATGACTAGCTCAGGGTGGATGTGTCCGCTTTCCGCCAATGAACCCAAGGCTCTGATAAAAGTGGAGAGGAAAATCTTGCGGCTTTTGTCGATGTGGACGTAGGCAATCTCTGAAGCATCGGTTTCATACTCCAACCACGCGCCGCGATTGGGGTTGATTGTGGAGGTGAAAAGCTCGATGCCTGTCTTGTCGTAGCTCATGTTGAAATAGCAGCCGGGGGAGCGCACAAGCTGAGATACCACAACACGCTCCGCCCCGTTGATAACGAAGGTGCCATGCTCGGTCATCACGGGGAAATCGCCCATGTAGACCTCGCTCTCTTTCATAATACCCGTCTGCAAATTACGCAGACGAACGGAAACTCGCAAGGGGCGGGCATAGGTTGCGTCCCGCTGTTTGCACTGGGCGATGGTGTATTTGGGCGGGTCGTCCATGCGATAACCCACAAAGGAAAGCTCCCACTTGCTCGTGTAGTCGGAGATTGCGGGCATATCCCTGAAGACCTCGTGTAGTCCCTGATTCAAAAACCATTGATAGGATTTCAGCTGTACCTCAATTAGGTTGGGCATCTCCATGACCTTTTCGAGGCGTCCAAAGCTCTGACGCTCGCTGCTTCCGCGTTTTTCAATCTTTGTTTTCAGCACTTAATTTCCTCCTTGTTGTTGACCACTTTTGAACCTTTTGGTTTCCACGCCGCTTCCCCCGCTCTCACCAAAAAAACGCCGCAAACGCGCAAAAAATTGGGAAGATATGACAAAGCTCGCGTTAGGCAATAATACCAAATTACGGCGCAATATGCCCCATAACGATACAGCACATAAGTATATCATATTTTTCTCTGGATGTCAAATTTTAATAGGGCAAATTCCAAATTTTTTTCTAAGGTTAATACTCAAAGTAACACCTGCATTGCAGTTCCTACACCTCACCCATCGCTCCCGTCACTCAAACTGCTTTTGGAGTTATTCCTGAACACAAAAAACTTCCCGAAAACATAATTTAAAACAATGATAATAAACTGGGCGAAAAATTTGGCGATTATGGAGTAATCCACAAGCTTTTGGGCAATTTCCGGCGCATCGGGGCTGTGCCAAAAACGCAGAATCAGTTCACTGCCCCAGATATCCAGTGAGATAACGCTCACAAGCAGGTACATCACCCCTTGGTCAAGGAGGAGTACAAAAAGTCGCGAAGCGACGAAAGACCAAAACTCCCGGCTCAGGACGCTTTTTTCCCAACTTTTTGATTCAAAAACCCACGTTTTCAGCGTAAAAAACGCAAACAAAATGGAGATCACCCCGGCGAGAGTGTTCGCGTCCAGATAATCGTAGTTTTTGCTGTCGTCAAAAAGGTGAAAAAAACCTTGCCAACCCGCAAGGGCAAAGAGCTTTTGGGATCCCCAATAAATCGAGAAATTGACGATGGTGGTCAAAATCCCAAAAAAGATATAGAGTATGGTTTCACGGTTGATGAATTTTTTAATGAGTTGGCGCATTTTTTCTCCATATTCGTTTGGGAATTCAGTAGACCTCCTGGGAAACTATGAAGACAAGCGGATTTGCGAAGATTTTTTTCGTCACATCAAGAAAAAAGCACAGAAATAATTTGTTTATTTCGAGCATTTTTTACGCAGACGGGACGGAAAACGACCTCAAAACCGCCGTTGACGAAGTTTCCGAGGAGGTGCAGTATACGTTTTTCAACTGCAACTCAATCTCCATCCATCTGCCGTTCAGTGGTTTTCTCGGGCTTTTCCTCCTTGGCGCAAGAGCCGTTACAGGTGGATGGCAGAGCGGTCCGCGCATACCATCCTGAGCTTTTCTTGGCGCATTTTTTCCCGGCAAGGTTGCCTGTCTGGGTGCAATAAGAACGCTGTACCACGTTACCTGTATTTTTGAAATCTCCTGCGGGAAGTCCGCCGCTGATTTTGTTCAGCAGATTGAAAATCATCACGCCGCCGGGATTTTGTGTGCCGCGGGGACTGGTTTCCTTGGGTTGGTCAAAGCCGTACCACGCCACGAAAACGTGACTTGGCGCGCCTATAGCAAGCCAACGGTCCTTGTGCTCGTTGGTCGTGCCTGATTTCATATACATATTCTTGATGCGCCGGGTGTCGGCGTTTTGAGTGTAGCTGCCGCGCCAGATATTATAGAGCATACGCCGCATAAGCTCCGCCGTTTCGGGCTTCATCGCCTGTTGAGCTTCACTGCCCCCTGTGAGCAAGGTGGTGACTTCGTTGTCCTTTTCCTGTGTTACCTTATAGTAAGAGTGGGGTTTGTAGTACTGCCCGCCATTGCCGAATGTGGCGTACGCCGCCGCCATCTCCACGGTATTCACGCCGCCGTTGCCGCCGCCCAACGCCATCGCTGAGATAGATGCGCGGTCGATTGCGGGGTTCAAGTTGGAAAGGCGAAGATTTTCCGTGGCGAAATCATAAGCGTTGGCTACCCCCAAGTCGTTGTGAACGATACGGGCGGGTACGGTGTTCAGGGATTGCGCCAGTGCGTATTGGACTGTGACCATCTTGTTTGAGCCAAGTGTTCCATTGTAGTTTGGAGGCCAGCGTTTGTCATTGACTGTCAAAAACGCCGAGTCGTTATAGAGCTTAGACCAGTGGATGAGATTTTTCTCTACAGCAGGAGCATAGACTGACAATGGCTTGATTGAGGAGCCGGGCTGCCTGTTTGTGGTGGCGCGGTTCAGGGAACGCGAGGATGGTTTTTTGCCCAACTGCCCCACCATAGCGGTAATTCGCCCCTCGTAGTCCATCATGGTGATCGCCCCTTGAATGCCCTGACTAACATCGCGGGCGTTAAG
>WRKY01000042.1 GCA_009777895.1 Oscillospiraceae bacterium
TTTCCATCTGACTTCGTCAAAAATGCTCGCAATACGAAAGTATTCCTGCGCTTTTTTCCTTGCCAGACGAAAAATATTCTCGCAAATCCTGAGCCGATTTTCAAATTAATCGACTATAACAATCGACGAGACTGTGCTGTAAGAGTTCAACCAAACATCTGCGGAAACGGCTGAATGATATCGGAAGAAAAATAATCCGCAATCATTAAAGCTTCGTTCTCCACAACATCAAAAGCTTCAATGTCTTCTGTATATTTTCCTGCAAGCCGCTTGGCGACCTCCTGCGTGTTTAATTCCAGGTGCCTGTAAAGCATTTGCGTAAATCTTCACGGTCATAATAGGGGTTGATGCTGCTGAATGTTTTCAGCATTTTATCGGCATTGATCTACCATATGCAGGTCTATATTTTGATTTTGTGATTATTCCTGTTTTTTCTGAGCTAGCTTTTAATGAAAAAATATGTTAAAATAACACCTGTAAATCAAAAACACAAAAAAGGAGCATTTACCATGAAAAAGAACGTTACAAGATTGATTTCCATTATTTTATGTGCGGCACTGCTGTTTGCCTGGGCATACACGGCGGCAATTGCGCAAAAGGCATCGGAGGAAAACACGCTTAAGCTTATCTCCTACAATGTGTCCGGCTTACCGATTGAGGGCAAGAAGCAGGGCAGCGCTGGCTCTTCCGGCAAGAAAAAAGCCAGAGTAGTCGGTGAGTACCTGAACGCTCTGGAACTAGACATCATCGGAGTGCAAGAGGACTTCAATTTCCACAAGCATATTGCCGCTAAAATGTGCGATTATCCCTACAAAACGGTACACAGCGGCGGAGTTCCGGCGGGCGATGGTCTCAATATTTTCTCGCGGCGAGGAATCTTCAACGTGGAACGCGTGGGTTGGAACGAGGCCTCTGGCGTACTTTCCGGCAGCAACGACAGATTGGCACCCAAGGGCTTTATCTACGCGGTGATGGAGATTGCCGACGGTGTATACATCGATTACTACCTGCTCCACGCCGACGCGGGCAGGGACGAAGGCTCAATTGAAGCGCGGGCGGACAACTACCGCCAACTCGCGTCCCATGTCAACGCCCGGGAGCATGATCGCGCGCTGATCATGCTCGGCGATTTCAACGGCTCCTTCAGCAGGGCTATTGGCGACGATCTGTATGGGAATCTGGTTGCGGTCGTCGGGCTTACGGACGTATGGGCGGAGCTTCACAACGGCGGCAATCATGAGTACGGCGACGGCTCGGACTGGAATCCGACATACGAAGAGAAAATTGACCGTATTATGTATAAAAACGGCGGCGGCATTGAATTCACGCCGTTGAGCTTTGAATACACCATATTTGTCGATGAGGACGGTCATACGCATACCGACCACATGGCGGCGTTATCCACACTGTCGTACACAATAAAAGACCCACCCGACAATACGCAGGAGCTTAAGACAGAAGAACCAATCGGTCGCTTCAAGATGTTTGCGAAACAAACCAGGGCAGTCGGCAGGGATTTGTGGTTGATTCTGACGAATTTGAAAGAGCTTTTTGATTGATTATCTATACAATTTCACAGTACAAAAAAGGAGCAGCAAAACTGGAAGAGGATGCGGACAAGTAGCAGAGTTTGTGATATAATATAAATATGAGAAAACAAACAATCAGCGAAGAGAAATGTTGTAGGGAAAAAAGCAAGTCTGAGACCCGCGAGAACGTTTATATCATGACTATGATTAGCCCATAACCTAGGCAGATACAGGCTTTTCGCGTTGCACGTGACAAGTCGGCAGGGTGCATTCAGGAAATGCTTGACAGCGCGCCCAAGGCTAAAAAATACTGTTCAGACGGCTACTTAGGCTACCTTGACGTGGATTATTACGGCGCGGAACATCTGCGAAATTGCCGCGACAAATCGTACACACACAACGTCGAAAGCATCAACGCCGATTTGCGCTGTTTTATACCAGGTTTGGCTCGCCAGAGCCGCTGTTTTTCCGTTCGCTTGAAACTCTGGAGGCTATTCTGGACATTTTCGTCGAGGCTTACAACAAGTTCGGCGAGTACAAGATGAAGTACCGCAGACCTACGCAACAGCGTCTCGGCAACGAAAAGAAGTATCTGCATCACTGGCGCGATACACATTGCTCTGTTTTTTGACTTTGTGGAAATTTGATAATCAACGATTTTTGTCCACACCCGCACACTCTCCAATTTGACTTTGCACACATTTTATGGTATTATTTACACTCAATGTGGTATTCACGCCGCATCGTTTTGTTGGTATTTACAAACTTTTCTTTCAAATTATTTTTGCTCATTATTCAAAAAAACGATTAATACACAAAAGGAGAAAAAAATGGCAATGGGATATTCAAAGGAAGTGATGGATCATTTCACAAACCCGCGCAACGTGGGAGAGATCGAGAACCCCGACGGTATGGGGGAGGTCGGCAATGCAAAATGCGGCGACATAATGCGCATTTATCTGCGCATCGTTGAGGATGTAATCGAGGACGTGAAATTCATGACTTTCGGCTGCGCGTCAGCAATCGCAACTTCCTCAATAGCTACTGAACTTATCAAAGGCAAAAAGGTGGAGGACGCTCTCTCACTGACCAACAAGGCGGTGGTTGAGGCGCTGTCGGATTTGCCCGCTTCAAAAATCCACTGCTCTGTATTGGCGGAACAGGCAATCAAGGCGGCAGTGAAGGACTACTACGACAAAAACTCCATTGCCTATGATGCCGAGATTTTCACGCTCTTGAATGAGGAACACTCTCACTAATTATGGGATTGTTGAAAAAAACATAAGGGAGTTTTTGCCGTGAAGCCCAACGTGATAATAATCAATCCGGATCAGATGCGGGCGGATAGCATGGGGAACATGGGAAATCCTGCCGCACACACCCCAAACCTCGATGCCCTCGCCGCCGAGGGGGTTTCTTTTTCACAGGCATTTTGCCAAAGCCCTGTCTGCGTTCCTAGCCGCTGCTCCTTCATGACAGGGCTGTATCCTCACACCACGGGTCACCGTACACAGGGCTATCTCCAACGACCTCACGAGGAAAATATTTTCAGCGACATGAAAAAAGAGGGATATTTCATTGCCAGTTCTCCAAGGGGCGATCACTTGGCGGGGCAATACCCACGCTACCACAAAAAACTCATCGACAAATACATCCTGGCTGCGCCGAAAAAACGCCCTAAATTTCCCAATCTCCCAAGAGGAATGCCTGACAGCGACACGTTTTTTTCCTTTTTTGGCGGACGTATACCCACGAAAACCCCCAATGATATAGCCCATAATCTGGATGATTTAGTAATATACGGCACAGAAAAATTCATCAAAAACAGACCGAGACACAAGCCGTTTTTTGCCTTTATCGGACTGTGGGATCCCCATCCTCCCTACCAAATTGAGCAGAAATATTACGACCTGATAGATAAAGAAAAACTGCCAAAACGCATACCAACCATAGGAAACAAAGACGGCAAACCTCTTATGGAGCGAGGTTTGCGTGACGCTCTTGGCGTTGGCGGTTGGGAGGAAAGCCGCCTTGACGAGCTGCGGGTGACCTATCTTGCCATGTGTGCAAAGGTGGACGACCAAGTGGGCAGAATCGTCGCGCGCCTCAAAGCTGAGGGGATTTATGACGATACCGCTATTGTTGTACTTTCTGACCACGGCGACTACACTGGGGATTTCGGCATTGTGGAGAAGGCGCAAAATTGTTTTCCCGACTGCCTTACAAACGTACCGCTCATCATCAAGCCGCCAAAAAACATAGCCGTTGATAGCGGCATAAACAACAATTTGGTTGAACTGACGGATCTTTGTTCGACCATTGCCGACCTGACGGGCATTGACATTGAGCGGACGCATTTTTCCAAAAGTCTATTGCCGACTATGCAGGATAAGACTACAAAACACCGTGATTTTGTCTGCTGTGAGGGAGGACGGAATATCGGTGAAACTCAGTCTATGGAGTACGATCCAAATGACCACGACCCACACGACCGTTACGCCCCGCGTTTGGAGTTGCAGGCGCGCGAAGACGGTACCCACACCAAGGCGGTGATGCTGCGCACCGCGCGGTATAAATATATCCGCCGCCGACTGGAACCGGACGAATTTTACGATTTGCGCCAAGGGGAAAGAATAAACCTTGCCGAGGATCCGAGCAGCGCTCACTTAATTGAGAGGATGCAAACTCAACTCCTTGACTGGTATATCGACACCTGTGATGTTGTCCCCAAAAATCAGGACTCCCGTTTTTCAATGGATCACCTAAAAAACATTCTGAGAGCGGCGAAATTGCCATTTTTTGTCGTTGCCATCGCCATCGGTTTTATTACACTTTACATCAAAATCACAAAGCAAACACCTCATCAGTTCATGCGCCAGATGGATAGGTTGGGGAGATATGTGTCAAAATTATTCAAGAGAGTTGACTAATAACCTGTATTCAGTAGATTAAACAGATAAATTTTGAGCGATTTATTTGCCAAACGAGGCAAAAAACACGGAAGTGTTATTATAGTCGATTAACTTGAAAATCGGCTAGTCTTTGCTCGGGTAACCGTCTGAACAGTATTTTTTAGCCTTGGGCGTACTGTCAATCAGCTCCTGAATGCGCCCTGCGGACTTGTCCACGCCCCTTGCAAATTCCGTCAAAATCTGATATACTTTTGTTCACTCTATGAAAAGGAGGCGGCTATGAGTTCTGAGCGATTGGAGATGAACATAAAAGGCGAGCGCTTCACTGTGCGCATGAACAACACCGAGCCTGAACTTCGTGGCTGACGAGGGTGAAGCGGTTCGGAAATTGGGAGGAAAAAGGTATGGCGATGTGGAGTCCATGGCGAGGGTGCCACAGATACAGCGAGGGCTGTAAATACTGCTATATTCATAAAGGCGACAGCAAGCGCGGCGTAGACACAGGAAGCATCGTTCGCACAGATAACTTTTATGCGCCAATACAACGTAAAAAGTCCGGAGAGTACAAAATCAAGTCAGGGCAGAGCGTATTCCTCTGTTTTCAAGCGGATTTTTTGATTGAAGAGGCAGATGAGTGGCGGGTAGAATGTTGGGCTATGATGAAAGAACGCTCGGACCTCAACTTTTTGTTTTTGACAAAGCGTATTGATCGCTTCACCTCTTGTATCCCTGCCGATTGGGGCGATGGTTACGATAATGTCACAGTTGGTTGCACCATAGAAAATCAGCAAAGCGCCGATGAACGACTCCGCATATTTGCCGATTTGCCAATCAAGCATAAGGACATCATCTGCCAACCCCTGATTTCAGCGGTGAACATTGAAAAATACCTATCAGATGTCGAATTGGTGGTAGTGGGCGGTGAATCCGACCGAAACGCACGACCGCTAGATTTTGACTGGGTAATGGATATTCGGGAGCAATGTAAACGACAGGGAGTTCATTTCGAGTTCCGGCAATGTGGCACACATTTTATAAAGGACGGCAAGGAGTACACCCTCACGGTGAAAGACCTAACCGCCCAAGCAAGAAAAGCAAACATTAACCTATAAACAAAAAGGAGAAACGCTATGGTACACGTTGTTTACTGCGATGACAAAGAAAAGGTTTTGGAGAAGATACTGGAAGGGACTAAGACAATGATAGTGCGCGGCGCTGCCGGACGTAAAATTCCGCACAGCCGCGTCTTTGAGGGCGAAACCCTCTACTTTATGAAGAAGGGTTCTGCAAAAATATCGGTGAAGGCTACCGTTGAAAGCGTTCAAAACCTTGTGAAACTGATTGAGGACGAGATTATAACAGCATTGGCTGAACCTCGGTTAGCTCTTTCAGAAAAGCAAAAGACCCGTTGGCATAAGAAATGCCTCTGCCTTGTCGCGTTCAAAGAAGTTCAACCGATAGAACCACTCGACTTCGACCGACAGGGTAACATGGACGACTGGCTAATCATTGAGAAAATCGAGGATGTAGTTGTCGGCACAAGCATTCCATACAACTACGATAACTCGAAGTTCAAATGAACCTTTTAAGTTTACCTATACCTTTTGAGTTTTCCTCAAAAAGCCGAAAGGGGGGTGATGATATGACACTAAAACCAATCGGCATTGAAATTTGCCAATATCCGCTAGAGTTTCAATCACTTTTACGCGGTGCAAAACTGTATGATAGCAGTTGTTCGCCGGAGGCAAAAGTCATCTTTATAGATAAAGACACTGGCTATTTTTTGAAATCGGCTCCAAAAGGTAAATTAGAGCGAGAAGCTGACATGACCCGCTATTTTCACAGCAAAGGATTAAGTGCTGAAGTGCTTGCTTATGTGTCGAATGAGCAAGATTGGCTCTTAACAAAAAAAGTTTCCGGCAACGACTGCATAACGGCGAAATATCTTGAACAGCCTGAGCGCTTGTGCGATATTTTAGCAGAACGGCTTTATCTTTTACACGGCATAGATTATACTGATTGTCCGGTAGAAAATCATACGAAACACTACCTTGAATTGGTTGAGTTTAACCGCAAAAATGAATTGTATGACAAAAGCCATTTTCCCGATAGTTTTGGCTATCAGTCGCCGGAAGAAGCGTGGGCTGTGGTTGATTCACAAAAGCATTTGTTGCAAAATGATACATTGTTGCACGGCGATTACTGCCTCCCGAACATTATACTGGACGATTGGCGGTTCAGTGGATTTATTGATCTTGATAACAGCGGTATAGGCGACCGCCATGTGGATTTGTTTTGGGGAACATGGACGTTGTTTTTCAACTTGAAAACACACAAATATCGTGACAGATTTTTAGACGCATACGGACGTGAAAAAGTTGATGAAGGTATGTTACGGCTTGTTGCCGCGGCGGAGGCTTTTGGATAATACGCTTGCGCATTTGACATTCCCTCCACAAATAAGTTATAATTATCCGGTTAGTGCCCAGGATTAAGGAGTAAAACGCGGTGGCGGCAATCCAAATTTTCGGAAAGTTAAAGTGCTT
The DNA here is from genome assembly GCA_009777895.1 of Oscillospiraceae bacterium. Taxonomy (GTDB): domain Bacteria; phylum Bacillota; class Clostridia; order Oscillospirales; family Acutalibacteraceae; genus WRKY01. Next base: position 6,988 of record WRKY01000042.1, read on the forward strand.
TGATACAAAAAAAGCGTTGCGCTTCTTCAAGGAACGCGGCATTGCTGTCCATGAGGTTGACATCCTGCGCAAGGGTCTCAGTGCGGGGGAATACCGCTCAGTTATGTCCGCTGTTGGCGGCGATATGAACACCCTCATCGATGTAAGCAGCAAGGCGTACCAAAAGCACCACATCGCCTATCTCGCAAGCGCTCAAGCGGTGGAAGATAAGCTTTTTGACTACCCCGAGCTATATAAAACGCCCATTGTACGAAACGGACGGCGAGCGACTGTGGGCTACGCCCCCGAAGTGTGGAAGGAGTGGTTGCGTGAAGACAGCTAAACGCCTTTGGGATATAGTTCAGCGCGTATTGGTCAAAACGCATCTGCACCCTATCGTCCATCATTTCGGCGCGTATATTGTCCCAAATAGCAGATTTCTTTGCGGATTGATGGACGTTGTGGACAGGCGGGAGTGCAGGGATGAAATACGTGCAACTGGGCGTTATTTTGCGGAAAATGCCCATCGAATAAAGGAAAACCTTGCTATTTTGGATGACGAGGAGAGTCGCCGTGTTTATCAGGGCGTCATTCGATACAGGACAACCCGCAGGCAAAAGGACATCTGGAACTTACAGCGGAGATACACCACAATTTACTTTGACGACAGCGCGTTTACAGTGAGGGAAAACGAGGTATTTTTCGACTGCGGAGCATTTTTTGGTGAGAACGCGTCGGCTTTGGCAAAGATTATGCGCAAACATGGTTACAGCGACCCCACAGTGATTGCCGTCGAGCCTGACGACGAAAACTTCAGAATCCTTTCAAAAAACTTGGAAAAGAAACTAAACGTTCAGTACTACACCTTTCAAGTGGGCGTCTGGAAAGAGGACACCACACTGTGTTTTCACGGCAATCTGAACAGTTCCTGTAAGGTTGCCGACGACGGCAAGCAGGAAATTGCCGTGCGGACAATCGACAGCATTGCTGCGGAAACAGGATTTGCTCCCACCTACATCAAAATGGACATTGAGGGCTGCGAAATGGAGGCGCTGCAAGGGGCGGCGGTGACAATTTCCCGCCACAAACCCCGTCTAGCCGTATCAATCTACCACAGCAATGAGCATATGCTAGAGATTTTGGAGTACCTCCACGCCCAATACCCCGACTACAAATTCCGCGTCCGCCACTACAGCGGTTCCTTCATTGAAACGGTATTGTATGCTTATTGTGCATCTCCTTAACTCCAAACCCGCAACCCGTAAAGCCCTTTCAGCTCCTTCTCAAGCTTACTCGTCCTATTTCCGCCAAAAACATAGGAATAAGAAAACAGTACTAGCCCTGATTGGGGGCGGATTTTTTGTATTGCCGCCGCCTGCCGCGCCAAAATATCGCTTTTGTCAATCCACTCGTTCTTCCCTGCACCCGCATAACTATCACTCGTGCCGACCTTGTATGCCGCCAATCCAAACGCCAACTTCACAGAGGAAATCTTCACCAAATCGTTCCATTCTTTGACCGTTTTTTCAAAGGGCTGAGCGGAGTTCTCAAAGCCGTAATAAATCTGAGGAATCAGCAGGTCAACATAGCCCGTCTTGCTGCCCCACGTAGCCGCATCGGCGTATAGCTTGGAGTAGTTCGTGCGGATGTTTCCCCCGGGGCTGATGGACACCACGACACTCTTTTTTGCGCTTTTTACCGTCTGATAAAGCCCCGCCACAAAGGTGTTCACACTCGCCCGCCGCCAAGCATCCAAGGAGAGTTTGCCGCCGCTTTTTTGGTATGCCGCATACTGTGCGCTGTCGATTGTCTTACTCTGGGTGGGGTAAAAATAGTCGTCAATGTGGATTCCGTCCACGTTGTACTTCAAAATTTCTTTCACGCCGCTATAAATCAGGGAATGAACCTCTGTCGCAGCGGGATTGAAGTAAATCCCCCCCGCGATTTTACTCACCAAGCCCTTGTCAGGTGAGTTTTCAAGCCACTTTAGTGCAGGGTTATTTTTCGCCAAATCCTTGGTATCCGTACCCGAGCTTTGGACGCGGAAAGGGTTGAACCATGCGTGAAATGCCACGCCGTTTTTCTTTGCCGCCGCGAGCAAAATCGCCAACGGGTCATAGCCCGGCGCTTTGCCCTGCTTTCCCGTGAGCCATCTCGCCCAGGGAAAAACCTCGCTGGGATAAATCGCGTCCGCCATCGCCCGCACATGGACAAAAGCTGTGTTATAACCCGCTTTGGCAATTTCTGCGAACATTGCCTGAGCTGTTTTTTCATACTGCGCCTTAGTAACTGTCGCCTTGGGCACCTCAAAATAGCTAATCCAAATCCCCCGCAAGCTCGCCTGCGCTGTGTTCGTTGTTGTGGTATTGGTTTTCACGGTGGTAGCGGGCTTCGTTGTGGTACTACTCTTTGTAGTACTAGTTGAGGCAGTGGTAGTAGGCGGCGTATTGGCAGCCGAGGGCTTTTGAGTACTTGAGCTGCTTGGCTGTGCGGGAGGGGCGGAAGTGGTAGTTGTCCCAGATTTTGCTGTGCTGACGCTCCCTTGCACGGGAGTGTCCGGAATTTTCGAGGTTTGCGCGGCGCTTGTTGTCGCGTCAGGCGCGCCAACGTCAATCTCGGTAGTTTCTGGCAATGTCGCTATGACTTCCGTGTCCTCCTCACTGGCTGTAGCAGCGCTGCTTGTATCGTAATAATTTGTGTATGCTGAGTGCTCAAGCTCGCTGTCTATGGGATTCACTGTGTTACAGGAGGAAAACAATCCCAAGCCAATGCTTAAAACCAATACTAACGCGAATATTTTTTTTGATACTTTTCCCATATTAAATCCTTGTTTTTATGGCGATGTTGAAAAACGAAAGGTAGATTTTCAACAATCCCTAGTATTAACCGGGTTCACCGATCACTGACATATATTCTAGCACAATATTTACGCCGGGTCAATGGGAAATATTACAGCGGTGGAGGAAAATCCAAACCTCATTCCTCAATACCCATTTCATCTCGTGTTGACAGTCTCTAATTTCTTTTGAAGAAAATAAAAAACTCAAAACTGTGGTATAATTATGCGACGTACCCGCTCAAACGCTGTAAAAAATAAGCCCTTAAGAAAAGGTAGTGTTGATATGCAAATCACAATCACCCGTACACAAAGCCCAAAGGCAAAACCCGACCAGAATAATCTCGGTTTCGGCAACTATTTCACCGACCATATGTTCCTCATGAATTACGATGAGGGCAAGGGTTGGCACAGTCCGCGCATTGTGCCCTATGGTCCCCTGAGCCTTGACCCTTCGGCGATGTGCCTGCACTATGGACAGGAGGTTTTTGAGGGGCTGAAAGCGTACCGCGCCGCCGACGGCTCGGTGTCCCTGTTCCGCCCGGACAAAAACATGGCACGCCTCAACCTCTCCAACGACAGACTGTGCATCCCCCCCATAAACGAGGAATTTGCCGTGGAGGCAATCAAAGAGTTGATTCGCGTGGACGAGGACTGGATCCCCACTGCCGACGGCACGAGCCTTTACATCCGCCCGTTCATCTTCGCCGCGGATCCATTTATTGGCGTTCGCCCAGGGAAAAACCTGATTTTCTGTGTGATACTCTCCCCCGTTGGTGCCTACTATCCCGAGGGACTGAACCCCGTGAAAATTTATGTTGAGAGCAATTACGTGCGCGCCGTCAAGGGCGGCATGGGCTTCACCAAGGCGGGCGGCAATTACGCCGCGAGCCTAAAAGCCCAAGGGGATGCCTACAAACTCGGCTTTTCACAGGTGCTGTGGTTGGACGGCGTGGAGCGAAAATACATCGAGGAAGTCGGCACGATGAACGTGTTTTTCGTCATCGACGGCGTGATTGTGACCCCCGAATTGACGGGCAGCATTTTGGGCGGAGTTACCCGTACGAGCTGTATCGACATCCTGAAAAATTGGGGCATGAGCGTACAGGAGCGACCCATCTCCATACAAGAAGTTGCCGATGCGTACGACGCGGGCAAGCTAGATGAGGTGTTCGGCACCGGCACTGCGGCGGTTATTTCCCCTGTGGGACTGCTGCGTTGGGAAAACAAGGACATGAATATCAATGGCGGAGAAATCGGTAAGATTTCCCAAAAACTTTATGATACACTCACTGGCATTCAGTGGGGTAAGATTGAGGACACTTTTGGGTGGACTGTTAAAGTTTAGATTGAACGCGGCGGCGGTTGGATGGACAGCAATGAGGTGTGGTGATGGGTTCGGGATAAAGGGCTGAGAATCTCTTCAACCCTGAGTTGCGTGTACTCTAAGGAGAAATCACATGAGCATCTTTGTTGACATAAACGGCGGCGACAACGCCCCAAGCAGCGTGTTGGAGGGCTGTGTTTTGGCGCGTGAAAAATACGGTGCGGATGTGAAAGAAGTGGAGAGCATCACCCAGGGGTTGCAGGCTTTGGCGGGCAATAAGGGCAGTGCCTTTGTCAGCGCGGGATCAACAGGAGAGTTGATTTTAAAGGCACAGCAGATTTTGGGACGCCAGGAGGGCATTGCCCGAGGGGCGATT
>WRKY01000043.1 GCA_009777895.1 Oscillospiraceae bacterium
CGCTTTTTTCCTTGCCAGACGAAAAATATTCTCGCAAATCCTCAGCCATTTTTCAAGTTAATCGACTATAAAGTACAGCGTGCGGCATATAATCACACATATATATGGAGAAAAATTATGGATATCACATTACTGACACAAAAACTCGGCGAATTGATTGGACACGATAAAATCATCACCGATCCGGAAGTTGTTTTAGTCAGCTCGAAAGACTACATTGGCTTCCGGCAGTACGAGCGGGGCGCTAAAGAGTATCGGGTACCCAAAGCGGCGTGTGTTGCCAAGCCCAAAAGCGTTGAGGATGTCAGCGCGTTGCTCGCTTTTCTTAACGAAAACGCAATCGATACCGTGCCGCGCACCGGCGGCTCCAGCGTCACCCAGGGTGTGGAGCCTGTTGAGGGCGGCGTTATCATAGACGGTTCGCAGCTGAATGAAATCCTGGAGCTAGACGAAACAAATATGTGGGTGACAGTGCGCTGCGGCACCCCACTGGAATACCTTGAAAACTACCTGAACAAACGCGGTTACACCACGGGGCATTTACCGCAATCCCTGCCCATGGCTCATGTGGGCGGTCTTGTCGCCACCCGCAGTATCGGTCAGTGGTCCACTCTTTACGGCGGCATTGAGGATTTGGTCGTTGGTCTGGAGGGCGTACTGGCGAACGGAGAAATCGTACGCATTAAAAACAACCCGCGCCGCTCAGTGGGACCCGATTTGCGGCACATATTCATCGGCAGTGAGGGAATGCTTGGCTTTATCACTGAAGCGACGCTGAAAATCTTCAACTATGCCCCGGAAAACCGTTGGATGCATTGCTATGGCATTGACAGCATGAAAAACGGTCTTGCGGCTCTGCGTGAAATCATGGTTCAGGGCTACAGACCGGCTGTTGCGCGTCTGCATGACGAGGTTGAAAATGAACGTGATTTAGACTGCATCGCCCCCGAGGGATGGTGCGTGCTGCGTTTTCTTGCCGACGGACCGAAAGCTATTGCCGATGCGACCGGTGAGGGGATTGAGAAAATCCTTAAGAGCTATAACACTGTTGACCTTGGCACAAAGCCCATGGAGCATTGGATCATTCACCGCAACGACGTCTGCGACACGATGGATGTTGACCTTTATTACAAAATGAAACTGGTAGCGGATACCTGTGAAATTTCAGCTCCCTGGTCGGTGATCGGAGATATTCACGCCGCCGTTTTGGAGCGTATGCCCAAAGAGGTTCCCACACTCTTCTCAATCGGCGGACACTCGTCCCATAGCTATATAAACGGCACCAATATCTACTTCACTTTCGGCGCAGGGGTAAAAAAAGCGGAGGATGCCGAGCCGATATATATGAAAATAATCAGCACAATCATGGAGGAGACACTCAAGCGCGGCGGCAGCATCGCCCATCACCACGGCTCAGGTAAATACCGCACGGCTTGGATGCCCGAGGAGCACGGCTCTTCCTATGCGCTGATGTATAAGCTAAAGAACGCTCTTGACCCCAAGGGGATTTTGAATAAAGGCGTACTATTGGTATAAACATACACGTTTTAATTGGTGATACATGAAAAGTCTAAATATCTGGGTCTGCTTTAAGGTTCAGCCGGACTTCAGCCACGTGTTGGAGTCTGACTGGGCTAGTTTCAGTTTGGACAGTGATATCAGCTACGCCAAAAACGAAATCAATTGTTTTGATGAATCCTCTCTTGAAATCGCCCTGCGGCTCAAAGAGAGTCTGCTACATGAGGGCTATGAGGTGCATTTGGGTGCTGTTACGCTAGCGCCGTCACTTCTGCCTAACATACGGAAAAATCTTTTTGCGGCGGGCTATGACGAAATCTTGCGCCTTGACGCGCGCATTGAGTTTTCTCCTGTCAAAACAGGGAAACTGCTTGCGGCGCGGCTAGCGGAAAAAAAACCGGACATTGTGTTTATGGGCAAACAGGCAGGCTATGCCGATACAGGTACAGTGCCCTATTACGCGGCGGAAGAACTGCGAATGCCCCTGCTAGCAGAGGTCGAAAATGTCACATGGGAGCAGGGCGGTTTGATTGTGCGGCAGCTTCATGGCGGTATGCGCCGGGAATTGAGAATCTCCACGCCGATTGCGGTGGTTGTCGGCAACAGCCCTGTCACCGTGCTACGTGCTAGTACATTGCGAAAACGGCTGGAGGCGGCAAAACACAAAGAAACGGTGATTGGGATTGAGGAGCGGGAAGTAACTCAATCCTCCCTCCTGGTTTATAAGCAGCAGGAGCGCCCCATCCAAATGTTGGCTCCCGAAAGTGCCGCCGACGAGCTTGTGAAAATAATGAAAAGCGCAGAAATTTCAAAAAAAATAGCACAGGATAAAAGCGCTGCACCCTCTTTTAATGTGCCCTCTAATGTATCGGTCTTTACGGCTAGCAGTGCCGATACGGCAATACGCTTTGCAATCAGAAATAATTTGGACTGTATCAACGGCGTAACCGGCATAAGCGAGGACGGCAAAAGCGTAATAACAAAGGTCTGCGGCTCTAATATTGAATGGCTAAGACCAATCGGCAATGAAAAACAAGTGTGGATAACATCCCCAACTGTGATAGAAGAAATAATCGCTAACTCGCTGCCGGAATATTGCAACCCCTCAATCAAGGAGATTTTGCGTGAGGAGAAAATCCCCTCCAATCCCCTGCCGGAGGCTAGGTTGCTCCTTGTGGGTGGACGCGGCATGGGCAACGCGGAGGGAATCGCAAAGTTACAGGAATTGGCTGTACGCCTTGGTGGACAAACAGGAATCACACGGGGGGCGGCGCAAAACGCTTGGGGCGGGATGCATTTGGTTATCGGGCAATCGGGAGTTATCACACAGCCGGATGTCTGCGTAGCCTTTGGCGTTTCCGGCGCGGCGGCGTTTATGACTGGGATAGAAAAGGCAAAAACGCTCATCGCGGTAAACACTGACCCAGACGCACCGATTTTCAAATACGCCGATTACGGGATTATCATCAATGCTGAAGAATTGCTTAATACGCTGTTGGAGAAGGGAGCATCCCGTTATGTTTGAAGAAATGAGTGAAAAATACGCCGGAATGCTGCGGGATGAATCGCGCCTAGAAGGCAGTGCCGAAGCAATAGCGTGTCCAAAAGATATAGAGCAACTGGTACAGACGATGCATTATGCGGCACAAAGCGGCAAACGGGTAACAGTACAAGGAGCCGCCACTGGAGTCGTGGGAGGCAGTATTCCCCAGGGCGGTTTGTTGCTGTCAACGCGAGGCATGGACCGGATTTTGGGCTTGCGTGAAGAATGCGGAAGATTCTTTTTACGGGCAGAAGCGGGCGTTACCTTGGAACAGATTGATGCCTATTTACGTAACAAGCCTTATTTTTTTCCGCCGGATCCAACAGAAAAAAACGCCTCGTTGGGCGGTTGCTTTGCCTGTAATGCATTGGGGCTAAAGCGTATGCGCTATGGGGCTTTTTCAAGCTCTGTGTTCTCTCTTTCATGGATAACGCCGCAAGGGGCGCTCTGGTGTTTAAAACGCGGGGAATTTGTCTTTGACGAAATTGGCTGTATTCTTCCGGACGGCTCTTGCATTCTCCTTCCGAATGTCCCGGACAAAGCAGTTTTTAACGGGCAGCTCCCTTACCCCGGAATGGATTTAATTGATCTTCTGGCAGGCAGCGAAGGGCGTTTGGGCATTGCGGCAGAAATGGAACTTACGTTGCTACCCATACCCAAGGTAAATTGGGGAGTACTCTTATTTTTCACACGCCCAAGCCGTGCAAAGCTTTTTGTCAATGCTATGCCTAATATGACGACGCTAACAGGCTGTGAATATTTTGACTCTGGGGTACTTGACTTGTTACACACTAATCCTGTATCCGGTGTGCAAAATCTGTCTAACGACGCTCTTGAAGCGCTGTATATGGAGTTTGCCGGCGAGGATGAGAACGCTATGGAGGATGCCTTGGCGGAAATTCTCAATATTTTTCTGGACAATGGCGGACGGGAAGAGGATGCCTGGGCGGCGGAGGGTCTGACGGAAATGGGAAAGTTCCGTGCGCTGTGCCATGCGGTCCACGAACTTGTGAACGGGGAAATAGATAAAGCACGCGCTCTGCTGCCGGACGTGATAAAGTGCGACTTGGATTTTCAGTCAAAGTACGTATGGGAAGTGCTGGACAGATGCCGCCATGAAGCGATGAATGCAGGTATATCTGTATTCTGCTTTGGTCATGTGTTAAGCGAGCAGGCTCATGTGAATCTTGTGCCCAAAACGTCGGCTCAAAAAGTTGAATGTACACAGCTTATAGAACACTGGTCCGCGCGGATTGCCACACAAGGCGGACTGTTGGCGGTGGAAAACGGTGTGGGCAAGTTGAAAAAAAAGCTTATACATGAATTGCTGCCGCCGGGATATAAAGTTTATTATGCCAGTGTGCAAAAATTATTTGACCCTTTGAATATAATGCAAAATAATTTTGGAATAGATATCTAAGCTAAGTATTTCCGTTTCAAAAAACAGCAATAAGCTTTTGAACATTTTAGGGTGAGGTGATTAAATTCGATTCATGTTCTGCATAGAACCCGTAGATCACCTCTTGATTTTTTAGCGTATAGGCTGTATAATATGAACTGACTGTAGGTGGGGCTGCCACTATACTGGTGTTTTATACTGCTAGATAAGCTCCATGCCTGCAATAATGCACGGAGCCGATAACTAAAAGCCTAGCATCTTAAGGAGCAAAAAAATGTCACAAAAGTTAGAACCCAAAGGACAGCAACAGGGTATCCAATTCAGCAAGAAAACTATCATCTCACTGAGTATCCTGCTCATTGTCGTCTTAATGGCTGTGGGGGCGTTGACACAAATCGTCCCACGGGGAGAGTATCAACTCAACGACGTGGGGGAGGTCATCCCCGGAACATATGAAGAAACTGCGTGGAAGATGGAAATCTGGAAAATATTTGCCGCTCCCGCCCTTATTTTCACCTCACCGCAAGCCCTCATGGGCTTTGGTATCATCCTGTTCATCATCCTTATCGGCGGCACGTTTTTGGTGTTGGACAAATCGGGTGTGCTTGAGTTTTGCCTGTGTTCTGTAGCGGAAAAATACGCCGAAAAACGCTACACACTCTTGGCGTTAGTCACGCTAATCTGTATGCTCTTAGGCTCGGTCATCGGAATTTTGGAGGAAAGCGTCACCCTCGTGCCTCTAGCGGCGGCAATCGCTCTGACCTTGGGTTGGGACTCCCTAATGGGACTTGGCATGAGTTTTCTCTCGGTGGCAATCGGCTTTTCCGCCGCCACTTTCAACCCATTTAACGTTGTGATAATGCAAAAATGGGCGGATTTGCCAATCTTCTCGGGGCTGATTTATCGCGTGTTTGTGTTCGTGCTGATGTACGCACTGCTGTACGGGTTTCTGTACTTCTATGGTAAACGCATTGATAAAAATCCAAAAAAGTCCTTAGCCTACGAAACGGACAAAGTCCTGCGGGAAAAATACGCTTCCATAGACAGAACTACCGCCCTGAAACTGCCGAAAATCAAGTCGGCGACACAAATTTTTGTGGGCTGTATCGCGGGAGTAATCGTCATTTCGGGCATCGCGTTCTTGTTGCGCAGCGTTATGGAAATCCCTGCGGCACTGGACGACGTTTTGGGTTTTATGCCCCTTGTGTCCATGGCGGTTTTGTTCCCGCTAGGCGGACTTTTGGCGGCAAAACACAGGGGAATGACAGGAAAAGAAATCTCCAAAGGCTTTTTTGACGGCGTGAAAACCATCGCTCCCGCAATCCCAATGCTCCTGCTTTTACTGTGCATAACCTACATCCTCCACGAGGGCAAAATCATCCACACTCTTCTCTTTCACGTACATAATCTAATGGCGGATTTTACACCCATATGGGCATTGTTCGCCATCTTCGCCTTTGTATTTTTATTGGAATTTTTCGTTGGCAGCGGCACGGCAAAAGTCCTGCTCATCATACCTATCGTTCTGCCCCTATCACGGATGCTAGAACTTTCCGCTCAAAGCCTGACCCTCGCTTTTTGTTTGAGCGATGGTATCGGTAACGTTTTTTATCCCACAAGCGGACTGATGATTTTGGCAATCGGTCTGTTGGGCGTATCATACGGCAAATTCATGCGTTGGTTCGCGCCAATGTTCCTGCTCGCATTCGCCCTGAGCGCGCTTGTTATGTGGATTGCTGTGCTTATTGGGTATTGATTAGCCCAAATCCTCGCATCTCTCCTGCACCTCCCACAAATCGTCCAAGCCGTCCCACTGTCCGTATAAGCCCTCCAAACGCTCAAGATACTCCTCACGCAGGGCTAGAGCGCGGCTCGCCTCATCTAATAATTCCCATTGGGCGCGGTGTAAAAAGCGCATACGCCGTTTTTCGGTGTGGGAAAGCTTGAAATAAAAGCGCTCTGAACGCAAAATGCGCATATGGGTGAAACGTTTATTCCCGTCCAAAGCAGCAATCAACGCCTCTGGATTGTGAAAGCGGTTACACACACCCGCCCCCAATTTCAGGGCAGGAATAAACAAAAAGTCCAGTTCTGTGTTGGGTTGACAGGTCTGTTTTGAGGGTAAATCCCCTCCTTGAGTCCCCAATGGCGAGTAGCAGGCGGTGATGTTCAGCCCTCTTTCCAACGCGTGACGGCGTAAGGCTTTCAGGAGGTAATCCCCGGCACCGCCGCTGAAATCCTCCATTAGGATGAGCCTGTCGCAGAGGTTGGCGATAGTCAAAAACCGTGCCGCCATCCCTTTGCCGCTCATGGCGGACAAGGCGCGGATTTCCTCTTGCCCTGCCGCGTCGGTGGGTTGAGGAAACTCTTTTTCGGCAAGGCGCAAGGCGCATCTCTCCAACCGTGCCTTGTTCAGGCGTTTGACATCCAGGGCGTTAAAGCGGTTTTGCAGTAGGGCGGCGGTTTTGAAAAAGCGGCGGTATTTTTCCTCACAGGCGGTGATTTTTTTGTCTAGCATGGCAATTTCTCCCGCGTTTTCCGCCAGGGCAGTCCAGTCTCTCCCTTCATCCAGAGAGAACTCGTACGTCCCCGCCATCTCCCCCGCGAAGTGGCTGTCCAAAAAAATTACCTCCCGCGCGGGCAGGTAAAGGGCTACCAATTGGCTAGGGCGCAATGGAGCGGCAAAACACTGTGTTTCCTCGCCGTTTTTGTTGTAGCAGCCCGCCAAAAGCTCCAAAAGGCGATTTTTTTTGCCGTCCGGGCAGCCGCGCAACAAAACAACCTGCCCCGCCTCGGGACAGGGAGATCCGTGCCAAAAATAATCCCCGTGCAAATTCACCACCCCCAAGCAGGGTATGGTTTATTGTATGCGGAGATTTTTGAGGTGATATAAGAACCTGTATTCAGTAGCTTGAAACGATCTCATTTTGGTGCTTTATCTGCCAAAATTCGTTAAAAATACTCGAAATGAACAAATCATTCCTGCGTTTTTTGCCTTGTTTGGCAAATAAATCGCTCAAAAATTGTCTGTTTAATCTACTGAATACAGGTTCTAAGAAAACGCAAATTGCAAAGGAAAAGAGGAGTGGACGTAAAGTGGCAAAGAATTTATTTTGGTTTTTTACATATCGGCGCGGCACAGTACGGGCATTTTTTTAAATTTATTTCTGGAGGCATAAACCTTGCTCTTGCATATAAACAATTCACCAGTGAGATTTACATTGGAAAGGTATGCGATACTGGTTTTTTAGTTAGAATGCAGACTTTGCCTGCACCGTTCTGATAAAATATGCCAATTTCAAAATGCGTACCTTTTTAACCGCGCCGATAATTGACATAAAAATTAAGCACCGTTTTACATAACGCCCCTGTCAATCTTAGCGGCAATAATCTTGACCACGCTCTCATCAATGCGTGCCTCGGTCAGCCGTCCGCTTTTCACCGCCGACTTTACCGCAGTAAAAGCGTTGTCCGCACTAGCGGGGTTGAGCAGTATGTCTACTCCAGCCTCAATCGCTATAACGCAAGCCTTTCCTGAGCTAAACTCCTTTGTGATCGCGCCCATCCCAAGCGAATCTGTTATAACAAGTTTTTTGAAGCCTAGTTCGTTTTTAAGAATGTCCGTAATGAAAAACTTGGACAACGAGGCAGGCAGACCGCTGTCATCAGTCTTAGTTGCCGTGATATGCGCCGTCATGACGAAATCTACGCCGGCGGCAATTCCTTTTTTGAAGGGCAGGAATTCCTCCACCCTCATCTGTTCAAGAGTCCGTTTTGTTACGGTATAGCCCTTGTGGGAATCGCTCGCGGTGCCGCCGTGACCGGGGAAATGCTTGAGGGTTGCGCTTATACCGTTTTTCTGAAACCCCTTTACGCTCTGTTCAACCATTTGGGATACAAGCTGCGCATCTTTGCCGAAAGAACGGGTCAAGACAACCTTGTTATCAGGATTCGTTATAACGTCCGCCACCGGAGCGAAGTCAAGGTTGAAACCAAGCTTTGTCAGGTAGCCGGCGATGGTTTTAGCACTGCCATATGCCTTTGTTGGTTCTTTCGTCTTACCGATAGAACTCATCGATGGTACCTTCGGCACATTCATGAGCGCGTTATTGCCAATGCGGGCAACGCCACCGCCCTCCTCATCAACGGACAGGAATAACGGAATGGTAGAGTAGCTCTGCAAATCCGAAAGCAACTTTTTCGTTTGTGCCGGTGACACAAAATTATATGCGTGGAACAATAAACCGCCTACCGGCTTCCCCTTGAGAGCATCTTTGCTTGCTTTACCGGCAATGGTATGACTGCTTTCCCCTGTAAACTTTTCAGGAGAAAGGAAAAACATCTGCCAGATTTTTTCATCCAGAGACATTTTGTTGACAGTCTTTTTTGCCTCACTGAGCGCGTTTGCGCTGTAATTCACAGAAGATATGTTGGTTGTTTTTTGAGTTTGGGTTACCGTTTCGGTAACTGCATTTGAGGATGTTTTGGCTGTGATGGCACTGAAGCTCACTGCACTGCTTGTTTCTGAAGAGGTCTTTGTTGCGGTCGTCGCTGTAGATTGTGCCGTAGTAGCTATTGAGGTTGACGCTGATGTTTGTCCTGTTGTAGCTTGTGTTGTAGGGTTTGTAGATACACTGCTCAAAATCTCGCTTCCGGCAGTATAATCAAGTGTCGCCGGAGGCGACACCCCGCAGGCTGAAGATAAAATCAGCAGCGCGATTAGAATAAAACAGTAGGTAGTCTTTTTCATTTTCGCCTCCAATAAATTAGCTGTATTGTCAAAAAGCACACGTTTTGGCATATAAATAATCGAATGTCAAGCAATTTTCCAATTTTATGTACATTCCAAGGAAAAGTCTGTAAACAAACTGCTCAACTAGCCAACAAGTCTCACCCGTCCAATTTCAATACCGCCATAAAAGCCTCCTGCGGCACTTCAACACTGCCGAAACGACGCATACGCTTTTTGCCCTCTTTTTGTTTTTCAAGGAGCTTCTTCTTGCGAGTTATGTCGCCGCCGTAACACTTTGCCAACACGTCCTTGCGCATAGCTTTTACCGTTTCACGGGCGATGACTTTGCCGCCGATTGCCAACTGAATCGGTATCTCGAACATCTGCCGCGGAATATGCTCCCGCAATTTTTCGGCTATTTTCCTGGCGCGGGCATATGCTTTTTCCTGATGGATTATGAATGACAGCGCGTCAATCACATCGCCATTGAGCAGTACGTCAAGCTTGTTCAGTGACGAGCGGCGATAGTCGGCAATCTCGTAATCAAAGGACGCATAGCCCTTGGTGCGGCTCTTCAGACTGTCGAAAAAGTCATATATAATCTCGTTCAATGGCAGGTCATACTGCATATCCACACGCTCGGGGGTCACATAATCCATGTGCTTATACTCGCCGCGCCGTTCCTGACACAGATCCATAATCGCGCCCACATATTCGGCGGGGGCATAAATATGCGCCTTGCAGTAGGGTTCCTCCATATATTGGATTTGCGAGGGGTCGGGGTAGTGGGTGGGATTGTCAATCTCAACAACGCTCTTGTCGTTCATGTGAACACGGTAGATAACACTGGGGATTGTGGTGACTAAGTCCAAGTCGTATTCCCGCTCCAAGCGCTCCTGGACAATCTCCATGTGGAGCAGCCCCAAAAATCCGCAGCGGAAGCCGAAGCCCAAGGCGCCTGAGGTTTCCGGCTCATAGGACAACGCGGCGTCATTGAGTTGAAGCTTTTCCAGAGCATCGCGCAAGTTTTCATAGTCCGCGCCGTCAGCGGGATAAACGCCGCAAAACACCATGGGTAATACAGTGCGGTAGCCAGGCAGCGCTTCGGCAGCAGGATTTTCCGCCGTGGTGACGGTATCTCCCACCCGCGCGTCGGCGACAGTCTTGATGGAGGCGGTAATATATCCTACCTCCCCCGCGCGGAGAATATCCACGGGCGTTGTGCCTGTGGGGGTCATGTGTCCCACCTCCACGACGCCGAACTGAGCCCCCGTCGCCATCAGGCGCATGGTGTCCCCTGCTTTGAGTGTGCCGTCCATAACGCGTACATAGACAATAACGCCCTTGTAGCTGTCATAGACGCTGTCGAAAACCAACGCCCGCAGGGGCAATGTGTCGTCCCCCTCGGGGGGCGGTATTTGGGTGACAATATGCTCTAGAACGTCGGCGATGTTCTCCCCCGTTTTCGAGGATACGCGGGGAGCGTCGGCGCAGTCAATCCCTATAATCTCCTCTACCTCGACGGCAACGCGGTCGGGTTCAGCGGCGGGGAGGTCAATCTTGTTGATGACGGGTACAAGCGCCAAATCGTGGTCAAGGGCAAGGTATGTGTTGGCAAGGGTCTGTGCCTCCACGCCCTGGGAGGCGTCCACGACCAAAAGAGCGCCCTCGCAGGCGGCGAGAGAGCGGGAAACCTCATAGTTAAAGTCCACGTGACCGGGGGTATCGATGAGGTTAAGTGTGTATTCCTGTCCGTCGGCGGCGGTGTGCTTCACGGTGACAGCGTGAGCCTTGATGGTGATGCCCCGCTCCCGCTCAAGATCCATGTTATCCAGTAGTTGACTGGTCATGTCCCGCTTGGCGACGGCGTTGGTCACCTCCAAAAGGCGGTCGGCAAGGGTTGACTTGCCGTGGTCGATGTGGGCGATGATAGAAAAATTTCGAATATGCTCTTTTCGTGGCATTCGCATTTGTTAGATTGCAGATTAAAGGTGTTAGATAGCCTCGGGAAATCTAATGTCTAAAATCCAAAATCCAGTACCCTTTCATTATTTCGCTTTTGCGAGTAATTAAGTATAGCAAAAATGGGGTAGAATGTCAATTTTTTTGAGTTTGAGGCATCGCCTGCATTTGTAAGAGGTGCCTCATTGCCGTATAAATTAAGGGTCTCGACAAGATTAGAGAGGATTATCCCTAAAATCTTTCAATAAAAATTGATATAAATCATGGCCGCGATTATTAAATCGAAACTCGTTTTCTTTGAGATA